>JACQTY010000080.1 GCA_016210545.1 Chloroflexota bacterium
ACATCCACTCATAATCAGTTGTCAATATGCCAGAGGCAAGATTATTTGGCACCACAATGCGATTTCAGCCAGATTTGCCATGCCCAAGAATCATATCTGGACCGGCGGGACCACTGTAGAACTTGAGAAAGAGAATACCCAACTCAGGATGGAGCGCGATATCCTAAAAAAAGCAGCCGCGTACTTTGCCAGGGAGTCGCTGCCCGGTACGCGATGATGAAAGAACTGCGGCTCGATTATCCGGTCCCACTCCTGAGACGCGTGCTCAACGTGTCAGGCAGCGGCTACTATGCCTGGGTAGACCGGCCGTTGTCGAACCGGGCGCGGGAGGAGCTGCGCTTGGAGCTTGAGATTAAGGCGGCGGACCAGCGCACGCGACAGACCTATGGTCCAGAGCGGCTACAGCGTGACCTGGCGGATCATGATATACGGGTAGGCATTTGCAGGATAAGGCGTATCCGGAAAAAGCTCGGCATCCGTTGCAAACAGAAACGGAGATTCAAGGCCACCACTACTTCCAGGCACAAGCTGCCGGTGGCACAGAACTTACTGGGGCAGCAATTCAAGGTGAGCCAGCCGAACAGCGTGTGGGTGAGCGACATCACCTACGTGCCGACGGACGAGGGATGGCTCTATCTGGCGGGCCACAAGGACCTGTTTACCGGCGAGATTGTGGGCTATGCGATGGGAGAGCAGATGACCAAGAATCTGGTTAGTCAGTCTCTATTCCAGGCTGTGGCAGCCAAACGTCCGGCTAGTGGACTGATGCACCACTCCGACCGGGGCAGTCAGTATTGCTCCGAGGAGTACAGGGATCTTCTAGATGGGTTTGGACTGCAAGCTTCGATGAGCGGTAAAGGGAACTGCTTTGATAATGCTCCGATGGAAAGCTTCTGGGGAACACTCAAGCAGGAGTTGGTCCATCACCGTCATTACGCAAGCAGACAGGAGGCAATTCGAGACATTACAGAATATATCGAGATCTTCTATAACCGGCAACGCCGACAGTCCAGGCTTGGATTCCTGGCGCCTGCGGCCTATGAACAAAGATTCTATGCAGGACTACCGGTAGCATGAAAGGTTTGGCCATAATCCGTGAGTCGTCCCGATCGAGGTGAGCCGGGTCGCATTTTCCCTGGTTTTTCGGCCTCACAACGAACCGCGGCTAGCTGGCAGCGCCGCGCGTCGTGCCGCGGCAGGCTTGTTGCACGGCTCGCGAAGCGGGTGACCCGCTTTTCTGGCCTTTTTGAGGCAACATACTACATCCGGTGAATCCTGGCCCGGTAAGGGAGCCCGTCTTTTATTGGTTGTCGGGGAAGCCCGTGATACTAGCAGGTGTCCAACACCATGCCTCCTATTTTTTGTTGCCCCGGCCCAATCAGCTTTTTCCAAGCCTCGTTGGCAATGCGAAGCAGGACCCGACCGGCATGGCGGACCACCTGCCCGAACTGGGTGAAAATGGCAAACCGGAGGCGCTTGGGCTTGGCTGTCGCATACTCTTCAGGTAGGGCTACTTTCTTCAGTAGTTGCAGCAGGTTGTGAGTTATGACCTGAATCCTGAGCCAGGCGGCGTTGGTCCCATGCTTACCACTCGGATAGACCCCGGCCCCCAATTCATTCTTTAAGATGTCGTGGCTTTGTTCTACAGTGCCGGCTTTGCCTCTGTGCCATTCCAATAATTCCTGGCCCTCAATGTCCCACCTATTGCTCACCACCGCGAAGTAGCGGACGCTGCTGCCATCGCTGAAGAGTTCCCTCTGCCGCGACCGTATCCTGATTGCCACGTAGCGGTTAGGCTTCGAGTCCTTCTTCTCAGTTTTCTTGCTGGGTACATAGGCAACCTCGGCCCATTCCCTGATGACCTCGGTCTCTTTCTTTATTTTCTCTCTCCAGGGCTGCCAGGCGTCCGGAGGCAAAGCCTCAATGTCCCCTTTGAGCTGCGGTGTCATATCGGCGCTTACGGCAAACTCCCAGTGTTTCTGGTTCCACTCGTCTAGATTGTCCTGCTCATAGGCCGCAGAGTCTGACCGTATCCTGATCCGCCATGAGCCCAGTGGCAACACGGCGTGAGCCTTGTTCACTAGCTTTAGCGTACCTACCGAAGCCGGAACATTCCCCTCCCGGAATTCATCTGCCAGTATCAGTCCTGTCTCCGCCCAGGTGACCACCATAGGTTGAAAGGCAGTGTAGCCATCGTAGCAGGGCCGTGCTCCTTCCTTATGCGTCTCTACCAGATGAGCGTCTATGTCCAGGGTCACCCACGGTATCGGTTTGCCATCTTTACCAGGCTCACCAACTCCACATGCCTTCCATTGGCTTTCAGGAATCTGCCAACTCGGTGGCATCACCGTTTGAATATAGCTCCAGATGACCCGCCGGTTCAGTTCCTCCAGACCAGCCAGATGCTTCGATTCCGGGGGCAGGAACGACCCCTGTAATGGCCTGCCTGCCATCAAGGACTCGTCGTGGAACTTGTCCAGCCACTGCCGTGCCGTCTCGCTGGCCGGTGGGGTGTAACCCAGCACTGCCGCTAGTCCAGCATCCCCCCGCAAGATCTCCATGTCTTCATAACATTCACCACCCATAGCGCTCAACAACGCGAAGCATTCCAGCATCTGACCCGACCGGAGTCCCCTGGACGATTCCTTCTCCGGCAACACTCTGTCGCCTAGTTCCACTAGCCCACACTTGCGCTCTAACATGATCAACGGGCAGATCCCTGCCCACGCCGTCATCGTCCCCTCCAATCCCCCGGTTACTGTGACACCCAGTCCCGACATGTCGGGATTTCACCTTCATGCGTGCCTAACCTCCTGGGTGATAATTTACTCCAATCTGACTCAGATTGGAAGAGATTTTCTCACTCACTGATCAGGGTTTGGTGTCCACTATTGACATCACACCTCATGACTCATTTCATTTGTTGCGATAAGTTGCGAGAGACGCTGCTTAGTTAAGTACGGTTGGTCAACTTTACCCTTATCTCGTTTTGTCATGATTATATGCCTTTCTAAGTCGGCAATCAATGTCGCGTCTTGGCGGTTGGGCGGTTGGGTACAGAGGAACACGTCTCGTTTGGACGCTCCACCCTCTCGTGAACCGCAGGTCGGGGGACGAGCGGGGTCCGTGTGCGTAGACATCTGCAGCCCCGGATGAGCAAGATTACCAGAAGTGATTATTTCGGCGGTTCTGCCCCATGCCGGATGCGGGAAACGGGGTCGGCATGCCGCAGGTTCCCACACGTGGTATGCTTTTGCCCGGCACCCACCACGGCAGTAACCTTCTTCTAACGTTCGTTGCAGACCGGCATTATGTTGAATAGAGAATGTGGTCTATTATCCACAGAAGGCAGCAATTCGATCAAGAACTCACGCGGTGAACATTTGGGCGTTTTGTGCACGTTAAAGAAAGAGCGCATGCCTTTGCGTCAATGGTACGGACCCGTTGTCTGAGGGCATTGAACGGAGGGTTGAGACAACGGAGCTTGGGCCGCCTTACCGCCAATCCTTTGATCTGGGCGCGTGGCCGAGCCCAGCTTTGGTCCTTACCTTGCTTACCGCTACCTGCAAAGTACCCTCTCGGCGGGATACCGTGCCCGCCACAATCAAGAAAGGCTCCCGAATCTGGCTCCGGTATCGCTCATATATATCAGGCCAGAGTACCAGACCGGTATGGCCAAACTCATCCTCCAGGGTGATAAAGTAAGCTTTGGCTAGCGGGTGCTGGCGGCGGACCACGATGCCCGCAGTCTTCACCTCGGCGCCGTCATCGAGGCCCAAAATGTCTTTGCTGGTGAGCATTCCCTTCAAGAAGCAGCGCAGGTGGGCCATGATGTGTCCCGAAGGGAAAAGTCCCAGGGAGCAATACTCGCCCTTCATGCTGTCCCATGCAGTCAGCGCGGGCAATTCGGCCATATCCCGCTCCACGGGCAAAGGCAGGGCCAATTGCTGGCCCTGTGACAGGTTGAGGGGGACGCTCGTCGGTCGGTAGCGTAGCCCCGATTCCCAGCGGGCTGACCGGCGGTCGGCATTAAAACAGTCCATGGCCCCGGCGCTGATCAGATTTTCCACCTGGGTCTGGAGTAGGCCCGTCCGCTCCATAACGTCGGCCAGGGAGGCGAAAGGTCCTCTTTCCCGCGTCTCCACTATCGCCTTCGCTGCGGCCTCCCCCACACCGTTTACGGTGAGAAAGCCCAGCCGCAGAGCATTGCCATCCATTGTGCACTTCTCTTCGCTGCGGTTGATATCCGGATTAAGGACGCTGACGCCATGCCTTCGGGCGTCCTCTTTGAGGGTTTCCAGGTTGTAGAAGCCCATAGGCTGCTGGTTGAAGATCGCCGTGTAGAACTCCAACGAGTGGTAGTATTTCAGCCATGCCGCCTGGTAGGCGGTGACCCCGAAGGCGAAGGCATGGGACTCGGGGAACATATACTGCCCATTGAATTTGTCGAATATAGCGCGGGCTGCCTCTTCATTCACACCCCTGGCCATCGCCCCCTTCAGGAACTTTTGCCAGTAGGCCTCCAGAAGGGCCTGATTGTGCCGTCGGCCGAAAGCCCGGCGGAGCTGGTCGGCCTCGCCGCCTCCGGCCTGTACAGCAGTGGGGCGACCTTCAGAGAAGGACCCTGGGCGGTAAAGAGCAACCGGGACATACCCCCGTCGCCGCCCTGGAGGTGAACACAGAGGATGGCCAAGACCTATCTGGAAGTCAGTGAGGTCGAGCTTCTGGAGAAGCAGGCCGCCAACCTGAGGGACCGGCTCCTGGTCAGGCTGCTTTTCCACCTGGGCTGCCGGGTCTCCGAAGCTCTGGCCCTGACGCCCCAAGACATAGACCTGGACCGGGGCACGGTGACCATCCTGCATCTGAAAAGCCGGGTCAGGGTATCTTGCCCCAAGTGCAATGCCCGCCTGGGTAAGGCGCATAGCTTCTGCCCCGGCTGCGGCCAGAAAGTGGAGAGCGCTTTGCGAAAGGACCTGGAACACCGCCGAATGCGGACGTTGCCCCTGGACGGGGCCACTGTGAAGTTGCTCCGGGACTTCATCCGCCAGGGAGGGCCTGTGCCGCACAAAGGGGAGTTGCGGCTCTTCGGCATCAACCGCCACCGGGCGTGGGGGATCGTAAAGGAACTGGCCCGGAGGGCGGGCCTGCCCCGCCTGGTGCACCCGGAGAGCGGCAAGGAGCATGGGGTCAGCCCGCACCGGCTGAGGGACGCCTTCGCCGTTATGGCAGTGAAACACGACGACTCCGGTGACGGGCTCCGGCTTCTGCAGGAGCAACTGGGCCATACTTCCTTTAATACCACGGCCCGCTACCGGAAGGTGGGCGGTCAGGAGCACCAGGAGTGGTATGAGGGGCTCTGGGGCAAGGATGAGCATTCGGATTAGCTCGGAAAGGCGGCGGCGGCCGGTCCGGACGACTTTTTTGCCTGGTCCCTGTGATAAGTTCACGGCGATCTGAAAGCTGCACGAGGAGAAGAATAGATGGCCCTGGTATTTTCTGCGGCGGCTCTGGTACTCAATATCTTTACCCTGGTATTCCTTTTCGCCTACTGGAAGGGCAAGGTGGACATCAAAGTGGACACCATGTGGGACGTCTATGTCACTGGGGTGCTCAGCCGGGACCGGTTGAGGCGCAGCGGCAGCCGCGCCCCCATGGCCTTCCCGTCCGAGTGGTACGCGCAGGTGAAGTCGGTCTGTCCCGATGTCTCCGCCGGCCGCGCCGGGGAGGTGGGCTACCGGGTGGTGCGCTGCCTGGGGGTGGACCGGATCAACCGGGTAGCCGCGGCCAACGGCCAGAGCTTCGACGACGGCCTGGCCCAGTTTATCGATGGCCTGGTGAGGGAGAGCGGAGACGGCGCCATCCCCGGCCAGCATCATAGAGGTGACGAGCCATGGCCGGACAGTCAATAGTCAGCGTAGGGGACAGGCTATGGACGGGATCCCTGGCCGCCACTCCCCAGGAGTTGGTGCAGGGTCTGGGGGGGCTGGCGTCTATTCCGCCGGGCACGGGCATGCTCTTCGACATGGGCCGGGAGCTGCCTATCCAGGTGACCACGGCGCCCATGCTCTTTTCATTAGACATCCTGTTTCTTGACGCCTTGCTGGTAGTGAACGGTGCAGCCCGGGACGTGGCCCCGGGTTATCTGGTGACCACCGAGGTCCCGGCCCGGTACTTCCTGGAGGTCAATGCCGGGGAGACAGAGGGACGGCGCCGCCGTTATCCAGTCGTTTGAGCAGTTCCATCTGTCCCTGGAGCTTCAACAACTCGCTCACCAGGTCCCCTTTGCGGTTCTCCATCTGGAAGAGCTCGAACTTGATCTCTTCCATCCGGTTGGCCACTTTCGCCATTTCGGCCTTTATGTCCATCACATGGGCTCCAGGAGCAGCCGGTAGCGCTTCCCCTGGGGGCTCTTGAGCGCCACCCCGTGGACAGGGTCCTCAGTGAAGGCCCAGCCGTTCTCCAGCCCCAGGTCGCCCCCGGTGATGTTCACCCCCCGGATCAGTGCCCAGCGGGCCGAGTCAGTCCCCAGGCTGCCGATGTTGTCAGCCGAGGGGAGTACCTGGTTGAAGTTGGCGGCAAACTTCAGGGCGCCGGCGGCGAAGTCCAGCCACATCCCCTTGGCATCGATAACATTCCAGATGTAGAGAAGGCCACCGGTGGTGGCCTTCTCCAGGACAGCATCGCCGCCCACGCTGCCAGCGCCGGTGCCCCGGATGCGGGCCACTGCGGCGCAGTAGAGGGCCTTGCTCAGCCGGAGGAAATCGGCCGACTCCCGGTACAGGCTCACATCCAGCGGGGCGTTGCCCGGTCCCCAGCTCATCAGGCCATCGGCCCGGATGAGGAACCGCTGATAGCTATCCCCGGAGACATAGGCATCGAACTTGGTATACTCGGCAGCGGCCCCCCGGCCGGAGAAGTAGCCGCTGTCGATGACCAGGATTGTATCGGGGCTGCCCAGGACGTCGGCCGCCAGACGCTGCAGCAGCGTATCGGCGCCAAACTTCACCAGGCCCCCGGCGCCCAGGTCTATCGTTACCCCGTCGGCGCTGATGGAGTTGGTAACCGTCAGGTCCCTGACCCAGGCCCGCCACCACCGCTTGCTGGCGCTGTTCAGGTCCTGGACGGCGTCCTGGATAGGGTTGAGACTGCCCAGCTTGACCAGGCTCCTGCCCAGCCAGTCCTTGTCGGCGTCGATGGCCAGCTGCGACAGCCTTCTGGCGCCAATCAGGAAAGCCACAGGACCTCCAACTCAAGAGGCCAGAGGCAGGAATCAAGAAGCCAGACCACCCGGTCCCGCCTGCCACTGGACTCTTGCCTCTTGCTTCTCACAGCAACGCCCTGACCTCGAAGCTCAGGTCTATGCCCGTAGTGGGGGAGCGAAACCGGAAGTAGCGGTGGGTGTTGAGATAGCCGATGAGCCTGTTGGCCACCACCCCGGCCTCCGAAAAGGTGTCCCCCTGATACCAGTTGGTATTGTCATCCGAGCCTTCGGCATAGAAGGTAGCCGCCCCACCACCGGAATACCTGACTTCGATGACCGACTTGGCCTGTCCCGCCCCGCCGCTGGTATCCAGGGACACCGTGAGCCCGGTGGAGTTGCCCGCGGCGGCCACCGAGCCCGAGTTGGTGGACTGGCCGATCTGGTCCAGCCGGGCCATGCGGGTGGAGGTTACGCCCTTGCCGTCCAGTTGGGTCCCCACGTCGGTAGGCGAGGCCCGGCTGGTGATGGCGGCGTCCAGGTTGTTCTTGACCCTCTCACCGAAGCTGCCCACAGTGGGAGATCCCGGTACGGCCTCGTTCCAGATGGCTGTCTTGGCCCCGGCAGCCAGGTCCATGGCGGCGCCCGGGGCGGCCCGGGACGTTATGGCTGCATCCAACTGGTCGAGCTTGGCCGCCCTGGCTGCGGTGTAGTCGACGACGGAAGCCCGGCCGGATATGGCGGCGTCCAGGTTGTTCTTGATCCTTTCACCGAAGCTGCCCACAGTGGGAGATCCCGGGATAGCCTCATTCCAGAGGGCTGTCTTGGCCCCGGCCGCCAGGTCCATGGCGGCGCCGGGGGCGGCCCGGGACGTTATGGCTGCATCCAACTGGTCGAGCTTGGCCGCCCTGGCCGCGGTATAGTCGGCGGCGGAAGCCCGGGAGCTGATAGCCGCATCCAGGTTGCCAGCCCGCGCCGCCGTCCAGTCGGCGCCGGAGGGCCGGCTGGAGATGGAGGCGTCCAGGTTGTTCTTGATCCTTTCCCCAAAGCTGCCTGCAGTGGGAGATCCCGGTACGGCCTCGTTCCAGATGGCTGTCTTGGCCCCGGCAGCCAGGTCCATGGCGGCGCCGGGGGCGGCCCGGGAAGTGATGGCCGCATCCAACTGGTCGAGCTTGGCGGCTCTGGCCGCGGTGTAGTCAGCTGCCGCTGCCCGGCTGGATATGGCGGCATCCAGATTGGTCGCTCTGGCTGCGGTATACCCCTGGTCGCTCAAGGCCGATTGGACATCGGCTTTGGCCAGCCCCGATATCTTGAAAGGCATGTCTCCCTCCTATCCCTGGGGCTTCCGGCCATCCAGCTTTTCCAGGAACAGCTTGATGCCCTGCTTCTGGACGATCTCGTTGACGATCTCCTGCCGCCTGGTTTCGATGGCTTCGAGTTGGACATTGAGCTCCGCCAGCTCCGCCTCTAACCTGGCCTGTTCCGCCTTTACATCTATGTCCGCCATGCCTCACCCCAGTTGAGAGGTGAGAAGGGGGAAATGGGCGGGGAGACCCAACTTCCCTCCCACCTCTCACTTCTCATCTGGCCGCCACGATCTCGATCTCGTTCTCGGTGGGTGACGTTGTGGTCACCCGTATCACCGGATAGGCATTCATGTACCCCTGGTGCTGCTCGCCGCCGCCCACGATGCTCAGGGTGTCCAGCAGCCTGAAGTCCGTTCCATTGCGGGATCCCTCCACCAGGAAGGAGGCATCCCCGGAGGACTTCACCCATACCTCCAGTTGGATGCGGCCCTTGCCCGCTCTCAGGTCCAGGGCCACGGTGAGGGGACCGGTCCCTTTGTCATAGGCCACGCTGGGCTCCGAGCCCTCCTTTACCGCATCTGCCACAGTCTTCAGGCCGGCCCGGAGCGTCTCCTGCTGGGACTGGAGGGCACGGATGATGGCCAGGGCGTCCACAGAGGCAACCAGGGGTTGGGCCTGCTGCACCATATCTAGTCCTTTGTCTTCAAAGGCCCCATCACGGAGCCCATAAGGCCCATTACCAGCACCATACCCATCACCCCCATGACCGGGGACAGGTCGAATCCGGGCGCTGCCGGAGGCGGATTTACGGGAGGCGGGCCCCCGGGCGGCGCCGAGCCCACCAGGTCCGTCCTCACCTGGCCCACCACCGCGTTGGTCGCCTGGTCTACCAGCAGCACCAGGAAGGTGAAGTCGGTCTGGTCGGCGCTGAAGGTCCCCTGGACGCTGAGGGACTGGCCGGCGGCTACCGGGAACCACACGTCGGACTGCCCCTCCAGGAGGAAGTCGGCGTACCACACCAGATGCCCGGCCACCAGGGCCTGGGCCTGGAGCTTGTACATCCTCTCGCCTGCGGTGGGGTTGGTGGCCTGGAGGGTAAATGGCAGATCGGTGTTAGGCGCATAGGCCTTCTGGGCCGCCAGGTCCCAGGAAAGAGACCCCAGGGATTCCAAGACCTGTATCACGACCCACCTCCTTTAGACGTTGCCGTCACCGGTCCCAGCCCTTTCACCATGGGCAGCACCGAGCCCATCATGGACATCACCAGCACCAGGACCATCAGACCCATCAGGGATGACAGCATGTCCGGGCCAGGCGCCGGCAAAGGGGCCGGCTCCATGCCGAGACCGATAGGTATAGTGACCTGCTCGGCGCCGCCCACCGGGAACCAGGCGGTCAGCACCAGGCTGGCCTGACCCACCACGTAGGGTAACGTGACATCGAAGCTGTAGTTGCCCAGCAGGTTGGTATACGTCTCCCGGAACAGGGGAGGAAATCCGTCATGGATGTCCAGCCGCACCTGCATGAAGGGATTGGGCATCCCCAGGCTCCCGGTCACCTTCCCCGAGATGCGGAACTGGGCCCCCGGCGAGAACTGCCGGGTGCTCACCTCCGTCCCCGGGGGCTGCTCGAACTGCACAGTGAGAGGCATAATTGAGAAGTGGGATGTGAGACGCAGGAGGTGGGAGGGGTCTCACCTCCCATCTCTCACTACTCACTTCCCACTAGATCAGCCTCTTGCCCTTGCGCCCGTAGGCGGTCAGGGTGACGGTGACGTCCGCGGCCGGGACGGCGGTGACCACACCCCGGACGGTGAGCTTGTCGCCTCCTACCAGACGCAGCTCCTCGCCCAACTCGCCGGCGCCTGCCAGGTCATAGTTGGTGGTGGCCCCCGCCGCCTGGTCGGTGGCCAGATACTCCTTGTCGGTCCCATCGGCCTTCTTGGGGAAGCGGGAGACCAGGATATTACCGGTGACCCCCGCCGGCGTGACCAGGGACAGCCGGCCTATGAACCAGACCTCGCCCGCCGGCGCCTCAAGGGCCCCGGTCACCGGGGTGCCTATCGCGGTGGCGGCGGCTACGGTGATCTCTTTCTTGGCGTTGCGGGCATCCAGCCGGTCCAGGGCGTGGAGCCTCTCCGCCTGCACCTGGGCCTCATGGAAGGTGCCCAGGTTGAGGAGCCGCAGCGAGCCGTCCACCGGGTCGTAGCCGGCGACGAGAACGGTGCCCCCTACCGGAGGCACGGCCACCTGGGGCTGGGGCGTCTGCTGTACGCTTACCGTATTGGCTTTCTCCATTGTCTATTTCCCTCCGCTGAAGGCGCCGCTCATGCTCTTGAACATGGGCATTATCATGCTGAAGACGAGCATGAGGGTCATCAGGGGCAGGATGGTGTTCATCAGGCTGGAGACATCCAGGCCGCCGGTCTGGGTTGTCCTGACCGGGGCGGCAGCCTGATAGGGTGAAATGGTGGCTATCAATTTGACCTCCTTTGAGGCTCGGTTTACCGGCCTAGTTCTGGAACGTCTGGCCCATCTGTTTGAACATGGGGATACTCGATACGCAATGACACCTCTTCCGCCCCCTTCCAGTTCCCTCTCCCCTTAGCCAGCGCACGGGAATGCCAGAAGGCTGCGAGACGATGACCATGGTACGCAGCCCTCTCTCCCCAACCCCGGCTGATGCGAGCTACCCCTGTCCATGCCCAGAGAAGAAGAGCGGGGCGCCTTGCGCCTCGACCGCCTCTGGGGTGCTCTCGCTGGACGTCGGCTCACGCCGCTGCCGCTCTCGCTCACCCCCTATGGAAGTCAAGGTGTGACCGGGCTAATTCAAGCTAACAAGGAGGAAATCATGGGAGACAACGACAATGCGGAGAACCTGAGCCAGAAGGTGGATGACCTTCTGGACGAGGGTCTGACGCCGAAAGAGATAGAAGAAAAAGGCTTCTCTCCTGGTCTTATTCGGCAACGGGTTAGAAGGCGCCAGAGAGAGGACAAAGGTCCACCAGGCAATTCCGGGCGCAGTGAGATGGCTTTACGTAGAGACAAAGAGTCGGTCCTGCCTGAATGGCTGGAGGCCGATGTCGCCGAGATCTTCGATGGCCAGACAAGAGACAGGAAGCTATTCCTGGCTGGTATGGCTGTGCCATTGATGGGCCTGCGTCTCTTCTGCGAGTCCATAAAGCCCCTGATCGACCTGCTGGACACGTGGCAGCGAGGGCAGGCGGAGGCCGCCCGGACCGCTCAGGGGGCCGGACAAGAAGTGGCCCAACAGGCGGCCATCGGCGTCGCCCAGCGGATAATGCCCGAGATACAGTCCTTAAAGTCGCAGATAGGGGCCAAGTCCGCGCCTGCCCCCGCCCCCGACCCGGTTACCCGGATGATGAGCATGATGCAGGGTCTGCCCCAGATGTTGCAGGTGGGCCAGCAACTGGCCCATTCCATGGGGCTCCAATTGCCCGGACAGGCTGCGCCCCAGGCCCCGGCCCAGGGAGGCGCTCAGCAGCCCCAGGCATCGCCCGCCTGGGAACCGCCCCCTATTGAGACCCATTCGATAGATGAACTGGAGGGAAATCATGGTGGATAAGATGATGGGCATGTTCGGCGGATCGCAGGCTCAAGAAGCCCTTTTCCGCTTCATGGCGGGACAGGTGGCCCAGGCGCCCCCGGAGAAACGGGCCGCGCTGGCCAGGGTGGAGGTTGCCATTGTCAGGAAGGGCCAACAGATGAGCCTGGCCATTACCGATTCCGACGACCCGCAGGTTGCCCAGGTCATATCGGGGTCGCTGGACAACTGGGGCGCCCTGCTGTCGAAAGCGTTTCAGGCCATGGGATTCAGAGTAAAGCTGTACCAGTAGAAAGGAACAAGTAGCATGGACGACCTGGACCGACTGATTGCGTGTTGCCCTTTGGAGACCATGACGGCGGGTTATCTCATCATGATGGCCATGCCGGCCGAGAAACGGCTGAGACTATCTTTCGCCCTGGGAAGACAGATAGATTGGAAGGACTGTCTGAGGCTGGCGTATGAGGAAGCCCGGCGCCAGGAGTTCCTGGACCGTCGGAAAAGCCAGGAACTTCAAGATCGGCAAAAGAGAGAGAACGAGGTAATCCGGTGGTTGGCCTGGGGCGCCGACTGGAAAGCCCTATAGGGTCTGAGCTAAAGGAGATGAAACGGTGAACGACGTACAGAGGAATGACCTCTGGGACCAGGTGCAGCAGGCGGCAACCCTGGTCGCCCAGCTGGCTATCCTCTCCATGACGGTGGGGGCGGTGATAAGGGCAGGCAAGGGGGCCGACCCGTCGACCAAAGGCGCTCCTGTCGCCCTCCTGCCCCGGACCAAGCCGGATACCGAGAAGAGGGTGAAGAGGGCGGTGAGCCTGGCCATGGAAGGGGTGAGGGAACGGGAGAGGGCGCGGCCGGTGGAGAAGGAGGAGGCCCAGCTCATCCACGATATGTTCTGGGTGCAGAAGCGCACCTACAGGGAGATCATGGCCCGCACTGGCCGAAGCATAAGTGTCATCAGCCGCCATGTGCACCGGGAGGCCCGGGGGCCTCTGTACCGGCCGGTGACTCGGTCTCTCCTGGAGTCGGTGGTCGGCCTGCGCCGCCTGGGGCTTACCCTCGAGGAGATCGGAAGGCGGCTGAACCCGCCCAAGCCCAAGGAGCGGGTCTACCAGCTATTACGCATGGCCGGGGCGAGAAAAGACCCCGAGCCGGAGGCTCAGGAGCTGAACTCGCGGCTCCATGCCGTCAGCCGCAGGCTTGAGCCGCCGGCGACCCTGGCCCTGCTTACCCGTGCAGCCTTCGACCTCCAGGCCGTCGCCGACGAGGCCAGCACCCTGATGGAGATGATGGGGACGGTGCCTGAGGAGGGCGAGGAGGATGAGGCGCCTCCAGCAAAAAGAAGAGGCGCTGAGAGTAGTCCAGTTCCAACTCGGGGACATCCATGCCCGGGCCCTCAGGGCAGAGGAGGTGATCCGCGCCGGGGTCTGGTGCCTCAACATGCTGGAGCCGGGGAGCCTGCCGCCCCTGGGTCTCAAGGCGGAGAGGCTGTTCGAGGAGCTGCAGTACCGGCCGCGGAAGGGGGCGCCGGAGATCGGCAAGCTCAAGGGCTGCGGCAACGCCGCCCTGCGCGCTGCCCGGGGCATCATAGAGCAGTGGCCGGAGTGGGCAGTCGACATGACCCAGGTCATGCTACAGGCGCACACCCTGCTCCCCGACATCCCCGGCATACACGAGCCGAGGGCAGGGTAAGGAGATAACGAGTCCGTGCCAGATTTCCCGATGTTTAACGTCGATTCACCGCCGGCTAGGATAGCTAAAATGGCGCTAACTATGCCCTCCTGGGGGATCATGGCTCTCAGGAAGGGGACAGACCAATGAAGTCCCTATCGCCTGGCTCAGAGGCCTTGTACGCTTACTGGGGGGAACGCTTCCAGCGGTACCTTGAACGGGACGGCGCGGACCGGCCACCGACCCCGCAAGAGGCTCAGGCTTTCCTGGCCTCCCTGAAGCTCAGGCCCAATACCCTGGCCATCGCCGCCCGGGCCCTCCGCCGTCTCTACGATTTCGACCTGCCGTCGGCGCCGGTGGCCTTGCTGGAGCCCCAGTATCTTTCCCTTACCCAGGTGAAGGAACTGGTAGAGAAGGCACCCAGTCTCCTGGAACGGACCCTGGTCATTGTCCTCTTCTCCTCGGCGGCGCGCATCTCGGAGGTCTTGAACCTCCATCTTGCTGACCTGGAACTGGACCTGGGGGTGGCCACCGTCACCCGCAAAGGGGGCAGGCGGGAGCGCATCAACCTGGGCAAGCAGGGGACGGAGGCCCTCCGGGAATGGCTGGCCTGGCGCCAGTCCCGCTCCCCCAGGGTGTTCATGGACTACACCTATCAGGATATCTACCGCCGCCTCCGGAAGCTGGGTGAGCTCGCCGGCATCCCGGGCTTCCATCCCCACCTGCTGCGCCACAGCCGGGTCATGCACCTGCGCCTGGCCGGCCGGGAGTGGGCCGACATCTCCGAGGTCTGCGGCCACACCAGTATAGAGACCACGGTGAAGCTGTACGGACGGCGCAAGGCCGAGGACCGGGCCGCGCTGCTGGTGGACTTCTGATGGCCGGGGACAAGCCCCGGGGCCGGGCCGGCTCGGAGGTCCGCACCGGGCGCTTCATTAAGCAGTGGCTGGAGAAGAACGGGGAAGGCGCCTGTTCCGAGATGCACCAGTCGTTCAAGCAGCACATCTACCGCCTCAACGCCCTGAGACCCAGGGCCAAGCTTCTGCGCACCCCCACCTATGAGAGCTTCTCCAAGTATTTCGGCCACATCCGCCGCCTGGGCCTGGTGGAGTTTGTCCGGGAGGATCCCATGGTCGAGCCAGGGCATGAGGCCCTGCTCACCATCCGGGACAAGCGGGAGGTGGTCCCCGTCATGAGGCGCATCTACCGTCTCACCGAGGAGGGCCGGCTGCCGGAGCTGGCCGTCGTCTGGGACGACCCCCTGTTGAGGTCCCTGTTCAGGGCGGCCCTGAACAAGCCCCCTTCACCGTAGGAAACGGCACTCCCGCTCTGCCGCCTACCCGCGTACGCGCGCCCTTTTCCAAGCTCCGTCCTCCGTTCCGGGTGGGCGCGTGAATTTTGGTCAGCTTTGAAAAGAATGGACTGATTGCTTATGGAAATAGTTACTTCTTTGGCCCACGCGACCCCTCCGCTCAAAGAACAAGGGCCAAGGGGGGCAAAGGGCAGGCCGGGACCGAATTCCAGGGTGTGTCGGGGAGCGCCGGTCCCCGAAAGGGAGGGAAACGGCCCTGAACGGGCAAAACCCGTCCTGGAGCCGAAAGGCCCCAGATTTTGCGTTCTGGGGCCATGTCGAGCGGGATCCTGGGATACATTGCACCTGCACAAAAGGGGCTTTTGTTACCACGCACAATCTATCCTAATGTGACCCCACAAACTAACATTGCCCCGCGCGCAGTTCCATGCTTTGTTTCCAGGGCAAATGGTTTTAGTCTTCTGATAAGCTTGCCTGCAAGTTGCTGACTAGAATTGCAACCCATGACAATTTAAGCTAAACTTAGTTAGTGCAGCTTTGGTCCGTCGTTCTGGCGATATCAATCAACAGTGGCCCACTTGGAAGAGAGGACACCTATTCTTAACGCTAGTGATGTCGGCGCAGTTGCCTATTGTGAGATGTGCCATCGCTAGCTAGTCATAGTTGAGCGTTTTCTAGCCCCATTATTGCAGGGTTTGGTTCCAATCTCATGATAGAAGGATGAAGAAGGAGCGTATGGAGAAGCATTTAGAACGCCGACGGGAGCAAGATCCCAAAGAGTATGTTCGCTCGGTAGAAAGGTTATGGCTGCGGGTACAGAATGATAAGAATCGAGTAGCCTCTTTGCCCCACGTCATCAAGTTCGATGATGTACCGTGGAGGCAGAGTGCGCAGTCCTACCGAAAAGCGTTCTTTGACTGCGGGCCACAGGAACGCCTCACTGCAGCCCCTATTTCAAGTATAGGCGTCCACGAACAAATCATTCCTCCTAGCGGCAAATCTGGACGACACCGTCATTACTTCGAAGCCATTTTTTACATAGTGGAGGGGCGTGGTTACGAAATACACGACGGTGAAAGATACCCTTGGGAAGCTGGGGACATTATGATTGTCCCCACCTATTGCGTCCATCAGCATTTCAATAGTAGTTCAAGCGAGGATGCCAGGCTCTTCTTTTCTGTGCCAGCTGTCTACGAAGTTCTAATGATAGCCGGTACAGAACAGATCGAGATGCATACCGATTACAACTTTCCTGCCGGGGCCCCCTTGTTGTATAGTACCGATGGGCAAGTAGTGGGCTACAAGACTGAAGATGGAGAGGAGGTAAGGTTCAGCCAGGTGGATTTGGATTTGCAGCGAGTCATGGCCGAAAAGCATGGAGCTGACTATGAGAATACTGCTGCAAACACCTATGAGAGGTATGTAACGACTCTCACAGAACAAAGAAGAGTGCGGCAATCGGCTCCCCACGTGATTAGGGAGAGAGACTGCATCTGGGAAGACACCCGCATGGGCCGACTAAAATACCTGATTCACCCATACACATCTTCCGGATTGTACGTCTATGACGCCTTCATCCAAGAGATCCCACCGGGGGGACGTTCTGGGCGGCACCGCCATGTGAGCGAAGAGGTACACAAGATATTGGAGGGAAAAGGCTTTGATGTGCACGATAGCAAGCGGTGGGATTGGGAGACCGGAGATGTGGTGTGTATTCCGGTAAATACCGTGCACCAGCATTTCAACGCTGATTCTCGCAAGCCAGCAAAGTTTGTAGCCTTCCAATCGCGCCTGCCTCACCATCTGGGCCAGGGTGGTGTGCAGCACATCGAAGATGCCCCAACGCATCAGGGTTAAGCATTGCGGACCTTGGGATGATCGTATGGGTGTCTCCACCTCTCCCTGTTGAATGGCACTACTAGAATCCTCTCTACGGCTGCCTGGTACTCTTTGATAAAGTGGTCTTCTGCCGCGTAATCAAAGGGGTCCTGAAGCTGGCGTTCCACCTCTCCATCGGGGTCCGGTCGATGTTCTACAAGCCAAGCTACCGTCCGCCTTAAGGCTTCTTCCACGGGCACCAACTCCTTATAACCCAGTTCTGTCCTAATCTTGGCAAGATCTAGCACTCGATGATGTGTTCTGCCGGAATAGGGGCGGCTTGGTCGGGCGAGGCGATAAGGCATTTCCACTATTTCCCACTGGTGCCCCATTAGGCGGGCAATGGTCTCCACCCATTGTTTGATCGTGAGCACTGTTTCGTCACCCACGTTGTATATTTGGCCGCTCGACTCCGGCTTTTCCACGGCCAACATAACTGCGTGGGCCATATTCTCTGTGTAGCCTTTATGTTCCAAGGCTGTGCCTCCGTCGGGAAGGATAATGTGTTTCCTGCCATCCAAAATCCGTCGGACAATGCTCCACTCTCTGGCTCCAAGCTGGCGAGGTCCATAAATTACGGGATAGCGCAATATAGTGGCGTTGTAGGCCCCCTCCCGGTGCGCTTGCATAACTGTCTGCTCGCTCATCACCATCATATAACCCAGGTGATCCAGATGTGGGTCATCCTGAAGTGGGCAGGATTCTGGTACAGGTAAGGGTAGTGGCACCCTACCCTGTTCTGCTTTGATCCAGCCGGGGTAGACCCCGGTACCGCCAATCCCTATGAATCGGGGGGTTCTTTCTTTCATGGCCTGGGCTACTATCCTCAGCCTCCCATACATGCTAATCACAAGGTCGAAACTACGCTTGCCAAGTATACTCTCCAGGCTTTCCAAGAAATGCGGGTCTCCGTGCAAGTGCTCCACATCCGCAGGTAGATCTATTTCGTGAGTGCCCCGATGCAGAATAGCTACCTCATACCCTTTACTTCGCAACCTCGCAACCACGTGGGGGCCAGTCGGCCCTGTGCCGCCTACGAGTAATGCTTTCATCGGTAGCCTCCATCCCTCAAAATGCGATAGCTCTCTGGGAACCAGTCGTTGAGAACAAATCCGCTGAGCTTGCTTCCGAGTATTCCGTAAATGGCTACCAGCACGGGTCAGGCGCTTACTTCTTGCTTCGCCCCCACCCAGCGCGCCACCAGGGCAAATGCCAGCAGCACAACAGTGGTAATGAGACCTATGACCATAGCTACCTCCGGTTGGCCGCCCAGCCAGTGCTCCAGCATAGCAATGGACAAGACTCTGGATTTAGGCGTATATAGCAGCACTGGAGTTACCACGTCCCGGACCGAAAGAAAGAAAAGCAGGAGCCAGGCGGAAATGAATGATGGGGTAAGAAGCGGAGCAATAATACGGCGAAAAGTATGGCTCCACGAAGCCCCTAACACCCGCGAAGATTCCTCCAGCTCGTTGCCGATTTGCACCATTGCCCCGTTCATTACCCTCACTCCTAACGGCAGCCCTTTGACTATGAACACCAGGATGAGTAAGTAAATCGTCCCGTAGATAACAAAGGGGAGCTTTACACCGCCTACGTACGCCCAAAGGAAACCCAGCGCCATCACCAGCCCCGGCACTCCCCATGGCAGCCATGAGATGAAATCCAGGGCCCGCCGCCCCGAAAAGCTGCTCTTGACTACCACATAGCTAATCAGAGAATAGAGAATCATCCCCAGTGAAGCTGCCCCTATTCCCACTACCAAAGTGTTTCTCAGTGTTCCCCAGAATTGAGAGTCGGCGAATACCCGTGCCCAATTCTGAGTCGTAAACGGCTCTTCCACAAAGATGCCGAACAGCTTCATGAAAGTGCCTATGCCCAGAATGGTCACCGGTAGCAGAGTGCCAAGTAAAAAGTAAAGAAGCACCACACTAAAGGTAACCCAGCGCCATCGCCCAAGGCGCGTGGGACGGACGCCAAAGCCCCGTCCAGTTATTGTGACAAACTGGCGTCCTTTCAATAGTCGCCACTGTAGAGCGATGATACCGAATACCATGGCGAGGAACACAGTGGTCAGGGCCATAGCCTGGGGGAAGTCCGTTGGGAAATGGGCTACCAAGTCATAGATCCTTGTGGTATAAACATAAATACCCCTGCTATAACCCAGAAAAAGCTCCACCTCGAAGGACTCCATTATTTTTACGAAGACGAGCATGGTAGCCCCTAAGATAGCCGGGGAGAGGACAGGTAAAGTAACGCGTAAAACGGTGCTTCGGCCGTTGGCTCCTGCCATTCGGGATGACTCTTCTAGCGCGGCGTCCATACCCCGAAACGCAGGTGTAATAAGCAGAAAGATGACGGACGCCCAATGGATTGAAGACACCCAGATAATGCCATAATAGCTAAAAACATCCATTGGGCCCCTGGTCAGGTCAAATACACCGACTAAGAATTGGTTGAGGATGCCGGTTTTGGGAGCAAGTAGCAGGATCCAGGCCATGACCATGGGTTGGCTGGGCAAGAAGAACTGCAGCCATACCATCACTTCTAGCCCGCGTCGCCATGGAGTGTCAGTGCGGGTGACTACCCAGGCGAAGAACACCGCGAGCACCAGGGCAATGAGAGTGCGCACTGCTCCAAGCCAGAAAGTGTTCCAAAATGTAGTGTATGTTCCGGGATTACTATACGCGGCGATATAGCCGGAAAGGGTATAGGAGCCGGGTAACCCTGGTCCCGCGCTGCGCACACTGCCGTAGAGAAGCATAATGAGGGGATATAAAACCAGGCCTGTGACAACAACCAACAGAAACCAAGTCAGTAGGTGTGGGGTTTGTGCGCTAAATTTGCCTCTTATAAGGCCCATGGGGTGTCTCCAGCATTCAACTTTTTATGACTGTCAGTCAAACAGCACGCTATTGTCTATCGTGGAGACACAACCTACGCTCCGTGGTAGCGAGTGGGAGGTCCTTTCCAATCAGGCGAATCCTCCCTTTGTTCCAAGACATTGCCCATAGCGTTTTTCATGGGATAATATATGAAGGCGATAAAGGTTCCAGGCTGTTCAGGGTCCGGGTTCGCATTGAAGTGCTGGTGTTCACAGCCTTCCGGCTTGACCGGAAGTATGATGCAGTCCCCTTCTTCCCAATCATACCTTACTCCATCTACCACTGAGTATCCTTTGCCATCCAACACAAAGAGGATCAGACCGCCCTGGTGACAATGTTTGCCCGAATGCCGACGGACGCTGTGAATGGCTATCATCCAGTCAGGCGCCGCCAAGCTGTCCCAAACCCCTGGATAACTGTAGAATTTGACCAGTCCCATGCGGTTTTGCTCAAACGGTCTATCCTTCCCACGTATTACGACCTTGCCCTCCAAACGCTTGCGCCTCTGCTCTGCATTCCACTTGATGACCTGCTCATAAGCAAGCTCCTTTGGCTCTGGTTCGCGGCCTCGTTCTATTACCCTCTCCACCATCTCTAGCTCCTTCCTTGCCTTCTTGCCACGGTTTCGCAACCCAGTTGGCGACTATTTCTTGAACAGCTTCGCAATCGTACCATCTTTAACATACTTCACAATGGCTTCGTTATCCTCCGCTGTAGGTACGACAATCTTGGTTGGATTCTTGAAGACAAGGGACTGATGGGTGGCAACTGGCACTCCCTTACGTATTGGCCAATACTGCATCTCTCGTGACCACGCTGTTTGTCCCTCTTCAGTTAGAAGCCAGTTAGCAAAAAGACGGGCAGCGTTCAAATGAGCAGGTTTCTTGGGCATATTGACGACATATGCGCTTGTCACCCCACCATCTTTGATATCCACCGCTTTAAGCGGCGCTCCCTTCACAACAAAGCTCACGAAAGTCTGATGTAGTGGCTGAGCGAGCGCCATCGCCCTCTCGCCAGTGCCTACCATAGTAAAGGCCTCTGTATAGTTGCGCGTTAACACCACATCTTGCCGTGCTAACTTCTCCAGGTAAGCCATATCTAAAATCTTGTATTCCAGAGATAAGCCTGTCCATATATTGCCACCACCGGTGACACTTGGGTCATCCATTAGAATTTGTCCTTTCCAGCGAGGCTGGAGCAAGTCTTGCCAAGTGCGGGGCTCGTCATCCGGTTTGACCAGCTTCGTATTGACTACGGGAAAGAAAGGGGGAGTGATACTGAAGAAAAGCACCAGTGCCTGAGGATCGTATGCCGGCGAGCTCATCCAAATGCCTTGTTGCCGAACTTCAGGCAAGTCCAACAAGGAAGCCGTAAACCCTTCTTTAGATACGGCGACCGCGCTTGTGGGCCCCCCTATTATCAGGTCAGCTACCGCCTGGCCCGTCCTCTGCTCCACCTTCATCCTCTCCAATAGCTCAGCGCCGCGTGCTGCTATCCCTTGCACCTTAACCCCGTAGCGAGCAGTGAATACGTCTACCAGGCTCTTCCAGGTATCCCCGCCAGCTCTGTCAGAATAGATGGTTAGTTGGCCCTCCCTTTGGGCCGCGCTCACGACTTTTGCCCAATCTGCCTCCGCCGGATTTGTGCCGGGAACTTGTGCCATCGGAGTCGATGTTGATCCGGTCACCGACCCCGTATTGG
>JACQTY010000014.1 GCA_016210545.1 Chloroflexota bacterium
ATCAGCACTGCCAGGGATGAAAAAGGGGACGCTATGCCACATGGAGTGCAGGGAAGGCCGCCTTCCTGGATCTGAAGATCGCGGGCCCGCGTCACTCTTAGGGGCGACCCTCGTGGTCGCCCAGGGCAGGCGCAAGGCCTGCCCTACGATAGGCGCAACTGTTTTCGGGAGAACCGTTCATGCCCGGTTGCGCTGGGCACCGCGAAGTATGAAAATGGGCTTCCATGTCGCGTGGAGCGCAGGGAAGGCCGCCTTCCTGGATCTGAAGACCGCGGGCCCGCGTCACTCGTAGGGTCGACCCTCGTGGTCGCGCAGGTCAGGAGCAAGGCCTGCCCCTACGATAGGCGCAACTGTTTTCGGGAGAAACCGAAGGAGGTAGGCTACAATGAAAAGTTTGAAGGGCAAGATACTGGCTGTTCTTGCATCGCTCTTTATGGTCGGGGCCGGCTATGCGCTGGGGGCGGGTGTCACCTTTGCCCCTCGCACGTCACTGGCAGCCCCTGTCTTGCTGAGCCAGGACACCATCACGGCAATCTACGAAAACGCCAGCCCCGCCGTCGTGGAGATCCAGACGAGCCAGCGGGGCAGCGGTTTTGGCGGTCGCTCGTTCCAGCAGCAGGGGCAGGGGTCCGGCTTTCTGATAGATGCCCAGGGGCGCATCCTGACCAATAACCATGTGGTCGACGGGGCGTCCACTGTCGAGGTGGTGCTGCAGGACGGAAACACGGTCGAGGCCAAAGTCCTGGGCAAGGACTCAACCAATGACCTGGCCCTGATCGGCATCGACCCTTCGTCCGTGTCCGGAATCGCACCGCTTCAATTTGCCGATTCCAGCGCGGTGAAGCCGGGACAGATTGCTATCGCCCTGGGCAGCCCGTTCGGATTGAACGATTCCATAACTGTGGGAGTGGTCAGCGGCCTCAATCGCAGCCTGAGAGGCGGCAGGATGACCGGAATGCTGCAGACCGACGCAGCAATAAACCCGGGCAACTCGGGTGGGCCGTTGCTCGACGCCAACGGTCAGGTGATCGGCATCAACACGGCGATTGAGACCGGAGGGGGCGGCGCCCGGGGGGTGGGCTTTGCGGTGGCGTCCAACGTCGCCAGGAAACAACTGTCCGACCTTATCGCTGGCAGACAGGCAACCCGGCCGTTCCTGGGGATCAGCGGCACGGCCCTGACGCGGTCGCTGGCCACAGAGCTAGGCCTGTCGGTCAACCGGGGGGTCTACGTGATTTCGGTCGTACCCGACGGCCCGGCGGACAAAGCCGGACTCAAAGGCGCCAGCAGGAGCGCCGGCGGCCAGGCGACTCCGGGCGGCGACGTGATCACGGCGGTGGACGGCAAGGCCGTGACCAGCGTGGAGGACCTGTCCGCCTACTTCAACGCCAGCAAGATGGTGGGTGACAGCGTGAGCCTCACCGTGCTGCGCGGCGCAAACAGCCTGACCGTGACGGCCACCCTGGCGGCGTTCCCCGAAACCTCTACTGACGTCCGCCCGCTGCCGAACCCGAATCGAGGCCCTCTACCCAACATCCCCTTGCCCCCGGGCTGGCGCTTCGAGTGGGAAATACCCTAGCCGGTACGCTAAAAAGGGCAAAATAGGATGGAATGAGGAAGGCCCCGATTCTTCGGGGCCTTCCTCATTAGTCCCAAAATACTCGTAGGGGCGAGTAGCGGTCGCCCCCGTTCCAACAAAATGCCTTGAGCACCCGTACTTAGACAGATAGCGAGAGGCGCTACACCACCTGTCATTCCGGCCACCGAGCTGGAATCCAGGAGACGTGAGCACTGCGGGGCCCCCGATGCATCGGGGCTTTCGCTGGAATGACGCGTTGCGGGGCCATCTCCCCCATGCCTCAGATTAGTTACCGCTATTTGGTCAGGAATATGTTGGAACATGTGGTGGCGGTCGCCCCTTCTACAGGCGACGAAGACGCTGCCAGGCCCTTCGGCGCTTTGCGGTCTTCAGACCCCGGCAGCGGAGCGGCGCATCAGTTCAGTGTTCTTCAGGACGATGGCCTTCGTCGGGCAGTCCACAATGCACAGATTGCAGCCCTCGCAGCGGTCCGACATGGCCCGGGCGATGCCATTGACGACATGGATAGCGTCATAGGCGCAGACATCCTCACATATCCCGCAACCGCTGCAGTTAGCTTCGTCCACCAGGGCCACGATCTTGCCTTTGGTGCGGGGATACGCCTCAACAAGGTCGTTGAAAGTGAGGAGCTTGGGCAGAATGCTCCCCCTCATATCCTCTATGCGGGAAAAGCCGTGCTTGTCCATGTACTCGGCCAACCCCCGCCTCATGGACTCGATGACGGAGAAGCCCTTGACCATGAACGTGGCGTGGGCCTGTACCGAGCTGGCCCCGTAGAGGATGAATTCAGCCGCGTCCTTCCAGTCCTGCGCCCCGCCGTGCGCCGAGAAGTGGGTATCCGCCGACATCTTGGATACAGATACCAGGCAGTAAAAGGTGGACATCTTATTGACATGGGTGCCGCAGATGAAGAGCCCCGTGGGGAGCCTGGGCTGCACCGTCTCCAGGTCGATCTCAGGATAGGCCAGCGGCCCGCCGCCCAGGGTTATCCAGTCCACGCCGGCGGCTTTGGCGGCTTTGGCCATCACCGACATCGGGGCTATCTTGGCGCCCACCGGGACTTTGACGGCGGACTTCACCGCCTGACATATCTCCTGTGTCACCTTAGGCTCGGCGTTCATAGAGTACTTGAAGGGACGGAAATACGGCGCCGGGCACGCCAGCAATAGCTCGACGCCCTTGGCCCCGGCCTGCTCCATCATCCGCGCCCCTTTGACATAGCCCTCCAGTGACACAGCGGCGACGCTGGCAATGAGCGGGGAATGGAAGCCGTCCACGTTCTTGGCCAGCCATTCGGCCCACAGCTCCAACGACCAGGGGGACATGGCGCCCGTCACCAGCAGGCCATCCTCGCACGAGGTGAAGGCCCCCCGGCAGGAGGGATACAGGTGGGGCGCATAGGGTTTGACCACCTTGCTGTATTCCTCGTCCACCAGCGAGCTCTTGATAATGATGGCCCCCGGCCCGAAGGCATCGGCTTTCCTCAGGGCATGGGGCGTCTCGGTGGCGTAGCCTGACGACACGATGATAGGATTATCCAGCGCCAGGTTTCCCAGACGAGTTTTCAGATCAGCCACGATTCTCCTCCCTGAATATCCCTCCCGGGGTCGGCATAGTGAAGCCGTGTCAAGTGTAGCACACTTGGCGGCGAGGACTCAAAATATGGTCGGGGAGGTCAACATGCACGACGAACGGCTGCGCTGGTATACTGGTGGGTGGAGGACAGCGTTGCCTGAGCGGAGCCTGCTTCATATTCACAGCGGGGACATGGCCGCCGATGTTCACAGGCGGTCCGGCCTGCCCGGCGCCGTAATAGGATGGAAGGACTCCGCGGCTGTCGGGCCATCTCCCCGTGGGCTCGCTTTCGAGGAATACAGGGCTGTCCGCGCCTCATTCAGGCGCGTGGACGCCGGCTCTTTCCAGGACTTGGACTCTTTGGAGGGGGGCCAGCAATATGACGAGATAGTGCTGTGGTTCGACCCCTGCCCCTACGACCAGCTCATTCTCGTGCGGCTGCTGGACTGGCTGAGGAGCAATCGCAGGCAGGGCGTCCGGATTACCCTCGTCGGCGAAGTGTTTGAGGGCCGGAGCGTTCTCCGTGGATTCGGAGAGGCGGAGCCAGCGCAGCTTGAGCGAATCTTTGCCAAACGCCGGGAAGCGACCACGGAGCAGTATGAAGAAGCCGCTATTGTCTGGCACACCTTCTGTTCGCCTCACCCGGAAGACCACGCCCGGCTCGTGGCAGCGGGTTTCCCGTCGCTCCCGTTCGTTGACGCCGCGCTATTCAGGCTTATGGCCGAATATCCCTCAGTATCGAACGGTCTGGGCCTGACCGAGCAGTTTCTCCTGACGGCAGTTGGCAGGGGCAGCGACGATTTCCCGGCCGTCTTCAAAGCCGTTGACACGATGGAACCGCCCCGGTACGGCTGCTGGTACGGCGACCAGACGCTGCTTTCAGTGCTTCGTTCCCTCGCCGGGGGGACCGGGCCCCTGATTCAAATGGGGACTTCATCAGGCATCCAGTTGACCCGCCTGGGCAAAGATGCCCTGAACGGGACGACCGACGTGGCGGCAGCCAGAGGAGTTGACCGCTGGGTAGGCGGCGTCCACATCTCGGGCGCGGCGTGGCTCTGGCGGTGGGATGGCAGCGCGCTGCGTCAACTGCCCTACAGATAGAACACTACTTCGCCCCCGCCTTCAGTCTTCGCGTCCAGACGACCAGGGCCTGAAGAAGCTGCGCGACCCTCTTTCTGGTCTCCTCGTCAGTGAGACGGCCTTTCTCGTCGATTCTCTGGCTGGCATTGGCAACGAACACCTCCGGCTTGTTCAACGGATGCATATCCAGAAAGACCAGCATTTGACGCAGATGGTACTGGGCTTTGTTGCCCCCAAACATGCCGGGCGATGCGCTCATGATAGCCGCCGGCTTGCCCTCGAACGAGTTGTCCCCGTAGGGCCTTGAAGCCCAGTCGATGGCATTCTTCAGGATTCCCGGCACTGAGTAATTGTGTTCTGGTGTTACGAACAGGATGGCATCCGCGGCCCTGATCTTCGCTTTGAAGTCTTTCACATACTGGGGCATGGCGCCTTCGATGTCCATGTTGTACGGGGGGATGCCTTCGAGGTCGAAGATCTCCAGCGTTGCGTCACCGGGCAGGAGTTCCGCCGCGGCGCGCAGCACCGCCTTATTGTACGAGCCTTTGCGCAGACTTCCGGCAAAACCGAGGATGCTTACTTTGTCGGCCATATTGCCCCCTTTCGTCTTGGGAAACCCACCAATCTCTCTCAAGGGAGAGAGGAATTGCCCTGGCCTTCAGTACCCGATCCGCTGCAGGAACGCCTTATCCTTGCGCCACTTCGGGTATACCTTGACCCACGTTTCAAGATAGACCGGACGTCCCAGGAGCGTCTCGATTTCCTGCCGCGCCTGGGCGCCGATCTTCTTCAGCATTTCTCCGGAGCGACCTATCAAGATAGCTTTCTGTGAGTCCTTCTCCACATAGAGGACAGCCCTGATGTAGTCCTTGCCGCGATATTCCGCCGACTGCTCCTCAAACGTATCGATCTCCACCGCGACGGCGTACGGCACTTCCTGCTTGCAGACATTGAACACCTGCTCGCGTATCATCTCGCCAGCAAGGAAGCGCTCCGGCCGGTCGGTCAGCTCATCCGGCTCGAACAACGGGGGGCCTTCCGGTAGGTGCTTGACCACCATGTCCAGCAGCGCCTCTACGTCGTCCAGTTGCAGGGCGCTCAAGGGGAAAATCTCCAGAAATGGATACAGGCGGCTGTATTCCTGCATGATGGGCAGAAGCTCAGCCTTCTTAACCACATCGATCTTATTGATTGCCAGGATAGAAGGCTTGTTGAGCCTCTGGAGTTCATCTATCAACCTGCGTTCGATGTCGGCGGGCAGCTTTGGCTCGACCACCAACACGGCCAGGTCCGCTTCGAGCACGGCATCCAGGGAACGCATGACCAGCAGCCTGTCCAGGGCATGACTCGTCTTGTAGGGTACGCCAGGGGTATCCAGGAAGGCGATCTGATAGCCTTCCCCGGTGAGTACGCCCAGGATCTTGTGCCGCGTGGTCTGGGGCCTCGGACTGATGGCCGAGAGCCGGAACTTGACCAGGATGTTGAGCAGGGTCGACTTGCCCACGTTCGGACGGCCAATGATGGCTACCGTGCCCGACTTGGACGGAGGCGCCTTTTTCTTTCTGCGGCGTTTCGGCGCTACGGGAGCGGCTACGTCTTCTTTGCTCGCACCGGGTGTGGTTTTAGTCTTCTTCATCATAAGTCATGTTACAGGAGGCGCGGGCGTTTGTGAAGTGACCCTGGAGTAACCTTGTTCCTTGCCCCCGCCGCTCAACCCACTTGGTCGGTCCGGCTGCGCCTTCTCGCCACCGCTGCCGCCAGCCCCGCCGAGGATAGCCCCGCAGCCACGTACATCAGCGGGCGGTACCCCCAGAATTCGGCTACTGCACCGCCCAGGAACGGGCCTACAGCCGACGATATGCTCATCACCGAGAAAAGGACACCAACAGATGTGGCCCTTTCTTCGTTGCTTTGCAGCAGCATCACCAGCGCCCCCACATAGAGGAACGACCATGCCGCGGCCAGCGCCACCTGCACCGGAATGACCTGCAGATAGCCGGTGGCCAGTGAATAGGCAACGAACACCACTGCCGATAGGAACAGGCCCAGGAAAAACAGCCGGGACCCTTTGAGTTTATCGGCCAGCAGCATAGCTATGAATTGGCCGCCGGTATTGATGCCCGCAAGTATGGCCACCCACGCCGTGGTTGCCCCCAACGTGGTGAGGAAAAGCGGGAAAACGGCCCACACCATGCTGGCCCCCAGATGCCTGAGAAAGAATGCCAGGTAGACCCGTACGTTGCGCCGGGCCACCTGGGCCGTAGTGGTCAACACCGGTATGCGACGCTCCCCTTCCCTCAGCGTCCAGGAAGCAACGAAAGCCAGGGTGCAGAAGACAGAGCTCAGAA
This sequence comes from Chloroflexota bacterium, assembly GCA_016210545.1. Taxonomy (GTDB): domain Bacteria; phylum Chloroflexota; class Dehalococcoidia; order JACVQG01; family JACVQG01; genus JACVQG01. The sequence goes on from JACQTY010000014.1 coordinate 6,604, forward strand.
TGAACAGGCCGCGATAGTCCCGGAAGTAAATGGCCACTGCATCCCCCAGGAGCATTCCCAGGGAGCCAAAGGAGGCAAACCGCCCCGTGCCAGCGCCGATCTCGAAATTATAGGCCAGGAGCGCCGCCGACGAGATGCCCAGGCACAGCCCAACCAGGGCCCGGGAGAGTATCAGCGTGAGCGTCCCGCCCACCAGGGCCTGAGTAGCCAGGGCCGCAGCGCCCAGCCCCAACCCCAGCCGCACAAAGAACAGCCTGCCCTTTATGTCCGACTGGCGGCCAAAGACCAGCGAAGAAACGAAAAAGGCGATGCCATAGGCGCCTCCGACCAGGCCAACTTCGAATGTGGAGGCGCCCAGTGTCTCGGCGAACAGGGGAAGGAAAAGGAATGAAAGCTCGAAGGCCAGGTTAGTGAGAAGGCTGACCAGCGCCACCCGGTAAGGGAGACTGAACTTTATTGCCATATGCCTCCCATCGAAACGATTGTACCACGTCTGGCGGACCTCTGGACATCCTCCTTTTCACCTTGCGCCAGACCCCAACGCCTGGCTCCCCGCAAGGCGCCGTAATCCGTGAATTCTTCATATAGGGACTGTACAGGCAACCGGGTCTTTGCATTGTCTTGCTGAAGTGGAGCGAAGCATCCGGGGTTGTGGGGTTTACCGTTTGAGGATCAGCCTTTGCATTTCCTCGTGAGCCCACGATCTTGTAGGGTGGGTGTAGCCCCGATGAAATCGAGGCGAAACCCACCACCTGTTCCACTGAAAAACTTGGGTGGCCTTGCCGTTTCTCCCCCTTTCGCAAACTGACCGTTACCCCTAATCCAGGTCGCTGGACACAATAGGTTTTCTGATATGTAGAACGCGGATACCAGCTTTGTAGGGTGGGTGCAGCCCCGATGAAATCGGGACGAAACCCACCACCTCCCGTTGCTACGAAATGTCCCGACTTGTCGGGATTCGCTTCACCCACCCTACGTTTCTGCCCAGAGCGACTACAGTGCCCGGTTGACCTTACTGCTATAGGAAAAGGGAGAGGTTATGGCCTTCCCTCCAAAAGACAGTTGCTTCACCAACGTGGTGAAGAAGCCGCTGCTTTGCCAAGTTCAACTGACACTGGACCCCTGGGGTCCCGTAATCCACCATCAAACTCCGGCACCAATAGTGGCACGCGTGCCGCCTTAAGTGCGGGCCTCATCCGTTCCTCCCCCTTTCGCAAACTGAACATGTCCCACATCTTGCGCTGGACACAAGGGTTTTGAAGGGGGGATACACTATTGCAATAACTGAATGCTACCCATCTTCGGGGTCAGACATATCG
>JACQTY010000081.1 GCA_016210545.1 Chloroflexota bacterium
AGCATAAAAGAATTAAAATGTAAAATCAAATTTACCGATTCTTAACCCCATACCCCTTTATTCCCCTTGCCGTAGGGGTGGGTTTCAAACCCGCCCGCCAAACTGACAGCTATCTCGGTTCCGGCGTGTCCGGGTTAGGTCTGCACCTTTTTTGCCCTGGTGACGACGAGATGTCCTAATCCGCTTGTAACTGTAGTTGTATCTTCTCGTAAAACTCCAGTGACTCCGGGTTCATCAGAGCATCCCGGTTTAAGACGGGTTTACCACCTAAAATGTTGGTCACAGCGCTTTCAACCTTTTTCATATTGAGTGTGTAAGGTATGTCCGGTGTCTGGATGATTTTGGCAGGAACATGACGGGGAGATGCTTTTTCACGAAGTGTTTTCCTGATCCTTTCCCTTAGCTCGTCAGTCAACCGGTATTCCTTAGCGAGCTTAACGAAAAGGATGATGCGCTGATCATCCTGCCACGGCTGGCCGATGGCCAGCGTATCGGCAATTTCGCTTATTGATTCCAGTACACTATAGATTTCCGCAGTGCCGATGCGGACTCCAGAGGGTTTGAGCAAAGCATCGGAACGGCCGAAGAAGGTTATACCGCGAGTGTCGCTATGGACCATTATATAGTCCCCATGGCGCCACACGTTCGGATACATGCCGAAATAAGCGTCTTTGTATTTTTCTCCACCTGGGTCATTCCAGAAATATAGGGGCATGGAAGGGGCAGGCGCTTCACAGACAAGCTCTCCCATCTGGTCTAGCACGGCATTACCCCTTTCATCGTAGCTTTTAACCTTCATTCCAAGCCCTGCTTTCTGTATCTCTCCGGCGTAGACCGGCACGGTGGGATTACCCTCGGCAAAGCAGCCATTTATATCGGTGCCGCCGGAAATTGAATTGAAATGAAGGTCCCGTTTGATTCCGTCATAAATATATTCAAACCCCTCTGCGGAGAGGACGGAGCCGGTCTGACAAATTTCCCGCAAAGCCGGCAGGTTATACTTCTTGCCAGCCTGAAAGCCTTCGCTTTTAAGCAAGTTTATATAGCTGGCGCTGGTGCCAAAGACTGTAACCTTTTCATCCTGTATGATCCTCCACATGGCCTCTATATCAGGATAAGCCGGGTTACCGTCGTATATCAATATGGCATTACCAACTGCCAGCGAGCTGAGCATCCAGTTCCACATCATCCAGCTACATGTGGTTATCTGGAAGAGGACATCCTCACGTTTAAGGTCAATATGAAGGATAAGCTCTTTGAGATGATTGATCAGGATGCCTCCAGCCCCCTGTACAATGCACTTCGGTTTCCCTGTTGTCCCTGACGAAAACATGATATACACCGGATGGTCGGCTGGCAACTGTTCAAACCTGAGCTCCGGCGGTTTGCCCTGAGCTATGAACTGGTCATAGTAGATGGCATTGGGGATGTGGCTGATGCTATCCTGGCTTTCTGTATACCGCACGATGACGACCTTCTCCAGGGAAGGGATTTTGCTGGCGATTTCAGCTACGTTGGAGAGAGAGCTAAATGGTTTCCCTTTATAGAAATAACCATCAACTGTGAAAAGAACTCTGGGTCCAAGCTGCCCGATACGGTCGAGGGTTGCCTGCGCCCCCAGGTCAGTAGCGCACGAAGACCATATGGCGCCAGTGCTTGTCGTAGCCAGCATGGCAATAGCGGTCTCCGGTAAGTTAGGCATGTAAGCGGCAACCCTGTCTCCAGGCTTAAGCCCTATATCTAGGAGTGGTCGTGCCAGGCGGGCCACTGCGTCGTATAGCTCAGCGTAGGACCTCCGTACACTCTTGTGCGTTTCATCTCTGAAGATAAAAGCGGTCCGGTTGTCCCGGTAACGGAGGAGGTTTTCAGCGAAATTAAGTCTGGCGCCGTCAAACCATTTAGCGCCGGGGAACCTGGTTAAATTGTCTACTATATCGTTATATGGGCGGGAAACCTTGACCCCGCAGTACTCCCAAACCGCCGTCCAAAAATTTGGTATCTCTGTGACCGACCAGTCGTAAAGTTCATCATGTGAGTGAATTTTGAGACCGTATTTTTTATTCGCCAAATTGGTGAAATGGGTTATATTGGCACGTTGCTTTCGCTCCTCTGAAGGCTCCCATAGCAACTTTGACATAAGGCCTCCTCCGCTGAAATTCCAAATCCTGACCAGGACAAACTAAAAACTCTAAGCACTAATATCTAATACTTGGAAACTATCTCAAGATGGCCGTGGTAGAGCAGACGGCATATATCACACGTCCACATTTTGAGATAACCTTTAAAAATCTTGCCCTAAAATGGGAACCGGCATGTTAAATCAAAAATCATCCGCATTAGGCGAACAAAAATCAAAACCACAGAGCCTCTTGCGAAAGTCATTCTGAACACATTCGCCATGCTCAGTGTAAACTCCGTGAAGAATCTGGGGTGGCGCATCGTTTCGTATCTATGTGCCCATCCGCCCCAGACCCTTCATCCCGATACATCGGGACTCAGGGTGACAGTGCTCGCCCTTTTTGCAAGATGCTCTATTATGAGACCATTAGTAATATTTGTAGAAAAAGGGTGTAACAGTTGGTACAACCTCTTAAGCCCGGCCTCAAGGCGGGCCTCCGGCCGGCAATAACTGAACAACAGTCCCTCGAAGAAGAAAAGACTGAGATAGTGAAGTCGCTCTGCGGCATGTGCCCGGTGCGTTGCGGCATCGATGTCTATGTGAAGAGCGGCATGCCTGCCAGGATACGCCCCATGCCGGAGCACTTTGCCAATCTGAGGTGCGTCAAGGGGGCGGCCTGGACTGAGATGTTCTATCATCCGGAACGCCTCCTGCGCCCCAAGATGAAAGCGGACGGGGGTTGGAAGTTCATCTCCTGGGACAAGGCCCTGGACGACATATCGACACGGCTGCTGGACATCAAGAAGAAATATGGGCCCGAGTCTCTGGCTATCTACCACGGCGCCGGATATGCCATGACTGACGCCGAGGCCATGATGTACCGCCTGGGCGACGTTTTCGGTACCCCCAACATCCTGGGCGCCACCGGCCTGTGCATGGGGGCCACCTTCACCGCCGGCATGCTCACCTTCGGCAATATTGTCATGCCCAGCTTCGGGGCCAGCCGCTGCATCCTCCTCTTTGGCTACAACCCCTCGGCCTCATCGCTGCCCGCTGAGCGCACCATCCAGCGACGCAGGCGAGCCGGCGAGACGAAGCTCATCGTGGTTGACCCGCGCACAACGCCGCTGGCCCGGATGGCCGATATCCACGCCAAAGTCCGGCCCGGCAGCGACGGCGCACTGGCCCTGGGCATGCTGAACGTCATCATCGGGGAGGGCCTTTACGACAGGGAGTTCGTAGCTAAATGGACAACCGGCTTTGATAAGCTGGCGGAGCGCGTCAAGGAGTACCCGCCACAGCGGGTCGAGCAGATCACCTGGGTGCCCGCCGAGACCATCGCCGGCATGGCCCGCATGTATGCTACGAGCAGACCCGCCAGCCTCTACTCGGGAGTCGGCGCGGAGCAGAACACGAACGCCGTCCAGACGACGCGGGCTATCGCCAGCCTCATCGCTGTCACCGGCAACTACGACGTCCCCGGGGGCAACCGTTCCCACCGCTATTTCAACTTCGCCCGTATTGCGCCGGAGAAGAGGGCAGCAGCGAGGTCGGCCGTGGGCGCGGATAGGTATCCCCTTTTCTGGCAGCGCCACCGCATGGCCCACTGGTCGGTGTTTACGGAGGGCATCCTCAGGGAGAAGCCTTATCCCATAAGGGCGCTGCTGGTGTTCGGCGGAAACCCCGCCCTGAACTTCCCGGCTTCCGCGAAGATAAGAGAAGCCTTCGAGAAACTGGAATTGCTGGTGGTCCACGATAACTTCGTCAAGGACACCGGGCCGCTGGCCGACTACGTCCTTCCTCTGGCCACATACCTGGAGTGCACCGAGGCGGCGTCCCAGATCGGCCTGCCCCTTATTACCCTGCAAAACCAGGCGGTGGAGCCTATGGGGGACTGCTGGTCCATATCCAGGTTCATCACCGAGCTGGCTAAGAGACTGGGCTATGGCCAGTATTTCAACTGGGCCAGCGATGAGGAACGACTGGACGAGCTTATGTCGCCTGAGGGGATAACCGTAGAACAGCTCCGAAAGAGCCCCGGCGGCGTCTTCTACATGGGACGGCCGGATCGCGCCTTCGAGCGCACCGGGCTTCTGACGCCTTCGGGAAAGGTGGAGTTGTATTCTTCCACTCTGGAGAAGATGGGGCATGACCCCTTGCCGGGCTACAAAGAGCCGGCGGAGTCGCCGTTCAGTCAGCCGGAGATGACCAAGGAGTACCCCCTGGTGCTCACCACCGGGGCCCGCCTCGTCGCCTTCACCCACTCCTATCAGCGCAACATACCCAGCCTGCTGCGCCGGGAGCCGTTCCCGAAAGTGGAGATCAACCCCGAGACCGCAGCCAGATTCGGCATCCAGGACAGTGATGATGTCGTTGTGGAGACGCCGCGAGGCAGCATCAAGGTCAGGGCGTGCGTCACGGAGGACATCGTGGCCGGGGCAGTCCAGATAACACATGGCTGGAGCAAGGCGAACGTCAACGAGCTTACCGATGGCGAACAGCGCGACCCCATCCTTGGGTATCCGTCGCTGAGAGCCCTGCTGTGCCGGCTACGAAAAGCGTAGTTAGCCGATTCATCGGGCCAGGTCATGATGCAGCGAGATTCTGATGTGAATCAGGCAACCAACCACCCAACACACTGAAGCGCGCCTCCCCGCTGTCACACATTGTTATTACACATTTTTGTGTGTATAATCTTGCTGATAGAAGTGTGGAGCGTGCAATGGCAAAGAGAATCATACAGGTCCCCGTAGACGATCAACTGCTCCAGGCCCTTGAAGACGAGTCCAGGAAGCTGAACAAGACGAGATCGGGACTGATCAGGATTGCCTGCCAGTACTACCTCAAGCTCCTTGAACGGGAGAAATTGGACAGACTGTACCAGGAAGGCTACGAGAGGATACCAGAGGAAACCGACGTAGGCGAAACCCAACTGGCCATGCTTGGCAACGTCCTGGAGAAGGAGTCCTGGTAGGTGCGCCGCGGCGAGGTATGGTGGGCCCAACTGGCAGCGCCTCTCCGACGTCGGCCCGTCCTCCTGCTATCGAGGGACATCGCATACAAGGTGAGGACCTCCATAACAGTCGCACCGGTGACGCGGACGGTCCGAGGCATTCCTGTGGAGATTGCCTTAGGCCCTGAAGACGGCATGCCGGAATCCTGCGTGGTAAACGTGGACAACACTATGACAGTCCCCAAGTCTGCGCTGACCAGCCGGATCACAACACTAACGGGGGAGAAAATGGCAGCGGTCTCAAAGGCAATCGTCTTCGCCGTTGATCTGGCAGTCCAGAACTAGCTCACGAGGCGCGTTTGAACTACAAAGATCTGTTGGCCCAGAACGCAAATAGATATGGCGATAGGGTCGCCCTGATATACGGCGAGCAATGCTTCTCCTTTCGGGAGATCGAGGCCGCGTCCAATGGCTCGGCTAACACCTTCCTCTCCCTCGGCGTTGGTAAGGGTAGCCGCGTCGCCCTGCTGCTTCCGCCCGGGCCGGACATGGTAACCGCCTTCTTCGGCATCACCAAGATCGGCGCCATCTCCGTGACTCTGGACCCGCGTAGCAGCGGCACCGACCTGGACTATCTGTTGCAGGACTGCCAGCCGGAGATGGTGATAACCAGCGGGCAGACCGCCGACGTCGTGCGCCGGATGGAGTCCTTCAAGTCCATCAAGCACGCTGTGGTCGTGAGAGGGGAAGCCCTTGCCCGCTGGCTATCGTATGATACCCTGTCCCTCCGCTCGCCAACCATTGCCCCGGACGTGACCGTGGATGATGACGACGTCGACATGATACAGTACACCTCCGGCACTACCGGCCAGCCCAAAGGGGTGATGACCACTCACGGGGGCCACTTTGCCATCCTCGGCCTGATCGCCCGGACCTACGGCCAGACGGAAAGGGACGTGTTCCTGATCCCGGAGATGCCGCCGGCGTGGATGATAGCCCAACTCATCGGCTCCTGGGCCTGCGGCTCGCCGGTGGCGGTAGTCACCGCGCCGGGGCACATCCCGCTGCTGGAGGCGGTGGCCCGGCTGGGAGCCTCCCTGGTCTTTGCGCCCATGCCCATCGTCTTCCAGATGGCCCGCATGGCCGAACCCGAGGCCAGGGCTTTCAGCCTCAAATCCTTGAGGCTTCTGCTTACCGGCGGGCTGGCGCCAACCCAGGATATCTTCGATTCCATCCGACAGAGGTTCGGCGTGCCGCTTATTCTCGGCTATGCCTGCAACGAGGCCGGAGGCTGGATGGCGCTGCAACCACTCGACGGCAGCGGCAAGCCCGGCTCCTCGGGGAAGGCGCTGGCAGACACGCGAATAATGATACTGGATGAGTCCGGCCATCAACTGGGGCCCGACCAGGCGGGTGAGATCGTGGTCCGCGCCCCTGGCGTCATGAAAGGGTACTACAACCGGCCGCTGGCCACATCGGAAGCGCTGAGGAACGGCTGGCTGTTCACCGGCGACCTGGGCAAGATGGACGAGGACGGAGACCTTTTTGTAATTGGCAGGAAGAAGGAACTCCTGAAGATCGGCGGCAAAGATGTCCTGCCGATGGACATCGAAGAGGTGCTGGCAACACATCCGGCTGTGTCCGAGGTCGCGGTTGCCGGCGCTGGTCCGGGGTTGAAGGCCGTGGTAGTATTGATGGCGGGCGCTCAGGCCACGGTCCAGGACGTTATCTCTTTTTGCGAAAAGCGCTTGCCGGCAGACATGGTCCCACAGGAAGTGGAGTTCGCGACATCGCTGCCGCGCACGTTGACCGGGAAGGTCCGGCGCTGGGCGCTAACGAAGTAATAGATGTCCCGATTCATCGGGAGAGTCCGTCAGGAGTAGGGAATGAGTCTGGGAACGGTTTTGCACCGAACAGCCATGAAACATGGCTCGAAAACAGCGATAGTCTATGCTACTGAGAAGCTGACCTACGGCGAATGGGACGAAAGGTCCCACCGGCTGGCCAACGCGCTCACCAGTCTGGGCATAGACAAGGGAGACCGCGTCGTCATCCTGTTGCCCACCAGCATCGAGTTCATGGTAAGTTATGTCGGCGTGATCAGTACGGGCGCCTGGGCTACGCCCATAGACGTCCGCTTCTCCATCGATGAGCTGGACTTCCTGTTCCAGGACTGCCAGCCTAAGGCCCTCATCTCCATCGACCCGTATCTCAGGGCGCTGGCGCCACTCCTGTCCAGACATACGGGCCTGAAGCACGTCATCAGTCTTTCGCCCCCGCCGAACAGTTCCATCCTGTCGTACCAGAAGCTCCTGGCTGATGCCCCGGCAAGGGCGCCCCGTCGGCGCATCTCCGAGGGCGACATCTGCCACCTGCGCTATTCGTCGGGCACTACAGGGAAACCGAAAGGCGCCCTCGCCTCAAACTCCTCCGAAGAAGCGGGGGCCCGGATGGGTTCACAGGCCATGGGCCTCTCCGAGACATCGGTCTTCGTGATGCCGCTGCTTCCACCGAGCTGGTTCCTGTATATGGTGGCCTACGTCACGTATGTCGCCGGCGCCGCAGTCGTGGCTGCTGAGCCTGGGCTGGATAACCTGCTTCAGACCATTACCCGGTACAAAGGCACGGCTTTCATGAATATCCCGCCCGTCCTGACCGAGATGCTCAACATGCCCGAGGAGACGGCCAGGAAATACGACCTGAGCTCGCTCAAAACGTGCATAGTCTCCGGGATGCCGCTTCGCCACGAGGTGGCCCGGCAGTTCCAGGAAAGATTTGGCATCTCCCCTGTGTCTTTCCTGGGGTACACCGAGACCGCCTGCGGGCCAGCCATTCAGCCGCTGGATGGCTCAGGGAAGCCCGGGGCCACGGGCAAGATGCTCCCCGGCTGGGAGTACAAGATCGTGGACGAGTCGGGGCAGGCCCTGCCGCCGGACCACCTGGGAGAGCTGGTGTTCCGCAGCCCCGCCCTGGTTTCGGGCTATTACAACCGTCCGCAGGCCACCGCCGAGGCGTTCCATGACGGCTGGTTCAGTTCCGGCGACATGGGCCGCATCGACGAAGACGGTTTCCTGTTCCTGTCGGGTCGGAAGAAGGAAATAATAAGCCTGAACGGGAAAGAGGTATTCCCCCTGGATGTGGAGGAGGCAGTGCTGGCCAATCCCAAGGTGGCCGAGGTGGCCGCTGCCGAGATCCCCGGGAAGACAGGCAAGGGGGCCTTGAAACTGGCCGTAGTCCTCAAGAAGGGTGTTTCGGCCACCGCCCGGGAGATAGATGACTTCTGCCAGCAACGCGCCGGCCTGGCGGCGGAGGAGGTCGAGTTCCTGAACGCCCTGCCCCGTACCCCGTCAGGTAAGGTGCGGCGCACGACGCTCAAAGGAGTTGCATAATTCCGGGCTTTCTATATACTATACTTTCGGTATTCCTATTGGCCTGTCATTCTGAGCCGAAGCGGAGAATCTCCAGTGTGCCAGGCGCATGAGCAACGTATTTCGCTTGTGCTCGGACAACAGAGTGGATCGCGCACGGCTTGAGCCATATGCCCGATGATTTCGAGGCAGACTACATTGCGTATTGTGGCCCCGACTAGTCGGGGCCACAATGCCATTTGGATGGTTGCGGGACGTGGGCAGGTGAAGCGCAGAGCAACCCGCCAGTCTCGGTGGTGGGTTACGCCCGGATCCTCGTCCCCCCTTTAGTAAAGGGAGGGGGAATCCGGAACTACACCTACCCTGCGAACTCGACCCCGTTTGAATAGCGTGTCGGGAGGCAAGTCTTTGGTAGCACAGAAACGAATAGTGATCACTGGCCTGGGCGCAGTCACGCCCCTGGCCGTAGGCGTGGGACCAAGCTGGCAGGCGCTGTGCGCCGGCAGGTCGGGGACCGGGCCAATAACCCTTTTCGACGCCGGGAACCACAAATGCCAGGTGGCCGGCGAGGTCAAGGACTTCCACCCCGAGGACTTCATGGAAAAGAAGCTTATCGGGCGCATGGACCGTTTCATCCACTTTGCCCTGGCTGCGGCCCGCATGGCGGTGGAGGACTCCGGCCTGAAAATCGACCCAAGCAACGAGGAGCGCATCGGCGTTATCATCGGCACGTCGGCTGGCGGCCCGGCAACCCTGGAGAAAGGCCATGCCCTGGTGGTGCAGGGCGCTCTCAGCCAGGTCTCCCCCTTTGGGACTCCAAGCTATATCGCCAATATGGCCACGGGACAGGTTACAATCCAGTTTCACGCCCGAGGGCCGCAGTTGACGCCGGTGGGCGCCTGCGCCGCGGGGACGCAGGCTATCGGCGAGGCGGCCCGCTATATACGTGACGGCATGGCCGACGCGGTGATTGCAGGCGGCGCTGAAGCGGGCATTACGGCTACCATCTTTGCCATGCTGGACGCTTTGCGGGCGATAACCTGCACCCGGAATAGCCAGCCGGAAAAGGCCAGCCGTCCCTTCGACAAGAACCGGGACGGCTTTGTAGCCTCCGAAGGGTCCGGGATAGTCGTCGTCGAAGCCCTGGAGTCGGCCCTGGAACGGGGGGCCAGGATTTACGGAGAGCTGATCGGCTATGGCTTGAACTCCGACGCCTACCATATTGTAGCGCCCTCGCCTGACGGCGCGGGACCTGCCAGGTGCATCAGCCTGGCCCTGCGGTCCGCGGGCATTGCGCCGGAGGAAGTGGACTACATCAACGCCCACGGGACGTCCACGGTGCTCAACGACAAGTCGGAGACGACTGCCGTCAAGAGTGTCTTCGGCGAGCATGCCAGAAAACTGGCCCTGAGCTCCAACAAGTCGATGGTAGGCCACATGTGGGGCGCTTCGGGGACAGTGGAGGCCATCTTCACCCTGCTGTCCATGCGCGACGGCATCATACCACCCACCATCAACTACGAGACCCCTGACCCGGAGTGCGACCTGGACTACGTGCCCAACGTGGCCCGGAAAGCCGACATACGAATAGCCATGTCCAACTCCTTCGGTTTCGGAGGGATCAACGCGTCCGTGGTGTTCAAGAAGTACGTGGGGTAGACAAGACCAGAAATATGCCCAACGCTTGGCCAAATGTGGTGGCCACCCTTTCGTCGCCCGCAGTTCCGTTCCTCCGCCCAGGTGGAGCAGGTCCACAGTCTCGCCACCGTGACCGTCCTGGTGTGCCGCATGCAGCGTTGAACAATGGAGAACTTCAGCGTGGGGAGCGCCCGATTCATGTCATATGCTCCCCAAGAGATGAATACCTGGCAATCATAACGGCGTATCTTCCTGACCGCACCCAATGGGAAGATGGTTTCAGGACGAGGAGGTGACCATGCAATGTATTCACTGCAAAGGCGAAATGAAGCGTGGAAAGGCGCCGTTTCACATCGACAGAAGGTATCACCTCATGTTTGACGCCGTGCCCGCCTGGGTTTGCAGCCAATGCGGGGAAGTCTATTTCGAGGAAGCCGAGGTTGATTCGATCCAGGGAGCCTTGAAAACGCTGGACGAGAAGACCGAGTAGTTAGCCTCTTCAGCGTGAGGAACACGAAAATGGAGATTGATTCTCGTGAGGACCGCTGTACCCGGGCCGCCATCCGGGCTGGCAATCCACACCTACGGATTGAGTGAGTGATTTCGAGCACGAACCCCCCTGGTGGTCCATCTCAGTCTCTTCAAGATGCCGTCGACATGATCGTAGCGCGGAATCTCGCTCTTCATATCTCACCAAATGAATTTGTCCAGTTCCTCGCCTCGTAGTCGCGGGGAGTCTTCGGCCTCGACAATACAAACTTTGTGTTGACTCAAAGACCCCCTGAAGTCACACTTGAAGACTCTTTCCGCCTTGCGCGCTCGCACTCCCAGTTCTTCGTATAGTTCTCTGACAGCGGCAGCGATAGACGGCTCGTCGCTCTTGATACCACCTCCGGGCAAAGAGAACTTGTGTTTCCCTTTGTCTCTCACAAGGAGAACGTTCCCGTCCCTGAAGACGGCGGTCGCTCTGGCTCGCATGGTATACGTTGCGACTCTCTGGCCGCGCCCGGCCATGTGCGCCGCCTCAGGCCAATGGTACCGTGGCCGAAATCCGTGGTTCACTGCCCACCGTCCGCGTGGTGTGGCCCCGACCGGTGAGGTCTTCTGCCAGCAGCACGTCTCCGGGACCCAACCGCCGCGCTGTCCCGTCTCCGATACCTATTTCAAACAGTCCGCGGAGGACGATGACGTACTGACGTCGCGGCGCATTATGCCAGTCCATGAAGTGGCCCGGTTGGGCGCGGCTGAAAGAAATGCCGGTGGCAGCCTGGAGGACGGCCCGGGTCGGTGGCGCCATCGTCGGCTCAAACTCCTCAAAGTGGGACTCTCCGTCTTCACCGGTGTACATCCTGACGAACATATGCCCTCCTTCTTCCGGCTGTGTCCGCTCTGGAAGCTGCTGATGCTAGCTGAGGCCCGCGAAAACCTCTTTCGCCGCCTCAACCGTATGTTTGATGTCACCCTCGGTGTGGGCCAGGCTGACGAACCAGGCCTCGAATTGGGAAGGCGGCAAATAGACCCCCCGCTCCAGCATCCCCCGGAAGAACTTGCCAAAACGCGTCGTATCTGACGTCTTGGCGCTTTCGTAGTCCACTACCGGACGGCTGGTAAAGAAAGGAGTCATCGCAGAACCTTGCCGGTTCAGGGTCAGGGGTACCCCGGCCTCGGCGGCGGCTGCCTTCAGGCCGCCGGCCAGGGATGCCGCCCGCTTCTCCAGTCGGGCGTAGGCGCCAGGCCTGCCCAGGAGCTTGATGGTCTCGATACCGGCGGTCATGGCCAGGGGGTTGCCCGATAGCGTGCCCGCCTGGTAGACAGGGCCATCCGGGGCGACCATGTCCATGATCTCCCGACGCCCGCCGTAGGCCCCCACCGGCAGCCCCCCGCCGATTACTTTGCCCATAGTCGTGAGGTCGGCGTCTATGGCAAAGACCTCATGGGCGCCGCCGTAAGCTATACGGAAGCCGGTTATCACCTCGTCGAAGATGAGCAATGCCCCCGATTCCTGTGTAACCTGTCGCAGCCCCTCCAGGAAGCCGGGTTGCGGCGGGACTACCCCCATGTTGGCTGCCACCGGCTCCACCAGCACCGCGGCTATCCCTTCAGCATATGTCTTGAACATCCTCTTGACGGATGCCATGTCGTTGTAGGGGCAGGTCAGGGTGTTCTGGGCGTAGGCGGCGGGCACCCCAGGGCTTTCCGGAATGCCCAGGGTAGTCAGCCCGGAGCCGGCCCTGACCAGCAGACCATCGGCATGGCCGTGGTACCCGCCCTCGAACTTGACTATCCTGTCCCGTTTGGTGAAAGCCCGGGCCAGGCGCAGCGCCGACATCACGGCCTCGGTGCCCGAGTTAACGAAGCGCACCTTCTCCACCTGGGGCATAGCCGCGATGACCAGTCTGGCAAGCTCTGTCTCCAGCTCCGTCGGGGCGCCGAAGCTGGTGCCCAGGCCAGCGGCCTGCTTCAAGGCCCTGACCACCTGCGGGTAGGCGTGGCCGGCTATTAACGGTCCCCAGGAACCGACGTAGTCGATGAACTCATTGCCATCCACATCGTAAATATGAGCGCCCTTCCCTTTCTGAATGAACAGCGGGTCTCCGCCGACGGCCCGGTAGGCACGGACCGGGCTGTCCACGCCACCCGGTAGATACTTCTTAGCCTCCTCGAAAAGCTGCCGGGATCGCTCATCGTTCATTACCGATCTCCTCTATGAATCTGAGGACTTTTGTCTTAGTCAGGTCCCTGGCCTTCCGGCGCCGGGGCAAGGACCTTTCCTCGTCAGCGCCGTACGGGTCGGGAAGGCCCCGGTGAAATGTCCCCGGCGGGTGCGACGCCCGCGGAGGCCGCCTTCCGGTCCGGCGGAGCGTGATGGTCCAGGCCCCGATTCCGTCGGGGTTGGCTGCGACAGGAGTTAGCCGCGCATATGAACAGGGCACGTTTCATCGTTGACATTATATCACGCAGCATACACCAGCGAGCGCATTGAGGCCTGGATCCGCCATCAAAAAGCTAGCACGGACAAGCCGGAACCCTGATAAATCAAAGAGGTCTCTTTTGTCGTTCCAGCGCAGGTCCCGATCCATCGGGAGCCCCCATAGCCCCTCCTGGATTCTGGCTCCCGTGTCAGGTACGGGACAGGCTTTCGCCAGAACATGCTAATGACAGGCAGCTATCACCATGTGGGTGGGAAAACCGCACCTTTAGCTAGCCTGAACGGGTGGGGATCTTAGGTTAGGTGGAACCTTGACCTTTGGTTGAATATCACTGAAAATGAATGGGTAAGCTAGGC
>JACQTY010000084.1 GCA_016210545.1 Chloroflexota bacterium
GCGCGGTAGGCCAGCCCGGCCTCGTAGAGCTTGAGGAAGAACCACTCCGTCCACTTGTAATATTCCGGCAAACAGGATATGACCTCACGGCTCCAGTCGTAGCAGGCGCCGATGCTCTTGAGCTGAAGCCGCATATTCTCGACATTCTTCATCGTCCAGGTATGGGGGTGGATACCCCGTTTGATAGCCGCATTCTCCGCTGGCAAGCCGAAAGCATCGAAGCCCTGGGGGTGCATCACATTGAAGCCCTGCATGCGCTTGAATCGGGCGTGTACGTCCGATGGCGCCATGGCGTACCAGTGGCCGATATGCAGGTCGCCGGAGGTGTAGGGGAACATGGTCAGGGCGTAGTATTTGGGCAATGGGCTGTCCTCGTGGACGTCGTAGAGCTTATCCTTGGCCCAGCGCTCCTGCCACTTGCGGTCGATCTCCCGGGGGTCATATTTCATGACTGACATATCTGTCTCTTACCTCGACTATGCCTGGTTGATTGCTGGAATTATTTTACCACAACTGAAGGGACAAGTAGGGGCAGGTCTGAAACCTGCCCCCGGCACAACCGCGTGACGCTCGTGACTGAAGCTTGATCCCGACAGCGAGTGAGAACAGGCCGCAAATCCCCATTCGCCCCCTTTACGTGAAGGGGGTGGGGTAGACCACCCCTGCCCCTTCCCGGCGCGGGAAGGGGTGATTTTGGGCGGTTCACGAACCGCCCCTACAGGGACGGAATCTCCTGTCCCGTTAAACGGGACACCCTCTTTAATAAATCCCGATGAATCGGGACAGACGTGGCTTGGGGTTCTTTGGCGGGCGGGTTGGGAAACCCGCCCCTACGGGGGCAGACGCCCCGCGTCGGGAGCATCGAAGCGGGGGATTCTGTTTTCGCCCTACCTGTACACCAGCACCGTCCCCGCCACCACCAGGACGACGCCCAGGATGGTAGTCAGACGGAAGGACTCGATCTTCCTGTTCACTACGAACGAGAGCGTCACCAGAAACAGGGGGTTGGTGGCAATAAGCGGGCTGGCCACGCTCACCGGAATCACGTTGATGGCGGTATATCGCAGCAACTGGGCCATCCCCACGAACAGACCGGCCAGGGTGAACCAGATGAGGGCCCGGCGCTCCATGTGCACCACACCACTCCTCCTCCCCGGACTGTACCCCATGGTCATGCCAAGGACCAGCATGGCGCTGACATAGGAGATAAACGTCCCTGCCAGAGCGGAACCACCCTCCCGGAGTCCCAATTTGATGAACAATGGGCTTATACCAAAGAATATCCCGCAGGCCAGCCCGGCCAGTATGCCTTTGCGGGACAACCGTGGCTTGTCCGCAGCACCCTTATCAGGCCCGGGATTGCCCTTGCGCCCTGTCCAGGCCAGGAGCATCGGCCCGATGATAATGAACGATGAGCCGATGGCCATGCCCTGAGTGATCTTCTCCCCCAGCACCAGAAAACTGAGCAGTATGGTATAAAGCAGATTAAGGCCGCCGAATATGGTCGTCAGGTTGGCCCCCAGATGCCTTATGGCCAGGTAGTTGAAAGAGCGGCCGCCAACAAAGTGCACCACCCCGGCCAGGGCCAACCACACGTATCCCAGCCACGTGAAGCTGGCTATGCTGTGCACATCCCCCCAGAGCAGGGCCAGCAGCAGGAACAGGGGGGGCGCTATGAACACCGAGACATACACGCCCAGGGACGCGTCCTTTACCCGGAGCACCCCACGGCGCGTGCAGACGTTGCTGGCCGCAAAACACACTGCCGATATGAGGGCAATGACGGAGCCGTTCATTGTTCTCCAATCTCCACCCGTGAATACGCCATATCATACTTCAAAAGCGACGCAGGGGCAATTGCCCCATCGGTCTACCGCTCGGGCTGGTCGCCCGGACCCGGCCTTGAGACGCGCGCGATGCGTCTCTACATGGATTCGTCCGCAAAATGAACAGGGGCCGTGCATGCACGGCCCCTGTATCTTTCTCGTTTCAGGCAATTCATGAATTGCCACGGTCGGGTCAATTACTTGGCGTAGTCCACCGCTCTGGTCTCCCGGATGACGGTTATCCTGATCTGGCCTGGATACTGCAAGCTATCTTCTATCTTCTTGGCGATGTCGCGGGCCAGGCGCATGGCGCCGATGTCATCGATCGAATCGGGTTTGACCATGATCCTCACTTCCCGCCCCGCCTGTATAGCAAATGCCTTCTCCACACCGGGGAAACTGGTAGCTATGCTTTCCAGGGACTGAAGCCGCTGCAAGTATTGTTCCAGCGCCTCTCCCCTGGCCCCGGGACGCGCCCCGCTCACGGCATCGGCAGCAGACACTATGTAGCTATATATGGAAGATGTAGGCGTTTCCAGGTGATGCTCGGCCACCGCCTGCACCACCTCCGGTGATTTCTCCCACTGCTTCACCAGATCGGCGCCTATTGTGGCATGAGGACCCTCGACCTCGTGGTCTATCCCTTTGCCCACATCATGAAGGAGTCCGCCACGCTTGGAGATGTCCACGTTCACACCCAACTCCGAGGCGATGTGGCCCGCCATTTGAGCGACTTCCAGACTGTGGGCCAGGACATTCTGACCATAGCTGGTGCGGTACTTCAGCCGCCCCAGCAGCTTGATCAGCTCCGGATGAAGGGCTTGCACCCCCGCCTTCAGGGCAGCCGCCTCGCCTTCGGTGACGATAGCCGCGTCCACCTCGTTGCGGCATTTCTCCACCACTTCCTCTATACGGGCCGGGTGGATTCTGCCATCCAGAATGAGCCGGTTAAGCGCCAGGCGGGCAATCTGGCGGCGCACGGGATCAAAGCTAGAAAGAGTCACCGCCTCGGGCGTATCGTCTATGATCAGGTCTACTCCCGTAGCCTGTTCCAGCGCCCGGATATTCCGACCCTCCCGCCCGATTAGCCGCCCCTTCATCTCGTCACTGGGCAAAGGCACCACGCTGGTAGTGGCCTCCGAGACCATCTCGCCCGCCGTGCGCTGGATAGCCAGCGACAGGATCTCCCTGGCCCGGCTACTCGCTTCCTCTTTGACTCTGGCCACCCATTCGGCCATGCGGCGGGAAGCCTCGTCCCGGACTTCCTTTTCGAGGGCCTGGAGCAATGTATCTTTTGCTTCCTGGCTGGTCATAGCAGCAATCGACTCCAACTGCTTGGTTTCTTTGGCCTTCAGCTCCACTACCTGGTTCCTTATACCCTCTATCTCCTTCTCTTTCTCTCCCAGGTTGTGTTGCCTTCGTTCCGCGGCCTCCAGCTTCCGGTCAAGGTTCTCATCTTTCTGTGTCAGGCGCCTTTCCGTGCGCTGAAGCTCGGCCCGGCGGTCCCTGTATTCCGCCTCCGCTGCAGCACGGATGCGGATAGCCTCCTCTTTGGCCGCCAGAAGTAACTCCTTTTCCTTCGTTTGAGCTTCTTCTAACCGAGCCTCTATTGTCTCTTGATTCTTTTGCTGTCTGCGGCGTTCCAGGGACCTGTGGGCCAGATAACCGATCGTGCCCCCGATTGCCAGGGCGGCAACTACGCCAACCACCAGAAAAACATTCAATATTCACCTCTCTTTCGATAGGGGGCAAACCCACCTTATACTAGCCCCCACCAGCATATCATGTCAAGGTAAACGTACCTGGGGTCTCTCTCCCCGCCGTTATCACGGGCTGCCGCGCCCTTACGGCGCCCCCATTGCCAGGGACAGCCCTTCACTCAGCTATCACCGTTTGTTCCAGCTTGCGAATAGCCAGGGCCGCCTCCACCATATCGGCAGGCGCCTCCGCACGGCGAGCATTGCCCAAAGGCAACGGGTAGCTGGACGGGACCACGGCAGGTGTGCCCAGGAACATCAGGCCGAGAAGTAGAGCCCGTTCCAGGGAAGTGGGATCCTCTTTGAGCCAGAAGACTACTCCCGGCCCGTGCTCCTCCAGGAAACGGGTGACTTCGTCGGTCCGTTCCAGTGGGATGCGACCATAGATATGGGCATACCGGACGAGGCATTGCAGGTAATAGATAACCGACGTGGGGCGGTCTCCGAGATAGGTCAGGCCGGCCCGCTGCGGCGAAGGCTCCGGCGCCACGACATAACTCTGGAACCGCCGCTCGTGCAACAGGTCGAGAAGCTGCGCCGTCTTCTTTCCGCCATCGCCCCAGACCAGCGCCCATCCCCCGCCCTGACTGAGTTGCGCCAGGCGCCGCTTCAGCTCTTTGTCAGAAACGAAGTGCTCCTCCCTGTCCGGCTGGGATGCTTCGACCCCCTCCGCCAGGGCCAGAACCAGCGGCAGGTGATTCACGACGTTCGCCTCGTCGATCTCTTCTACCTGGTCCTCCAGCACATCCCAATGAAAGTCCCGTCCGAAGAACGACTGGGTGACCGGAAACGGGAACCGGGTATTAAGGAAAGGGGTAGGCTGGCAAATACCCCGGAGCAGCTCTTCCGATAGACTCACGCATACCTCCGAACCAAGTTCAGGTCATAGAAGGATTGTAGACCAAAAGGCTTAGCCCGTCAAAACGCTGGCGGCGGTGCGAAGGTCTACGATTTTCCCCGCGGTTCACCCAGGAGCAAAGTCAGGGGTGGGCATCAAGACATGGTACGACTATAGCCGATCCTAACTGCAATATGGCCCATTGATTATCATGCACCTATAAGCTAGCTTTTACTTTACTATAAGTGAACTTAACAGTTACTATAGTTAATCATTGTACGCATACTATACGTGCACAGAGGGCGAGGCCCCGGGCAGTGCTGGACAGCACGCACTCCAGGCGTAGGCCGGATGGCCCAAAGGTCGCTGGCGTCCCGCCCTACAATTCCACGTGTCCAAGGCCGTTCCACCATGTCGCAAAGACCATGTCCGGCACCAAACGGGCGCCACCTGAATCCGCCATCAAAACGCGCCTTGTCCCTGGACGAGGTGAGGGAAAAGAGGTTCCCCGATAAATCGGGGACGGGGGTCTTCCCGACTTGTCGGGACAGATTCCAAAGTCCCCCAAGCCTGCCCTGAGCTTGCCGAATGGCATTGGGGGATCTAGGGGGTTGACGAGCGGCTTTTGGGTACTCTTCGAAAGCGAGAGGCGGTCGTAATCGAGCACCACGTAAGTGAAATGACTGTTCGTTTGGCGAGATTGAATGGGCGGTGGATTTTGGCCTCCACGGCTTATTGACGGCCTCCCGTTCCCAGCATATAATGTCGCCATTCACCCCCCTCAACAATCCAGCTTAGCGAAAGGAGCACCATATAATGGAACGCCAGATGGAGCGGCGGCGCGAGTCCGAGCCTCTCGTAATGGACACGATGGTCGAGGGTCTGTGGAAATTCCGGGACGGCGAACGGCAGAAGAACAAGACCCTGCCCCGTGTTCTCAAGGGGAAGGATTTCCCCTGGGTGCAGAACGCACAGACCTACTATCATGGGTTCATTAGGCCGGGACTCATGAACCGGCTCAAGACCGGCGCCATTTATACTATGATGATCGCCGAGCAGATGGTATTCCCCGCCCACAAATCGGGCCGCCATCGCCACTACTACGAGGCTATCTTCTACACCATCGACGGCGAGGGTTACGAGATCCACGATGGGAAGAGGTGGGAGTGGGCTACGGGCGACGTGATGACCGTGCCTACTTTCTGCATCCACCAGCACTTCAACTCCAGGCAAGATAAGCCGGCCCATTTCCTCTTCTCCACGCCCAACCTGGCCGAGTTCATGGGGGTAGGCCTTATCGAACAGATGGAGATAAACGAGAACTACAGGATCCCGGAGGGCGCCGAACCCTTCTACAATCATCAGGGCGAGATGCTGGGCTACAGGACCCAGGACGGCCAGGTGCTCAGCATCGGCCGCGACGAAGAGACCCAGAAGTTGATGGAGGAGAAGCGGGCCGAGCCCTTTGAAGGGCCTGCCAAGGATACCTATGACTACTATTTGAAGCTCCTCCCCGACCAGACGAAGTGGCGGGACGAGGTCCCCCACGTCATCAAAGACAAGGACCGCCCCTGGGAGAATACCAAGTTCGGCAAGCTCAAGTACTTCGTGTCGCCGGCCTTCCCCGGCGGGCTGCTGCTATACGACTGCTTCGTCCAGGAGATCCCCCCGGGGAGCCGCTCGGGGAAGCACCGCCATGTCAGCGAGGAGGTCCATTTCATTCTGGAAGGCAACGGCTACGATGTGCACGACGGCGTCCGCCACGACTGGGAGAAGGGAGACCTGGTGTGCATACCCGTAAACACCGCTCACCAGCACTTCAACGCCGACCCGCGCCATCCGGCCAAGTACGTGGCCATCCAGTCCCGGCTGTATCATTACATCGGCCATGGCGGCTTTGAACATATGGAAAACGCCCCGGAGTACAAGGGGTAGGCTGAACCGGGTAGCGGCAATCCATGGATTGCCGCTACCTTCGCGCCCGGTGTTCCACCGCGGGAACCCAAAAAGGAGGCAACCGTGAAAAGACGCCTTTCTCTGGCCCTTGGAGTGGTTGGTCTCGTCTCTCTGATGTCAACTTGCGCACCTAAACCGGTCGCCCCACCAGCGCCTGCTCCAACCGCCGCGCCAGCAACTCCGGCGCCCGCCTCTAAGCTCTCGTCTGCCACCGCTCAAGATGCAGCGTGGGACAAGGTGATAGCCACAGCCAAAAAGGAGGGCGTGGTCACCGTATACAGCTTCTTCTATGTCGGGGATATGGGCAAAGACATGGCCAGGACCTTTCAGCAACGCTATGGCATTCGGGTTGAGATCCTGGCCAGTCCCGGTCGCCAGACCGTGGAGAAGCTCAAGGTGGAGCAGGCCGTAAAGCAGCCTGTCGCCGATGTGGTGAATACGGGCACATCCAGCGCGACGGAGATATCGGTTGCAGGTCTGGGAGAGAACGTGTGGCGTGAGCTGCCAAGTCTGAAGGACCGCTCGGCGTTCCTGATCGACCCCGTTTATTCCCCAAGTGGCGACCTCCTGTTCTCGTCGCTGACGCTGGTTGCCCCGGCAATAAACACAAGTCTGGTGAAGCCCCAGGACGAGCCCAGGTCCTTCAAGGACTTTCTCGATCCGAAGTGGAAGGGCAACGTTCTTTCCCTGGACCCCCGCACCGGGGGTGGGGGCATGTTCACCACCATTGCGACCATGAAGTATTTCAAGGTACTGGAGGATGACTACTGGAAGCAGTTGGCGCCCCAGTTGCAGCTCTTCGGCGGCAGCCAGCAGGAGCAGTACCGCATGGTCGCCCGCGGAGAATACCAAGTGGCGCTCCCAGCCAGCGACTCCCCCCTCGCGCCGCTCATTGCCGAGGGCGCGCCCATGAAGCTGCTGGCCATGGACGAGGGGACGGTGGCCCAGGGCGACTCCATTATGGTAGTAAAGGGAGGGCCACATCCCAACGCTGCCAGGCTGTTCGTCGATTGGGTACTCTCGCCCGAAGGGCAGGAGGTATACGCCAGGGCATCCAAGATCAACCCGATGCGCAAGGGGGTCCCCGGTTACATGATACCCGGGGCCAACATTACTCCCAAGAAGGTCATTAATCGTACGTGGGAGGCGGCGCAGGCGGGCAACGATTATCAGAAGGCCGGACTCATGGAGCAACTCTTCGGCAAACGGTAGGGGCAATTCCCGAATTGCCCGACCACATATATGGGGATGAGGACACCCCTGGACTTGGCCAGGGGTGTCCGTGTTTGTATGCCACACCCGTTCGGAGACTTCTTTCCCTCGAAAATAAGGCGAGCAAGCGCCGCGCCCCGACTTGTCGGGATCGCAGCGTCGGCCCCGACCTGTCGGGGTCCTTCGACAAGCTCAGGATGGCGCCTGCCCTGCGCTCCACGTGACATAGAATCCCATTTTCATACTTCGCGGCGCCCAGCCCAAGCGGGCATGAACGGTTCTCCCTGAAATCTCGAAGCCCCACATCAGGGAATCCCCGATTGCCGTCGCCTGGCAGCGGGCCTATCATCAGTATGAAACGGAGAGTAGGACCTGGATATTTCCCATGCCCCAGGCTTTGGCCTGGGGCATGGGCCGGACTCCAATGCCCGCGACTTGAGTCGTGGGGCCGAGGAACGATCACGGATCAGGGGCAATCTAACTATTGACAAAACAGATATGGCCGCTCTAAACTGTTTCCCAGTGGCTAACCAGGGAATAGGGGCGCCGGTAACCGCCGGGATGGGTGGCGGGTTGGCCTACTGCACAGGGAGTGAAAGCATGTCCGTCAGAGTAGGCATACCGAGAGCTCTCCTGTATTACCAGTACTTCCCCATGTGGAAGACCTTCTTCGAGACCCTGGGCGCCGAGACTGTGGTCTCCCATACTACCACCAAAGCAGTCCTGGCGGACGGCGCTTCCCGAATGGTCGCCGAGACTTGCCTGCCCGTCAAGGTGTTCTGCGGCCATGCCGCCGCCTTGGCTAAGGACTGCGACTATCTCTTCATCCCCTCCATCCGCAGCATGCAGCCCAGGGTATTCAACTGCTCCAAGTTCCTGGCCCTGCCCGATATGATAAAGGCTACTGTACCGGAGGCTCCCCCTATCCTGGACACGGAGGTGGATGTGAACCAGGGGCAGCGAGGACTGTGCTTGTCCGTATATAGCCTCGCCCGCCACTTCACGTGGAACCCTCTGAGGGCCAGGAAGGCGACCGAGCGGGCCCTGGAGGCCCATCGGAAGTACCGCCGGATGATGTGGCAGAAGAAGCTGGGGCCGCCGCAGGCTATCGCCGAAATGGACAACACAGCCGCCACAGAAGCCAGGCACGCGGCCTCCGGTCTCAGGCTCAAGGTAGCCCTGGTGGGCCACCCTTACCTCATCTATGACGATTTCGTCAACCACCGGCTGGCCCACCGGCTGGAAGCGCTGGGAGCAGAGGTCTACACGCCGGAAATGGCTTCTCCCCGTGAGCTTGATGCCGCGGTCTCAAAGGTAGAAGAGAGGGCGTACTGGACGTATGAGAGCGAGGTGGTCGGCGCCGCCGGCTACTACATGGAAAAAGACGTCGACGGGATCATCGGTCTGGCATCCTTCGGTTGCGGCCCCGACTCCCTGATGACGGACGTGGTGGAGCACTATGGACGCCAGCGACGGGCCAAGCCTTTTATGTGCCTTACCATAGATGAGCACAGTGGGGAGGCCGGGCTGCTCACACGCCTGGAGGCGTTCCTGGACATGCTGGCCCGGGGAAAAAGGCGATGAAGGTATCCTTCCCCCACATGGGGCACACCTGGGTGGGCATTCACGCCCTTTTCACCGAACTGGGCGTAGACTACGTCATGCCGCCGTTCATATCCGGGCGTACCCTGTCTCTGGCTGTGCAGCATTCCCCGAGCGGGCTGTGCATCCCCTTCAAATACACCCTGGGCAACTTTATCGAGGCCCTGGACCTGGGCGCGGACACGCTGTTGCAGGCCGGGGGCGCCGGTATCTGCCGTCTGGGGCGATATGCCCAGCTCCAGGAGTATGCCCTCAAGGAAATGGGCTATGATTTTCGCATGGTCAAACTGGGGGTGTCGGAAAACAAGCTGAAGAGTACGCTGTCGATGTTCCGGGAGGTCTCCGACAATTCCCCCTGGCTCAGGGTATGGTCTGCCTTTCGCTTTGCCATTGCCAAGATTGCGGTCCTGGACGACCTGGAAAGAATGGTGCACAAAGTGCGGCCACGGGAGATCGACAAGGGCAACGCCACCCGGATCTTCCAGGAGGCCATCAAGGCCGCGGACAGTGCCGGCGGCTACGCCGCTTTGAAGGCTGTAAAGAGGGACTACACCCAGAAGCTGCAAGCTGTCCCCCTTGACCCTGATGCCGACCCGTTGATCGTGCGCGTCACCGGAGAGTTCTACGTTGTCCTGGAGCCCTTCTCCAATCTGGACGTGGAGATCGAGCTGGGCAAGCTGGGGGTGGAGGTCCACAGAAAGACCTTTGTTTCCGGATGGACGAAATTCAGCCTCTTCCTGAATCCGCTGGGGGTCAACGAGAACGCTCGCCTGCACAAGGCCGCCATGCCCTATTTGAGCCGGGACGTCGGCGGGGATGGCTGGGAGTCGGTAGGGGAGAAGGTGCTGCACTCGAAGGACTCCGATGGCATTGTCCACCTGCTCCCCTTCACCTGCATGCCCGAGATCATCGCCCAGAACATCATGCCTTCGACGAAGGAAGATATCCCGGTGTTGAGCATCATCTGCGATGAGCAGATGGGCAAGGCCGGCCTGCAGACGCGGTTGGAGGCCTTTGTGGACCTGTTGCGACGGCGCAAGAGGGCAGGGCGGCGCCTCGTGGTCACCCACCACTAGGGGGCCACCTCAGAATGCCCGCTCAGTTACTCACTCTGCTCTATTCTCCCTCCCTTCAATTCCCTCCCACCAGGGGGCGTCACCTGACCGCCACCCCTTTCCGACGCGGGAAGGGGCAGGTCCGATGATGCTTCGCCCATCGGTCTGTACCCCGACGCACCGGGGGGGGTAGGTCATCCGTAATCCGCCATCAAACTCCAGCAGCAATATCAAGGATGTCAAGAAAAGCTGCGGGCTTGTTATCTACGACTGAAAAGTGGACTGTCTTTGCTTGAAAACTGGACTATGGGTGTACATTCCTTCTGAAGAAGGAGGGATGTATGGGACAGATTCACAAACGATTTACA
>JACQTY010000083.1 GCA_016210545.1 Chloroflexota bacterium
ATCGGGGAGTATGTTATTCCTGCCCCACGAACCTAGCGGTTAATCCCGACGAGTCGGGACTCTACCATTGAGCTATCGGGGAGTATGTTATTCCTGCCCCACGAACCTGGCGGTTAATCCCGACGAGTCGGGACTCTACCATTGAGCTATCGGGGAGTGTCCGAGCGCAGGCCAGTCCCCCGGACCATGCTGCCCCGCCAGGATTCGAACCTGGGCTAGAGGATCCAAAGTCCCCTGTGCTACCGCTACACAACGGGGCAATGGGGGAGCCAATCGTTCGATTGCCGTCAACATTATAGCAATGTCGGAGCTATGCCGCAACAGCGAAGCCATTCCCCCCACCTCGGTCTGGGTACCCTCTTGCAGTCTTCAGCCTATGGTGTGATAATCAGGCGAGAGAGGAGCTACAGGGAAGTGGTCAAAATGCCTGATCCATCAGTTGAAAGCCGCCGGATCGCCATGCTGATCGATGGCGACAATGCCCAGCCATCTCTAATCGGAGAGATGATCGCTGAAGCTGGCAAGTACGGACTGGTGACTATCCGGCGCATTTATGGCGACTGGACAGAGGCCAACATGAAGAGCTGGAAGGAGACCCTGAATGACCATGCCGTCCAGCCCATTCAGCAATTCCGGTATACCATCGGCAAGAACGCCACGGACAGCGCGTTGATCATAGACGCGATGGATACTCTTTACGAAGGGGTCGTCAGTGGTTTTTGCCTGGCGTCCAGCGACAGCGATTACACCCGATTGGCGACCCGCATCCGGGAGAAGGGCTTCTTTGTCATGGGCATCGGGAGAAGGACCACCCCGCGGGCTTTCGTGAACGCCTGCGATGTGTTCGTGTACACCGAGAATCTCCAGGCTGAAGCGGTTGCCCTGCAGCGAACGCCCGTTTCCAGGCGGAAGGTGGCCGCCGTGGCGACCGCACCTGACCCGCTGCCGTTGCTTCAGAGCGCTTTCGACAAGTCCGTACAGGAAGATGGCTGGGCGCTCCTGGGTACCCTGGGCAACCGGGTCCGTCAACTTGACCCGAGCTTCGACGTGAGAACGTATGGGTTCACTCAGCTCTCCCAGTTGATCAAGTCATACTCCAGGGAGTTTGAAGTGAGCGAGGCGAAGAGCCAGGGTGGGCCCTCCATCGTTTACGTCAGACTTCGAGAAAAGCCCGGTCGATAGCCGAAATCCGCGGGCGCGGTCGCAGTTTGACTCCGGTCGGTGCGTAGCGGTGCTTTTTCGCGGTTGGGAAGTGAACACAATCGCCGTTCATACAAACGTGTACTCAGGCCCCACTGCGGCGGTGCGTTCTTGCGCCAGGAGTAGACACCAATTTCTTCGCTGTCCACGTTGGCTCCCTCAGCTTCTTTCGCAACGGAGCTCGTCGGCCTCTCTTTCGTCCAATCCGACCCGGACTTTTCTCCCCGGCGTGGCAGTCTCAGCACCCTACCGCGTCAGAAGAAGCTCAAGCCGCGATCATATCGCGTCGGGGCGATGGATGACCCCCGGCGACTTTTCAATTCCAGCGGAGGCGTATACGCTTGGGTATGAGGCGATTGCGTGAACGACGATTTGAACGTTATGGATGCCTATTCCCGGCGCATCATCCGGGTGGTGCAGGAGGTAGGTCCCGCCGTCGTGAGCATTAGTGGCGCCATGGTCTCACAACGGGGCGAACAGGAAGGCTCAGGCTCGGGCGTGATAGTTGCACCCGATGGCTATGTCCTGACCAACGCCCACGTTGTGCACGGTTCGCGCGGCATTCTGGTGGGGATAGGTAGCGGCCAGACGTATGAGGCTGTCACCGTTGGCGAAGACCACGATTCGGACCTGCCCGTGGTGCGTGTGTCTGCCTCGGGCTTGCCCTCAGCCAGGTTAGGGGACTCGGACTCCATCCAGGTGGGACAGGCAGTCATTGCCATTGGCAACCCGCTGGGCCTGCAGACGACTGTCAGCGCCGGCATTGTGAGCGCCCTGGGCCGCTCGCTGCGAAGCATGACGGGGAGGCTGATAGAGAACATTATCCAGACCGATGCCGCCTTGAACCCGGGGAGCAGTGGCGGGGCGCTGGTCGACACACTGGGGAACCTCGTGGGCATAAACACAGCCATTATCCAGTACGCCCAGGGCATTTGTTTCTCGATCCCCATAGACACCGCCAAGTGGGTCACCGCGGCATTGATCAGGGATGGAAAGGTGCGTCGCGGCTATATGGGACTCATCGGCCATCCGGTGAAGCTCGGCAGGCCTCTGGCAAATCGGCTGAAGCAGGAGCGGGGGATGCTGGTCGCCGGGATTGACCCGGAAGGACCGGCAGCCAGGGCCGGGGTCCGTGAAGGCGACGCCGTCATTTCCCTTGGCGGCAAGCCAACTCCCGACATCGACAGCATTCACCGCATCCTCACGGGCGACGCCGTAGGCAAGCCCATGGCGCTGGAAGCCCTGCGGGGGGATGCATTTGTTGAGATGAATGTGGCGCCTGTGGAGAGGCGCCCGGAGGACTGATGGAGAGTTGCAGGAGCCCTCTCGTTGAGGCGGCCCTGCGGGCCTCGGGAGTGGGCGCCAGGGAAGAACTGGCCTACTATCTGGCCCAGTTCAAGACACTGGTGGAATCGCTGCGGCAGGGCTTGCCACTGGAAAACGAGGCCGTACGTGCCAGATACCTTTTCGACTGGCTGTGGCGCAGCAAGCCGCAACGTTACCAGCCCGGGGGCTGTTTCCGGGTCAGTGATGTCCTGGACGCCGAGGTGCGGGGTGGTCGGGGACCGGTGGGCAATTGCCTGGGGCTAACCGTGCTGTACAACACCCTGGCGCAGGAGTTGGGGTTGAGGGTGGCTGCTGCCCATATGGAACGGGCCTTCCATGGCGTGCCCCACGTGTTTACGTTGCTCCAGGCGGATGGCCTGCAAATAGACGTGGAGAACGTGGTGTGCAACGGCTTTGACTACTCCGGCCATAAAAGCTGTCCGGACAGGGAGGTATGGGGGGACGATGATCTGGTCGCCGACATCTATTTGAGCCGGGGCAACGCGCTTTTTGAATCCAGACATTGGCGGGAGGCCGCCGCCTGCTACGACGAGGCTCTGCGGGTGAATCCGAGCTACGAGAAGGCACAGATCAACCGGCTTATGGCCGTGACCCAGTTGCAGACGGGCTGATAATGAAGGGCCCCGATGAATCGGGGCCTTTTCAAATCCCCAAAGCTTTATTGAGCGCCCCAAAGTCCAGATAGTGGTCCAGGACGTCCTCGAGGAGGCGCAGCTTGTGCTCCTCGCGGAACCTGGTGTTGTTCAGGGTGGACTCGACGGCGGCCAGGGCCGCATGCGTGTCCATCTTGGTGAGCAGTATGGGCGTCCCTTTGTCCTGGGCCTTATAGTAGACGTACGGATTGGGGTCACCCTCGGCATTGGTCAGCACCAGGCAGCGGATGGATGTCTCCAGCGCCCCGAGCTGCACATCGGGCCGGTCGATACGCACCACCACCGCCTTGTTAGACTTGCGTTCGAAGTAGAGGGGACCAGGGTCCAAAAACACAGCGCCGCCCATGACGTTCTCAATGGTGGCATTCATGCCGTCCTTGAAAGTGACAGCCCTGGCTTGCAGGGGTTCCACCAGGTCCCTCACTGACGGGCCAGCCAGCGCCCGCTCCTGCGGCAGCGCGCCCAGGACCTTGATGCCGACCTTTCTCAACGCCGGAGCCAAGTTGGCGGATACCTCGTCGAGCCTTTCGCGGGGAACAGCGTTGATGACTACCCCGGCCAGGGCCTGTCCGAAGGGCTTGACCGCTTTTGGAAGCTCGTCGGCCAGAGCTGTGCTGTGGTGAACAACGATGATGGCCTTAGCGCCCAGCCAGCGGACGATGGCGGCGGAGGCCTCGGTCTGTCCGGTAAGACCCTCCATAAGGAGAATGTCCTTGCCGGCGGCGATATCTGTGCATGCCTTGACCAGCTTTTGTTCCGGCGCGCGAAGTTTGGAGACTCCAGCAACGCCCTGAGCCGTAAGCGAAAGGGGACACAGGCTTTCCGCCGGCTCGATCAGGCCGAGCACTTTCTTGACAAAGGCGGCGTCGGCATCTGAAGGCGACGTCTGTTCCGTGGCGGAGACCAGAACGGGTTTGACGTAGCCGACCTTCTTGCCAGCCTTGTGCCACTTCCTGGCCAGGCCAACGCACAGGGTCGTCTTGCCTTCGGGACCGTTGAGGGATGTCACATATACGGCGACCACGCTATCGCCTCCTCATTTCTTAATACGAGACTGATTTGCCAGCCCTTATTATATCAAATAGGACTCCAAAAGGGGAGGTGGTATGGCGCCCATAATCCACCACCCATTCAATCTCAGGAAACGTAAGCTCTATTCACCTGCTTGGTGAAACACTGGGCGCTCTACAGAGCCCGACAAGTCGGGATCCCACCGTTCGTATAGCCCCGACAAATCGGGGCCAGGTCTCTTTTTGATGGTGGATTAAGGGCGCCGTCAGAAGCGGCGCAAATGGCGCGCCTCCCACATATTGCGCACGTCCCTACACCGGTGGGGGGCCACCCGGCAGTGCGCACGCCAAGAAACATGGGCGTAAGACGCCTAGATTCCCCAGTTCCTCACCACAATCCTGGTCACCAGCGCCAGTACCAGGAATACGATAAGCCCCAGGGCCAGCGACTTGACAACCCCGATTCTTTCCAGGGTAAGCAAGACGGTCAATATGTAGATCACCCACGCCGGTAGAAAGTATAGCAAGGCTTTAGCATAGCCGATGATGCCCGCATTTCCCGCTTCCAGGTACGTGAAAATAAACGTCAACAGGGTGGTGCTGGGCACCGTATACACGAAAGCCGCCGCGAACCCCCTCCCCACCGAAGCGAAATAGGTCGTTGAGGCGATGATCGCCCCGCCCAGCACGAAGTAGATTATCAGCCTAGTAATCATGCGATTCCGTACAAATCCTGCCAGTCCTTCCTTTGTCGCTGCCATTGTATCATAGATTGCCTGACCGCGTCGTAGGGCCAAACGGGAGGGCCGGTTGTCGGTGGGGCACGGCGCGCCGTGCTCGTACGAGTTGCGAGAGGACCGCCCAATCCAAGGCATTGTCCATAGAGCTTTTTGCTCGCTGAGAAAGGTGCTATAATCTTTTGCGGGTTGGAGAGGTGTCCGAGTGGTTTATGGTGCCGCTCTCGAAAAGCGGTCTCCGGTTATGCTGGAGCGTGGGTTCGAATCCCACCCTCTCCGCCAGATGGGCCTATCGCGGAGAGGTGCTGGAGTGGCCTAACAGGCACGCCTGGAGAGCGTGTGTCCGCGCAAGTGGACCGTGGGTTCGAATCCCACCCTCTCCGCCATTTACTTATCGCCCATTTCCCCTGCACATTTCCGGAGGCATAGTATGGCCGATTCTTCTTTGGCAAAGAAGCTCCTCATTAAACCGGGCCAGCGGGTAGCTATTATGAACGCCCCAGCAGGATACCTGGCCCGACTCGGTGAACTGCCTGCCGGAGTCCAGGTCTCGGAATCCCTGACCGGGCAATTCGACTTGGTGCTTGCCTTCTGCAAGAACAGCAAGGAACTGGAAGCCCTGGCCCTGAAGCTGAAAGCTGCCCTCA
Organism: Chloroflexota bacterium; assembly: GCA_016210545.1. Taxonomy (GTDB): domain Bacteria; phylum Chloroflexota; class Dehalococcoidia; order JACVQG01; family JACVQG01; genus JACVQG01. Next base: position 5,595 of record JACQTY010000083.1, read on the forward strand.
AGCCCAACGGGATACTCTGGATTGCCTATCCCAAGCAGAGCGCCAAAGTGGTTACCGACCTCAACCGGGACGTCCTGAGGGGTCTGGCTGACACCAGGGGCCTCACCGGCGTTTCACTGGTATCTATAGACGAGACCTGGTCGGCAATGCGGTTCAAACCTAAAGAGTGACTCAATGCGGTTGCGCACGTAGCGCGATGTTGTGCCTGTCGAACCATGGTGGAGGACTACTGAGCATATATGGCACATATGCATATGGAGAAAACTGAAGATTTAGGCGGTTTCGCCCTACAACATGGAAGACAGGGCGATACTATTGACGTCTTAGTAAAAGCCTCAATGACTTGCGACGAACCCGAATTCTACCATTACGTTGACCAAATATCCAACATGTTTTTGGGCAAACATGGAATTCCTACGAATGCCGTTTTTCAGTTCTTAGTGCTTGTTCACAAAGACTTAGGCGCTGATCTTTATCTAAATGATTTCCAAGTTGAAGTTGAGATTAGGATTAAAGGTGAGGTAAAGAAAGGTGAGCTGGTCAGGCAGGACAACATAGCAGATATACACCGGCTAAGGTTCCCCGAAATTAAAATAGCTGAAACTGACAAGGTAATTTACTGCTTCAAAGTCGGCTGGAAATTTGGTCTTTACTTCGACCTGGCCAGACCCGAGAACCTGGACATTGGTAAAATGGGTCTGGCTATCGGCAGGCTTTACCGTCACTTGTCGTTTCAATATGTTTATAGTACTTTGCAGACAGAGGCCCTCTTCGATGAAATGCTAAATGACGGGTGGTTTCCATTTGTTGAGATCATGGCCAGAGAGTACAAGGATCTAAGTGATGCCTACCAGCAGAAATTTGATTTGGAAAACCGCGTTCAAAAGGTGATTGACCGCTTTGACAAGGCCAGGGTCGAAAGTATGACTGCCAGGTGGTGGCGCAAGGACATCTTCAACGAGAAGCGGCCGCTTATCGAGGCTGGCGTCAACGCTTACCTTGACGGAGGTAGCGGGGGTTGCATAAACTGCATCAAGAATCTTCTGACGGAGGTCGAGGGAATCCTCAGGAATGTGTATCTGAAAGACACAGCGAAGGGAAGCAAAGTAAAGACACGAGACTTGTTACAGCACCTCACGGAGAAGGGTGCACAGAAGGCCAAGTCAGACGACTCCTTGTTGCTGCCGACTCCTTTCCTAAAGTATTTGACAGAAGTGATGTTTCGCGACTTTGACGTCGAAGCCGGTAAGCTGGATTTATCGCGGCATAGTGCGAGTCACGGGGTTGCCAGACCTGAAGACTACACTCGAGCCAGAGCACTGCAGGTGATACTCGTGCTAGATCAGATCTCGTTTTACATCTAAAATGGTTTCAACAAGATGAACGATACCAAATACTGGGTCGGCTTTAGCTTAATCCCGGGCATTGGCCGGGTGCGGTTCTCCCTGCTGGAGAAGCACTTCGGCGACATGGCCCGCGCCTGGGAGTCCCCGGCTGCGGAACTCAAGGCCGCCGGGCTGGATAGCCATGTGGCCCAGGCGGTAACCATCCGTCGGCCTCTCATATCCCTGGACGACGAAATGGCCAAGCTGGAGAGGCTCGGCGTCCGGGCGCTCACCTGGCATGATGATGCCTACCCTCCACGCCTCAAGCAGATATATGATCTGCCTCCCGTCCTCTACGTGAAGGGAGCCGTTCTCTCCGAGGACGAGTGGGCCGTATCGGTGGTGGGCACGAGACATTCCACCATCTATGGCCGCCAGGTAGCCGAGGACATTGTCTCCGACCTGGCCAGACACCACATCACCATCGTAAGCGGCCTGGCGCGGGGCATCGACACCGTCGCCCACCGGACGGCCCTGGAGGCTGGAGGCCGCACCGTTGCCGTGCTGGCCTGCGGGCTGGACCAGGTGTACCCGCCGGAGAATGCCCAGCTTGCCCGAGAGATAGCTGACCACGGGGCCGTGGTGAGCGAGCAGCCCATTGGCATGCCGCCACGCGCCGACTATTTTCCCCGGCGGAACCGGATCATGAGCGGCATGAGCCTGGGCACCCTGGTCGTGGAGGCGGGCGAGACCAGCGGCGCCCTGATAACCGCCCGTCTGGCCAATGAACAGGACCGCGAGGTGTTTGCGGTGCCGGGAAGCATCCTGTCGCCCAATAGCCGCGGCACGAACTACCTGATCCAACAGGGCGCCAAGCTGGTGCGTAACTACCAGGATATCCTGGAGGAGCTGAACCTGTCTATGGCCGCCCAGCAGTTGGAAATGAAAGAGCTGCTTCCCCCGACCGACACCGAGTCGAAGCTTCTGTCGCACCTGACGGTAGAGCCGGTCCATATCGACGAGGTCTGTCGCGCCAGCGGCTTGCCAGTTTACCTGGTTAGCAGTACACTCACCATGATGGAACTCAAGGGCATGGTGAGGCAGGTGGGGGGCATGAACTACGTTCTGGCCAGACAGGCCAGAGAAGAATACCGGGTAAAGGTGGAATAGTTCTAAGCATATGGCTAAAAAGTTAGTTATCGTTGAGTCCCCGGCCAAAGCAAAGACGCTCGGCCGGTTCCTGGGCTCCGACTACAGCATCAAAGCATCCATGGGGCATATCCGCGACCTTCCCCGCAGCAACCTGGGAGTCGACATAGAGAATGGCTTCGAGCCAAAGTATGTGGTGCCCCGCCCCAAGGCGGCGGTAGTCAAGGAACTGCGCGAAGCTGCCAGGAAGGCCGGTTCGCTGTATCTGGCCACAGACCCTGACCGCGAAGGCGAGGCCATTTCCTGGCACCTCATGGAGCTGATAAAGCCTGGTGATCTTTCCGTGCACCGCGTGGTCTTCCACGAGATAACCCCCGAGGCGGTGAAAGAGGCATTCCGTCATCCGCGTTCCATAGATGCCTCCCTGGTCAACGCCCAGCAGGCGCGGCGCATTCTGGACCGCCTGGTCGGATACAAGATCAGCCCGCTGTTGTGGAAGAAGGTGCAGAGGGGCCTTTCCGCCGGCCGCGTCCAGTCCGTGGCGCTGAAAATGGTGGTGGACAGGGAAAAAGAGATACAAGCCTTTGTTCCCGTGGAGTACTGGAGCATCGACGCCGAGCTGGCCAAGGCGACGGCAACCACTGCCAGGTTCAAGGCGGCGCTGGTGGGCCATTCCGACGGCAAGAAGCTGCAAATACACAACAAGGCTGAGTCCGATAAGCTGCTAACGATGCTCAAAGGCTCGGACTACGCCGTAGCCAAGGTAACCCAGAAGGAGCAGTCCCGCTCCCCGGCGCCTCCCTTCATAACCAGCACCCTGCAGCAGGACGCATTTCGCAAGCTGGGTTTCACCGCCCAGCGCACTATGGCCATAGCCCAGCAGTTGTACGAGGGCCTGCCGGTGGGCAAGGAAGGCTCCGTCGGCCTCATAACGTACATGCGTACTGACTCCACTAACGTGGCGGCCTCGGCCCTGGCCGAAACCAGGGACTACGTCAACGAGAAATACGGGGGCGACTACCTGCCGCCCCAGCCCCGGCACTTCGCCCGCAAGGTCAAGGGCGCCCAGGAAGCCCACGAGGCCATACGTCCCACCCGCATCCACCGTTTGCCGGAGGATGTCAAGCAGTATCTGACCCGCGAGCAGGCCCGCCTCTACGAGCTCATCTGGAAACGCATGGTGGCCAGCCAGATGGCGACCGCCCGCTTCAACAATGTCACCGTGGACATCCACGCCAAAAATAGCAAGCCGGCTGCAACTTACCTGTTGCGGGCCAGCAGCTCCAGGGTGAAGTTCCCCGGCTTCCTCGCCCTGTACTCCGAGAGCCGTGACGACGAAGAACCCGACAAGCCGGCGCTACCCGATCTGAAGGCCTCCGACAAGCTGAACCTGCTTAATCTGTATCCCGAACAGCACTTCACCCAACCACCTTCCCGCTACACCGAGGCCACCCTTATCAAGGCGCTGGAAGAAAACGGCATAGGCCGCCCCAGCACCTACGCGCCGATTCTGTCTATCCTCGGGGAGCGCCAGTACGTGCAAAAAGAAGATGGCCGGTTCAAACCGGAGAAGATCGGCTTTGTTGTTTCGGACCTGCTCACCCAGTACTTCCCCGATATCGTGGACGTAGGATTCACTGCCAACCTGGAGGTGAAGCTCGATGAGGTCGCCCGCGGCGAGCAGGAGTGGCGACCGTTATTGAAGGAGTTCTACAAGCCTTTCGACGACAGGCTGACGACGGCCAGCCAGCAGATCGAAAAGGCGCCGGACGAGGAAATCAAGGAAAATTGTCCCCAGTGCGGCAAATCCCTGGTAATCAAGTCCGGACGGCATGGAAAGTTCATCGCCTGCACCGGCTATCCGGAATGCAGGTACACCCGCCCCATGCCGGGAAGCGCCGAGGCGCAGACCGAAGCAATCGAGGAACCCTGCCCGGACTGCGGCAAGCCCCTGGTGATCAGGACGGGCCGTTTCGGCAGGTTCATCGCCTGCAGCGGCTACCCGACCTGCAAATACTCCCGCCCCATACTGAAGAAGGTGGGCGTGGCCTGTCCGGAGTGTGGCGGCGATCTGGTCGAAAGGCGCGCCAAAGGCAAGCGTTCCTTCTATGGCTGCTCCAATTACCCGAAGTGCAAGTTCATAGCCAACGGGCGTCCCCTGCCCCAGCCTTGTTCCTCATGTGGCGGGCTCATGACGGCCTACAGCAAGAAGAACGCCAAATGCGTCAAGTGCGGCCACACCGAGGCGCTGGCAGAGCAGGCAGAGCCTGTGGGAGCAGGACGGTCTTAGGTCTTTCGCTCATCGGTGAAGGGGCGCCGCAAGAAATGAAAATGCCGCATTGTCTTTCCTGGTATCGTAGGGCAGGTTTCCTAACCTGCCCAAAAGGGGTCGGGTTGGGAAACCCGACCTACGGATTACTTTACGGTTTGCACATTTTTTGAAGAGGGGTGACTGGCCGGCCGCCCCTGACGCAATTTGGCGGGACAAGCGGTCACCAGGAGCGGAAAATGGCTAATCATAGTTTGGATGGGAGTGGCAAGAAGATGGGGCCTGCGGCGGCCAAGGAAGGCCCCCGTGAGCGCCTGGAGCAGTTCACCACGCCGTCCGGAATTCCCTTGAAGGCCGTCTACACTGAAGAAGACCTGGACGGGGCAGGTGGCAGCCGGAGCCTGGGCCTGCCCGGCCAGCCGCCGTTCACCCGCGGCATCTACCCCAATATGTATCGGGGCAAACTGTGGACCATCCGCCAGTTCTCCGGCTTCGGCACCCCGGAGGAGACCAACCGGCGTTTCAAGCTGGAGCATGAACTCGGCCAGACCGGCTTCTCCATCGCCTTCGACGCCGTCACCGAAAGCGGCCTGGACCCCGACGATCCCCGGGTGCAGGGGGACGTAGGCATGGGTGGGGTGCCGGTGTCCTCGCTCCAGGACATGGAGACCATGTTCGACGGGCTGCCTATTGACAGGGTGAGCACTGCAGTGGTGGCCACGCCGTGGACGGCCTGCGCCCTGTCGGCCATGTACTTCGCTGTGGCCGAAAAGCGGGGCGTCCCTCTGGACAAGCTGGACGGCACCACCCAGAACGACCTCCTGCTCTTCACCGGCTGCTGCAAGCTCATGGACATCATCCCGCCGGGCAACATGCTCCGGCTGTGCGTGGACGTTGTGGAGTGGTGTGCTAAGAACACTCCCCGCTGGCACCCGGTCAGCTTTGCCTCGTACAACTACCGGGAAAACGCCATTACCGCCCCGCAGGAGTTGGGCCTGCTTTTCGCCAATGCCATCGCCTATATCGATGAGGAACTGGGGCGAGGCCGCCTCAAGATCGATGACTTCGCACCGACGCTTTCTTTCCACCTGGCGGCCCATAACGACATCCTGGAGGAGGTGGCCAAGTTCCGGGCGGCAAGGCGGATGTGGTACAGGCTGATAACCGAACGCTACCATGCCGGGGACCCCCGTTCGGCGTTGTTCCGCTTCCACGTGCAGACATCAGGCTCCACGCACACCTACCAGCAGCCGCTGAACAACGTTGTCCGCATTGCCTATCAGACGCTGGCGGCGGCCCTGGGCGGCGCCCAGTCCATCCACGCCTGTTCCTACGACGAGGCCCTTTGCCTGCCTACCGACCAGAGCATCCTGCTGTCCATCCGCACCCAGCAGATAGCCCAGTTGGAAAGCGGCGTGGCCAGCGTAGCCGACCCCCTTGGCGGCAGCTACTACGTGGAGTCGCTCACCAACGAGGTGGAGAAGCGTTCCTGGGAATACCTGGACACCGTCGAGAAAGAGGGGGGGCTAGTGGCCACCCTGGAATCGGGCTGGGTGCACCGGGAGTTCCAGAAGGCCATGATGGACCACGAGACGAAGCTGGCCACAGGGAAGACCCCGGTTGTCGGCGTCAACGTGCATACGATGGAGAAGGAGCCGTACGATGTGCCCCTGTTCCGTCCCAACCCCAACGCCGCCGAGCACCAGCGGGCCAGGCTGGAACGGCTCAAGGCCAATCGGGACAACTCGGAGGTAGCCTCGGCTCTGGAGGAGGTCAGGGAGCGGACCGTCCGCGGCGACAACGTCATGCCCGCGGTCATGCGGGCGGTGAAAGCCTATGCCAGCCTCGGCGAGGTCCAGGCCGTGTGGAAGAAGCTCTACCCCCTGTGGCGCATGCCGATTGGGATTTGAGAGGTGATAATCGTAGGGGCACGGCGGTGCCGTGCCCGAGGGTACGAGAAACAAGAGGCAACAGGCAACAATGTCCCCAATGCCGCAGGATTATGGCCACTAACTATTTGGCGATTATGCGCTTAACGCAAATTGGGCAAGTGGTAGAATAGGGGCATGGCAACAGAATCAGTATGGTCTAGAGCTCGGAAGGACACCGAACATTTCCGCCAATCTACCAAATCTTTTTGGGCATTGGAAGTTGTGGGAACGGCCATGTTCGGTTTAGTCGGTGGTTTCGTTGGGCATTGGCGAATTCCTGTAGACGCTACATCCGAACAGCAATTCTGGTATCCGGGTATTGGCGCAACTATAGGCGTAATACTTGGCTTTGTCCTGGTGTTTGCGTTCATCTTTGCTTGGCATTTATTCAGAGCACCCTATCGACAACGAAATGAGGCTCTCGCCGAAATTGCAAGTTTAACGCAAGGAAAAGCCGAAAATAAGGAAAGGCACTATTCTATTGTATGGTATCGGGAGAAATGGTGGCTGAAGGATTCCGCTGGGGGGCGAACGAATTATTGGGACAATGAAAAGGATGGTACTGTCTTGCTCTTGGAGGGGTCTGTTACTGTAATGCTCACGCGCAGAATAATCCAAGTGGAATCAGTCATACTTTGCTTGGGTGGGAAATTGTACCCCTCCGATTGGGAATCGCAGGGCTTCTATACTACTGAAGAACGCGTCATGCTATTTGATATTCCGCTCGATACCCCGCGTGGTAAGAGAACCGCGAGATTGCAGTGTATCGTTGATGGTAGTCAGTACGAAACAGAACCGTTCACTATTGAGGTACCAAAGGGGCAGCAAGTGTTTCGTATGGAAGGATCACAGATATGAATCCGTATCAAGCATATAATCACCAACTATTTGTTGTGACAATAGCCATGCATGGGGCGCCTCAGCATTCGGCATAGTTGCTGGCGGTCGCGGGGGAGAAAACCCCCTACCCCCTTTACGCAAAGGAGGTGGCCCGACTCACCACCCTCCAAGGGGCGTATGCTTTGGAGATTGCGTCCAGTGAGTCGGGCGGGGGATTTCTTTCCCCCGGGCCAATGTCTTTCTATTCCGTTTATGACCATTGCTGGGGCACAAAAAGACGTCTTCATCACCTAGGGGGGGTGCGGTTGTCCAATCGTATCAAGGTCCTCATGACCAAACCCGGCATTGACGGCCACTGGCGTGGGGCCATTGTAGTTAGCACGGCCCTGCGAGATGCCGGGATGGAGGTCATCTTCGCCGGCAATCAGACGCCCAAAGAGATCGCCGAGTCGGCGTTGCAGGAGGACGTGGACGTTGTGGGGATGTCCATCCTCTCGGCGGGTTACATGAAGCTGGTGCCGGAGACCCTTCGTCTGCTGAAGGAGAAGAGGGTGAATGCACTGGTGCTGGTCGGCGGCACCATACCGAAAGAGGACATCCAGCCGCTCAAGCAAATGGGGGTCGACGAGGTGTTTACGCCGGGGACGCCGCTGGACCACATCGTCCGCTTCGTCCACAGCCGGGTAGGGAAACAAGATGGAACAAAGAACAACTGAAGAGAGGCCGCCGCTCTACTCGGAGCAGGCGCTGCTGGGCTACCGGCGCTACCTGGAGGTGGAGCGCTATCTCTCCGCCTACACGGCCAGGAACTACCTGCACGACCTGCAAGGCTATCTGGACTTCCTCAGCCAGGAAGGCGTGACCTCCCACGACGACGTAGACCACAATCTCCTGCGTCGCTTCCTGGCAATGTTGGTCGAGCAGAACACCGTCCGCGCCAGCATCGCCCGGCGGCTATCAGCGTTGCGTTCCTTCTACAGCTATCTGAGCCGGGAGAAACTGATCGACTCCGACCCGATGAAGACGGCCATCAGCCCCAAGCTAGAGCAGCGTCTCCCCTCGTTCCTGACGCAGGAAGAGGCCCGCCGCCTGGTGGAGGCCCCCGACCTGTCGACGCCCCAGGGCCTGCGGGACCGGGCCTTCCTGGAGCTGCTTTACGCCTCCGGCCTGCGAGTCAGCGAGCTGGTGGGCCTGGACTTATCGGACATAAGCCTGGAAACAAAAGAGGCCCGGGTCTTTGGCAAAGGGTCCAAGGAGCGGATGGTGCTGATGGGTGAGCCGGCCGCTCAGGCAATGAAGGCATACTTGGGTCGGGGCCGCCTTCAGCTTGCGGGCAGGGTCAAAAGCTCCGCCCTCTTCGTCAACCGGTACGGGAAGCGGATCTCCCAAAGGCTAGTGCAGATGCTGGTATCGGACTACGGAAAGCAGGTCGGCATAGCCAAGAAGGTGCACCCGCACCTGCTTCGCCACACCTTCGCCACCCACCTCCTGGACGGCGGCGCCGACCTGCGGGTGGTGCAGGAACTTCTCGGCCACACCAATCTAGCCACCACCCAGGTCTATACCCATGTCAGCCAGAGCCGGGCGCGGCAGGTGTATCTCTCGGCGCACCCTATGGCCAAAGCAGACGAAGACGAAAGGTCATAGCGGTACCTTACATATAAGGGCCCGCCTGATTAGTCGGTGCTGTGATGTTTTGGGCAAGTGTCTGCGGGAAGTTCCTGGAAATCGCTCGCTCGACTTCGTAGAATACGAGTGTTAAAATGACGGTGAACATGTGGGAGCGTAGACATGGTTAGTTTGACAGCACCGCCAGGACCGATCTTTGCACGAGAGCCGAAGCATCTAAGAGTTGTATTCCCAGGGCGTCCCACCCTAGATCAACTTCTGAGGTCTAAGGTTGCGAAGCCGACAATCAAGTCTATGGAAGCGGTTGTTGATCAGATAGAATCTGAAATCTTGCAGCAAATGCTCCGCGTTCCTCTGGAAGATCTGCCTAAAACGTTCAGTAGCTTACTTCCTCGTTTTTCCTCTCTTGGTCAGTCACTGTCGAACATCATGGTGAGTCAAATAAGCGATGTCTCTGAATTGTCTCAAATCTCGGCGACGGGATTGAGCGAGATGAAGGAGCAGATTGAGAAAGACACGAGTGGCAGCCTGGGGAGAGATTCCATAAATGAACTGGTGTCGGGTGCTGCGACCGTATCGATTCTGATTCGTGGCGCTATGAAACGCCCTGAAATGGAGATAGAGGACGCTGCCTTAGCTGAGTTACAAGGATGGCTTATTGCCTACTGGCTGTCGCTTTGCTCTGTCGTACATTACCTCTTTGAGAAAAAAGGACACCGACAGAATGCAAGGGTATTGGCTGAGTGGAGCCGCTACTATGCTGCTGGCGCGTATCGGGTAGCAAAAGGCTTAAAGCTGCTCCAGGTCCCGAGCATAGCTGGAGACGCGCCAGAGTCAGATGAGGAGGATATGAAGTTCAGTGGAGCCAGTATTGCAGCAGTTGCCCACCACCTAGAAGACGGCGGGGAATAGGCGGTGCGAGGCGAAGTCTGGCACGTTCGTTTCCGACCACCCCGCGGAAGCGAGCCAGGGTTTGACCGACCAGCAATTGTGATCCAGAACGAAGACTTTGACCGGCTGGCTACTGTTATAGTAATTCCAACAACGAGCAAGCTCAAAAGGGCTACTCAGAGGGGCAATGTTCTGCTGAAAGCGGGAACAGGCGGCCTTCCAGAGGACTGCGTTGCTCTGTGCCATCAGATTAGTTGTGTTGACAAGTCAAATTTGCTCAATTCACTTGGAGAACTGCCTCCACAATCACTCTCACAGATTGAAACTGTACTCGCCTATGTCCTTGGATTAGCCCTTTGAGCAACCTCTTCTCTCATTTGCACCTTGTTGCACTCACGCATCTTGGCTCTGAGATCTTTCTAGCTACAATGAGTGCGGGGCCCAAGAAAGCACGAACTCAATGGGAACTAGGAGTTTGATAATTGGTGCATGTAGAAGAAATCCTTTCCAAACTCATCCAGATTAAGTCGGTCAACCCGCCGGGCGGCGAGACTGAGGCCGCCAAATATCTCAAAGGTCTTTTCGACGCCGCGGGAGTCCGCAATGAGATCATCGAATCGGCGCCGGGGCGCGGCAACTTTTTCGCCTATCTGGGCGAGGGCAGCCGGCGCATTGTCTTCCTGGCCCACACTGACGTCGTTCCCGTGACCCCCGGCTGGGACGTAGACCCCTTCTCCGGCGCTATTCAGGGGGGGGAGGTGTGGGGACGGGGCGCCCTGGACTGTAAGAGCCTGGTTGCCGCTGAGGCCTACGCCATGCTGGAGCTGGCCCGGCAGCCGGATAAACTCAAGGGGCAACTGGTCTTCGCGGCCACCGCCGACGAAGAGGTCGGCGGGACATACGGCGTGAAGTACCTGGTGGAGCGCCACCCCGACAAGCTGCGCGCCGACTTTGTGGTTAACGAGGGTGCGGAGGCCCCGCTCAAGATAAACGGCAAGCTCGTCTACTTCATCCAGGCGGGGGAGAAGGGGGCGGCGTGGACAACACTCAAGACCCGCGGAGTCTCCGCCCACGGCTCGGTGCCGACGCTGGGGGAGAATGCGGTGGTCAAGATGGCCGAAGCAGTGGCCCGGCTATCGAAGCACAGGACGGAGATAGTGTTGATCCCCGAGGTCAGGACGCTCATTCAGTCCCTCGTCCACCTCCGCGGCGACGCCCGCCGCGTGACCAAGTCCAGCCTGGACGGCATTCTGGACGGTTTCCCCGACCGGGCCTTCCGGGAGTACCTGCGGGCCATCACCCGGATGACCATTTCCCCTAACTTCATCCAGGGCGGGATCAAGACCAACATCGTTCCTGACAACTGTACCGCCGACGTCGATATCCGCGTTCTGCCCGGGCAAGGCGAGGACGCTCTCCTGGAACAAGTAAGAAGACTGGCTGGCAAGGACGTGGAGGCAAGCATCCCCGATTTCAATCAACCGTCGTTCTCGCCGTCTGACCTGCCCGGATACCGGTCGATAGACAGGACGATCAAGGACGTCCTGGGGGATGTCACCGTTCTGCCCTGCATCTCGTCGGGGGCCACCGACTCCCGTTTCCTGAGGAAAGCCGGCATTCCGTCTTACGGCGTCGCCGTGATGGACAGGGACACCGACCCGGCGCTGCAGCTCACCGTCCACGGCAGGAACGAACGGGTGGACGTCAAGAGCCTGGAGGTGCAGGCGAGATTCTTCGTGGAGCTGGCGCGAGGCTACCTGTGGGCGAGGGCGTGAGTCCCGCACAAGGACGAGAATAACAGTTGCGCAGGCTGTAGTCGCCCAATTCATTGGGCAAACCCGGCCCGATAAATCGGGCAACTACACTCTCATTGGGCTGTTTTCGGGAGGAACGTTGCCATTACGGCATTCGGTTGGCACTCTGGCAATTTGAGTTTGTTTAGGATTTGGATATCCGGATTTGTCCCGACCTAGATCAGGCTTACCCCTCGGAATATCATCCTTATGGCTATGGCTGCCAGGAGCAGGCTCATTACCTTGGCCACCGCCCTGATGCCACCCTGACCCAGGATACGAGCAAAAACCTTGCCCTGTTGAAACACCACCCAGGCGATTCCCAGATTCAAGGCCAGGGAGACGAGGACAATCCATATCCGGTATTCATCGCTCAGCAAGAGAAGCGTGGTCAACGTGGCCGGGCCAACCGTTAGAGGTGTGCCCAGGGGCACCACCGCCAGCATTTCTTGCCGGTCCGGCGTTTCCTCCACCATCCGCCCCATCACCAGGTCACGCAACGCCAGAGCCAGCAGCACCAGCCCACCGGCAATGGCGAAATGCGCCACCTGGATATCCAGCAACTGCAGGACCACTTTGCCCAGCACAAGGAAGATGACGCCCAGAACGGAGGCGGTGACAATGGCAATGTTGACCATGCGCACCCGCTCCTGGGGTCTCATACCCTGTTGGAGGGTCAGTACGATAGGCACGGTAGCAATGGCGTCAATTGCGATGAGAAGAGGCACGAACGTGAGCACAAATTCCCTGGCCCACGCGGTCATACGTCCATCTCGCCGTGCGGGTTGTGTGTCTCCACGAGCTTAATGTAAGAGGGGAGTAGCCGCTCTGCGTACAGCACCTCCAGCTTGTCCAGCAGCTCCGCTGGGTCCGGGCTGGCGGCCACTACGGCTCCCGACTGCTTCTCGATGTACGATACGACCTTGTCCAGGTGGTCGGTTATGCCGCCAGTGCCCTGCAGGACTCCGATGATCTTGGCCTCGTCGTAGGCGATAGCGAACTCGCCCAGCGTGCCTGAGCGCCCGCCGGCGAAGACGACCACGTCGCAAGAGCGGATGTTCTCGATCTCTCGCCCCATGAGGCCGCTGCCAGTATAGATGACGGCATCATACCCCCAGGTAGGACTCCGGTATTTCAAAACATGCTCTTCCATGTTCAGTCCCGGGGAAATGCCCACCACAAAACCGTTTTCCGACTTCGCCCCTTTCACCGCCTCGTGAGGGATGCCGGGGCAGGCCCCGGTGATGAGGACATAGCCCCTCCGGGCTATCTCCTTTCCCAACTGAAAAACTCGGTCCATCACCTCTTGCGGGATATCCCCTCCGGCAGACCCCATGACGCCCACGGGCATCTTGGGGAACAGGTGGTCTATTACCAGCGGGTGTTTTGTCTTCCCTACCTCAAAAAACGTCATATCTTATCCCTCGAACGCGGCCAGGCCCGTGGTAAGGCCAGGGAAGCCGCCGACTACGTAGGCCAGCCGGATGGTCTCCCAGATTTCGGCATCGCTGGCCCCTTGAGCGCGGGCCCGCTTCGCCAGGGCAACAACTCCGTCACGGTGATAGCCGGCGGCATCCAGCGCCAGGGTGATGAGGGTCTTGGTCTTGGCATCCAGCGCCCCAGGGGAATTGACCTTTGCCATCAGAGAGCCGAGCATCTGAGCAAACTCGGGATCACGCTTCTCCAGCGCCTCCATGTACCACGGCTTTTGGGACGGCTTCTGCGCCATGTGACTCTCCTTGCACGAAAATTAGGGAGACTAACGGTATTCTAGTGGCTTTGAAAGGGAGCGTCAACACGGGGGCACGGCGCCGGGGGGGAATGCCGGTCGCAGGGGCAGGCCGCCATCCTGTGGAGCGCAGCGAATCCCGACAAGTCGGGACACGGCGCTTGTTCGCGCTGTTTTCGGGGTAATCGTTCATGCCCGCTTGCGCTGGACGCCGCGAAGCACGAAAATGCCATTTCGGCCCACTGCTGTCCAAATTAAGGCCGGATAGCGTCCTTTCCTCGTAATTTCGTTCGTATTTTGGACAAGATATCGCATTTAGAAAAGTTGGGTTTACCCAAAAAGATGCTGTCCGAATTAAGAAAGGCGAATACTGCCCCAAAATGTGTGGTAAGACTCGTTCTCATACCGGGGTGGGGTTCCCGTCCAGGGGTTTTGGCGAGCGGTGCGAGCCAAAACCCCTCAAAAACATTCCCCTCGCCCGCCGCAGCGGGAGAGGGTCAGGGTGAGGGCAACCTTGCTGTCCAAATTCTGTCGTCAAAAGCTCACTCCGAAAAAACCTAATTTGGACAAGAGTGCTTTCGTCCCCCTTTTCCAAAGGGGGAGAAGGCCCAACAGCCGACGCCACTTGTTGGAGCAGAGCTTCTTGATGGCGGCGGACTAAGGTTGTCGCGGATGGCCTGCGCTGACATATGCCATAC
>JACQTY010000004.1 GCA_016210545.1 Chloroflexota bacterium
CGATATGTCTGACCCCGAAGATGGGTAGCATTCAGTTATTGCAATAGTGTATCCCCCCTTCAAAACCCTTGTGTCCAGCCCGAGATGTGGGACATGCTCAGTTTAGTAAATGGGGAAAGGGGTATTCTTCCCCGCTATCCGCCGCGCTTCCGGTACTTCAATATTAGTGCAATTTGGAACGATGCCGCCCCCAACCCTACCCCGTTCCCCACGGTGAACACCGGGTCGTGGATCATGATGCTGTAGACAAGGTAGAACGCCATTCCCAGCCACAGGACTGCCCACGCTGTCAGCGAGAACCCCGACACGTTGCGCGTCCTGACGGTCTTGATAAGCTGCGGCACGTAGAATGATTCCACCAGGATAAACCCGATCCATCCCAGGAATTGCAAGTAATCACCCCCGCTACGAAATTCCAAATCTCAAGTTCCAAATCCAGGCCCGCCCCCTCGCTCTGGTCTGACTTCACCGCAGGCATCGATACTGGGATTTGGCACACTTAGATTTGTTTGGAGCTTGGTCCTTGGTATTTGCCATCGTTACGGCTTGAATGCCTCGTTGGCATCGCTATCGCTGGAGCCGGGGGACTTCCCACCGCCGATCACGTAGATGGTGTCCCCGATGACGGCGGCGCCCAGTCCGTGCCTGCCCGTGGGCATGGGGGCGAACTCCCTCCACGAGTCGGTAGCCGGGTCGTAGCCCTCATTGTTACTGAACGTGCCAGTGGGGGCCTCGCCCCCGAAGACGTGGATGCGGTTGCCAATGACGGCGGCAGCGATGCCGCTGCGTGCTGTGGGTAGCGGGGCGCGGGTAGACCAGGTATTCTTCGCCGGGTCGTACTCCTCGTTGACGTTCAGGTTCGATGCGAAGCTGTGGCGGAGACGGCCTGCGATGGCGTATATCTTGCCGTTGAGCGCCTCTGCCGCCAGATGGTCCCGCGCCACGCTCATGGGGGCCCTGGCCTCCCACGTGTTGGCGGCGGGATCATACACCTCCAGTGTCGAGAAATTCCTGCCGCCGAAACCGGTGACGCCGCCGATGGCGTAGATCTTGCCGTCGAGCACGGCCGCCGCCAGCGCCCCCCGGGCCGTCGGCATGGGCGCCCTGGCCCGCCACGAGTCCAGCGCCGGGTTGTACTCGTAGACGTCGCCGGATGGTGTCCAGGCCGCCGTGGACCCTCCGATAACATACAGCCTGCCGCCGACCGCGGCAAGGCTGGTGTGGTGCAATGCCAGGGGTAGCCCGGCCCTCTGTGTCCAGGAGTCAGTTGCGGGGTCATAGACCTCGACTCGGTTTGTCGCTCCTCCGGGGGCCAGGCCGCCCACTATGTAGACCTTGCCGCCGAGGGCGGCCACGGCGACCTCGCCGCGCGGCGACGGCATCGGAGCGCGTTTCAGCCAGGCGCCCGGCCCGGGAGTCGGGGGTGCAGTGGCGCGCGTTGGCTGCTGGGTAGGCGGGACAGAGGTTGGAGACGGAGCATCTGGCCTGGCGGTCGTAGCAGGGGCCGGGCTGATCGCAGGTGTGGGTATGGCTGTTGGCGCACTCGCTGGCGCCCGGGTGGGGGCTATGGGCGGCGCCGCAGCACTGCCCGGCGTGGCCGTGCCGTCAGCCGGTCGCTGACCGCATCCTGCCGGGGCCGCAAGTACGACCAAGGCCGTGGACAGGCCCGCGATGCTGAGGAGAAGCCCGCGGGGCGTTCCCTTTCTGCCGAACGCGGCCATGCCGCGGGTCTCAAAGGCTCCGTTTGTCCGTACTCTGGCAGCTTTCAATGCCGTGCTCCCCTTTTACAAGAGCATTCATGTTACTTCCATGATAACCTGCGCCGCGTGGCTGCTTCAAGTTTACTCGTTTGCCATTAATCCGTGAATTCAGGTTGAAAACGGCCACGTTCAAGGTTGGCTAGGACTAATGAAAGGGAACCGCACATAGCAAGTCTCGTTGCCCCTCGTCGAAGGCCGCGCTCCGCGGAGAGAAGAGAGGACTGAACCTGCTCTGGGTGCAGCGAGCGGGGTGTGGACAGGATCAGTTCCGCAGCTAAAACACAGACTGTCGCCGCCAGCACTGAGACAATCAGCGAGGCTCACTCCCCTCCAACTGTCTCCCCTCGAGGGCTCGCTGCACGACGGTATTGAACGGGAGAGTCCAGTCCCGATGCATCGGGATTGGCGGGGTATCAGAGTCTGCCCTGAGCCTGCCGAAGGGGGTGTCCCCTAAGCTTCGAATACCTCCTTCTCCCGCTAGTGCTCAATGCGCGACACTTTCTTGAAAGGATGCCAAATGAATTGCAAAATCTTCTTTCAGTGTCATCTCCCGATGCATCGGGACGAAGGATCTCTCAGGTTTGTCAAAGGCCAAGTATCTCTTGGGCTTGATGTTGCACCACTTGCCCTGCAAAGAAGGCCAAACCGCATCTACGCATAGGAGGGAGCCTAGAGGGTGAGGGCCAGGCGCGTAGTGATACCAAATTGTAAACATATTTGAGCAATGACATAAGGGAGACGGCCAGGATGGGGTGATTCAGTCAGGACGAGCGGGGGAAAATGCGTTGGGCAGATTGTCCCCTCACCCGTTCGGCAGGCTCAGGGGCCCATCTTAGTCCTCTCCCGCAAGGAGACCGCGATGGCTATCCTGGGCCTCTGCTCAGCTAATCGCTGATCTGTTTCTCCAGCGCCTTCTTATCTATCTTCTGCTCCCCGGCCAGCGGCAAAGAATCTCGGACCTCCAGCCGCTCCGGTAGCTTGTAGGCGGCGATCTTGTGGGACTTCAGACACGATATCATGTCGTCGAAGGTGAAGTTGCAACCCGGCTGCGGCACCACGAAGGCGCAGGCCTTCTCGCCCATCACCGGGTCGGGCATGCGGACTACCGCCACGCTGGCGACGCAGGGATGGGCATGCAGCAGCGTCTCGATTTCGATGGGGTATATGTTCTGGCCGCCCCGGATGATCACGTCCTTCTGCCGCCCCACGATCATGAGGTTGCCGCCGGCGTGCCACCTGCCCAGGTCGCCGGGATGGCACCAGCCGTCGGGCGACCACGCCTGGCGTGTGGCCTCGGGGTCCCGGTAGTAGGCCACGTCGTTCGTCGGCCCGCGGGTCATCACCTGGCCCACCTCGCCCGGGCCGACCTCTTTGCCATTCTCGTCAACCAGCTTGAGCTCGTTGCCCGGGTACGGTCTGCCCACAGTCGTCCACCGTATCTCCGCCGGCTCTGTGACGGAAAGGGTGGCTATGCCCCCGGCGTCCACCGCGCCGTAGAACTGCACCAGCTTGCAGCCTATCTTCCTTTCGGCGGCTTCGGCGATCCGGTATGGCAAAGAAGCCCCGGCGCAGAAGGCCACCCGCAGGGACGAGACATCGTACTTCTCCAGGTCAGGGTGCTCCAGCATCAGGGCCAGAATCGAAGGAACAACGCCGGTCGCGGTTATCTTTTCTTTCTGGATGATCCGGAGGGCGGACTCGGCGTCAAAAGCCTCCAGCATCACTATTTTTGCCGCTTCCTGGGCGGCCCCGAAATAAGCGGGGATGTTAGGCCCGTGGACGGCTGGCCCCAGGATGCCGAAGACATCGTCACGGGTCAGCCCGATGTCCCGGTTGTGCAGCCTTGTCAGGTACATGATGCCGCCAATGGTCAGCTCCACCATCTTGGGGATGCCCGTAGTGCCGGTGGTGTGGCCCACCAGCGAGAACTCGGAGTAAGCGCACTTTGTCCTTCGAAGGTAGCCGGCGGGGTACTTCTCCTCCACCGCCGTCTCCAGCATAGTCTCGATGGAAACAGCGCCGGGAGGGAGCGAATCGCCAACCATGAAGACGTGTTTGAGGTGGGGTAGATGGGGCTTCAATTCCTGGACCATCTCCCAGTGGTCGAAGCCGCGGGACTTCCAGGGGATGACGATGCCCCGGGCTTCGCCATCCCCCAGCATGTGTTCCATTTCCCGGTGACGCAGGCTTCTGATGCACTGCACACAGAGGAGGCCGGCCTTCTCGCAGGCCAGGCGCAGGAGATACAACTCCACGGAGTTGGGTAGCTGAACGGCCAGCAGGTCGTCCCTCTTAAAGCCTAGCTCCAGCAAGCCGAGGGCCAGCCTGTCGGCCAGCAGGTTGCCCTGCCTCCACGTCAACCTGAAGCGGGAGTCCACCAGCGCCTCCCGTTCGGGGTAGACGCGGGCGTTGCGTTCCCAGAAGTCCGTCAGTGTCTCCGGCCGCCAGTAGCCCTTGCGGGTGTAGTCCTCAATAACATCCGGCGTAAGCCGGCTGGACTTGGCCATAGCATTTGCCTCCCATGAGAATAGCGCCGCGTCCCGACTTGTCGGGATCTAAGCGTCGGCGCCGGCCGCTCACTCAGCACTTGTACACCTTGCACAGCAAAGCCCTGAGCGGCCAGCCGCCACTGCTCTTGTTGCAGTGCTCCGGGGCATCGTCGGTCAGGACGTTTACATTGGACACCCACACACCATGAAGCCCCGGCCCACCGGCGGGCATTTCGGGGAACCACCACCCGTGCTCGGCGTGGACTACCCTGGGGTCGATACCGGCATAGTACTGGCATTTCTGTTTCATCCTGCCCCTGGGGGTCTCCAGCCACATCCAGTCGCCGTCCTTAATGCCCAGCTCCGAGGCGGTCACAGGATTGATCTGGGCTATCGGATCGGGGTGCTGGCGGCGGAGGGAGGCCACCTGGCGGTGCTCCGAGTGGTACATGGGGAGGAAACGGCCTCCGGTGGTCAGCACCAGCGGATAGTCCCCGGCCAGTGAAGGTGTGCTCACATGGCTTTCGGCTGGCTCTTCATAGCGGGGCAAGGGGTCCCGGCCCAGCTTTTCCAGGATAGTGGAATAAAGCTCCACCTTGCCGGTGGGGGTGGCAAAGCCGATCTTTTGGTATTTTGCATATTCCGAGGGCAGCGAGTCCAGCCCGCCTTTCTTGTCCAGAAACTCTTTCAAGGTGTAGCCCATCGGGGCCAAACGGTAGTTGTAAGCCTCCTCCAGGGTTTCCCATGTCCAGTGTTCCTTCTGGCCCAGCCGTATTCCCAGACCGCGCCACAATTCGAAATCCGTCCTGCGGTCGTAACGGCCTTCCCGGAACGGCGGAAAAGCGGTCTCGCCCACTTCGATGCTGCTTATAGTGTCCTGGCCGTCGAAGATGGTCGGCCTTTCCAGCCACGAGGCCGCGGGCAGCGCGTAGTCGGCCAGGTCGGCGCTGGGCGTTAGCCAGAAGTCCGAGACCACGTAGAGGTCGAGCGTCTGCAACGCCTGGTACACCAGCTTTGCGTTGGGCATGGTGACCAGGGGGTTGCTGGCAGCCGTGATCAAAGCCCTGACCGGGTAAGGCTGTCCGGTGATCATGGCCCGGAATACGGTGGGAGCATGGGCGTAGCAATGGTGGCTCCGGGCGAAGCCGTGGCCCCAGACCCGGTTCAGATTCTCCCGGACCAGCTCATACCCCGGCCACGATATGAAAGGGAATCTCTCCCCGCCCAAAGCCTTCTTTTTCTGTTCCTCGGGCAGCATTTCGTTAAGCTCGATCTCATATTCCGGGATGATATGGGGATAGGTAGGCCGGATGAGGTCGCCGCCCTTGACATCTACGTTGCCCGTGATGGCGGGTAGAATGAAGCGGGCGTGAAGGGCTTCCACGTGGTTGGTGAGATGCTCCAGGCCCATGTGATGGAATGTGGCGGCCGGCCTGCTGGTCGCGTATAGCCGGGCTGCCTCCCTTATCTTGTCCGCAGGCACCCAGGAGGTCCTGGCGACCTCCTCCGGGGAGTAGCCCCTGGCGCAGCGGGAAAGCTCCTCGAACCCGTGGCACCACCTGGCGACGAATTCCCTGTCGTAGAGGCCCTCCTCAATGATGACCTGTATCATGCTCATAAGGACAGAGCAGTCCGTTCCGGGCCGGGGTTGCAGCCATATGTCGGCGCGCTGGGCCGCGGTGATGCGGCGGGGGTCAATGACGATGAGCTTTGCACCCGCGTTGAGGCACTCCAGCATCCTTTGCCACAGGAACTGGTGGGCCTCCGGCGGATTGGCGCCCATGATAAGAATGCATTTGGTGGTCCCCGGCCGCAACCCGGGGGCGTTGCCCGGCCAGCCGAGCACGGCCGCGGCCACCATGTTGGATATCCCCCAGCAGATGTGTCCCTGTCCCATGTGGTTAGGGCTTCCCAGCAGGTTGAAGAAACGGGTGCGGTACTCATCGTGGCTGCGATAGGTCCCGCTGGTGGTGGCGATCGCCTCTGGCCCGTACTGCTTGCGGACGCCGTCCAATCTCTGGGCGATCTCGTCCAGGGCCTGTTCCCAGGAGATGGTCTCCCACTGCCCCTCCCCCCGCTGGCCGGCACGCTTGAGGGGGTAGTTGAGCCGGTCGGGATGGTGAAACCACTCGGCGGCGGCCCTGGCCCTGGGACACGCCCTTACCGTGCGAGCGTAGAGGGCGGCGGCCCTGTGTTGCCGGTTCTCCTGCATCTCGATGAGCCTATCACCTTCTATGTGCAGCTCTACCTTGCAGTGGTTGTGGCACCACATGCAGACCGTTCTCTTTATGCCCACTGCTTCGCTCACCGTTGCCTCCCCAACTCAGACTACCGAAAAAGAGGTTCCCCGATAAATCGGGGACGGGGGTCTTCCCGACTTGTCGGGACAGATTCCAAAAGTCCCCCAAGCCTGCCCTGAGCTTGCCGAATGGGATTAGGGGATGAAGGGGGTTGACCGGGACTTTTCCTGCACTCTTCAACTGTCGACATCGCCCGTCATCGAAGTGAAATTGACGAAAACGATACACTCGGCGGGAGACTTTGTCAAGTTGGCGCGGCCAAAACCCGAATTCAATTTGTAGGTCTAGTTTCCCGGCCCGACTGTGGCCGCAGGGCAGGTTGGGAAACCCGACCTAAGCGACGGGGTGATGCGCCCGCAGCAGTCGCCGGTAGCTTACCGGAGCGGAGAAAACAGGTGCGTTCCTCGCCATCGTCGGACCGCGAGACAGTGGCGTGTTTGCGGAGGAGTGTAGCAGGCACGTGTGGTC
>JACQTY010000093.1 GCA_016210545.1 Chloroflexota bacterium
AATCCCTCTCAATCTCCCTTTTCCAAAGGGAGAGGTGGGTTGGCCGCCTATTTGCCGCAAGGTGCGCGCGGACCAAGGTGCTGCACCAGCCAGGTGAAGAATCGTTCCGTTTCGTGAGATTGAATGGGCGGCGGATTTTGGCTGCTGCGCCCACCTTGCGCGTGCCAGCGAACTATGCTATTCTGAACATCAGCATTGTAACAGAAAAAAACCCCATGTCAAAGGGGGGTCTATCTAGGGGGAGTCGAAAAAGTGGAGTGCGATTTCTGCGGAAAGAAACCCCGGTTCGGTCATAATGTGAGCCATTCCAAGCGTCGGACCAACCGCCGCTGGGACCCCAATGTCCACAAGGCGACGCTGGTCGTCAACGGGGCGAAGATGAGGTTCAACCTGTGTACCCGTTGCCTGCGGACCCGGGCCAAATCGGCCAGCTAACACGGAGCGGTTGAGATAGCATCACTATACCCCAGGCTCAAGCCTGGGGTATATCGTTCTTGCTCAACCCGCACCCCTACCAGGCCGGATGTGCCCAGAGCCGGGCGTCAGCTCCCTTCGATAATCTGTCTGGCCCGCTTCAACGCCTCAGCCACCTGCGACGGCGCTGTCCCGCCTATCTCGTCCCTGGCGGCCACTGCCGATCCCACCGTCAGCGACAGCACATCCTCTGAGAACCGCGCCGAGAACCGCTGGTACTCCTGCAAGCTTAGTTCCCCAAAGCTCTTGCCCTTATCGATGGCATACTTAACCAGGTTGCCCACAACGCCGTAGGCTTCCCGGAAAGGCACGCTTTTCCTGACCAGATAGTCGGCTATATCCGTGGCCAGGGTGTAGCTGCCGCCAGCCGCCAGAAGCATGTTCTCTGCTTTGACCTTCAGCGTTCTCACCATGCCGGTGAAGACCTCCAGGCTGGCCAAAAGGGTATCCACGGTGTCGAAGAAGCCTTCCTTGTCCTCTTGCAAGTCTCGATTGTAGGAGAGAGGCAGGCCCTTCAGAGTGGTCAGCATCCCCAGGAGATGACCGTAGACCCGCCCCGTCTTGCCCCGCGCCAGTTCAGCCACATCGGGGTTCTTCTTCTGGGGCATGATGGACGACCCGGTGGCAAAGGCATCGTCCACCTCTATGAAGTTGAACTCCGCCGAGGACCACACCACAATCTCTTCGGATAGCCGGGAAAGGTGCATCATGGCAATGGAGGCCGCGGCCTCGTATTCCAGGACGAAGTCCCTGTCCGAAACGGCATCCAGGCTGTTCTGGCTGATTTTGGAGAAGCCCAACTCCTGGGCCACAAAGGCGCGGTCGATGGGATAGGGTACCCCGGCCAGCGCCCCCGACCCCAGCGGCATAACGTCGGCGTGGTCCAGGGCGTGCTCGAAGCGGTCCTTGTCCCTCTCCAGCATCTCGAAGTAGGCCAGCAGATGATGGGCAAAGAGCACCGGCTGCGCCCGTTGCAGGTGAGTGTAACCGGGCATAATGACGTCCTTGTGGGCCTGGGCCAGGTCAAGCAGCGCCCGCTGCAGATCTCGCAAACGCTTCAAGGTCTCGACGATGGCCTCTTTGGCGTAGAGGCGCAGGTCGGTAGCCACCTGGTCGTTGCGGGAGCGGGCGGTGTGCAGCTTCTTGGCCGTATCGCCGATGCGCTCGGTGAGCCGGGCCTCGATGTTCATGTGGATGTCTTCCAATTCGTCCTTGAAGGGGAACTTGCCCTGCTCGATCTCCTGGCGGATAGAGGACAGCCCCATGATAATAAGCTCGGCGTCCTTGTCGGAGATGATGCCCTGTCGGGCCAGCATGCGGGCATGGGCCACCGAGCCGGCGATGTCTTGCCGGTACAGACGGCGGTCGTATGACAAAGACTGGGTGAAGGACTGGACCGCCTTATTCACTTCCTGGTTGAAGCGGGAACGGAGGGGTTGGGACATAGGCTACTTCTTTACCAGCGGCAATTCGATATGAAGACTGGCCAGAGTCTCCGGCGCTACCCTATCAGACAGCCATAGCACCTCTATTCCCAGAACAGCGCCGGCCTCGTCGAGGTCCACAATAATGCCATCGGCCAGTTCCTCAGTCTTGGCCACCTTGCCTTCTTTGAGCTTGAGGTAGAGGGCATCCGCCTCAGGGTCTACAGTAAGCTTCATTCCGCGGCCCCTTCAGTACACGGTGATTATCAGGTATCCTTCACCTTTCCTGGAGTATACCACAGTCAAATTGCGGCCCGCTATTTGGGCGCTGGCCACATAGGCGTCACGTCGTCCAGGCGCGACTTTGGAGGGGCTGGAAAGCACAAGCTCTATTTCCAAAACGGAAATAGAGCGTTCCTCCATGCGCAGTCGGGCGTGGAGCGTGAACCTCAGTTCGATGCTAAACCCTCCTGACCACGATCAGAAATCCTACCAACAGGCCGTTCAGCCGGCGAACGATTACACTGCCTTATTCACTTCCTGGTTAAAGCGGGAACGGAGGGGTTGCATCAGGTTTGCTAGTATCCTCTTTAAGTTCATCCATGCGTATGAGGAGATTGGGGTTGGTCATTGTTATAAGATAATATGTGATAGACCTAAATTTATCTTCTCCCTGGACTACTAAAATTTCATTTGGCCGCATCAGGCTGAACTCTATTCCTATGGCACTTGTTGCGAAGTTGCGAGTATCTATGTAGAAACCCTGTCAGACTTATGCCTACCTTTGAGGAATGGTGGCAAACACTGAATAGTTTCGTGGGTAATTGAAATGACAAAGTTACAAAATGTAGTCGGCCTGACCAAGCTATCCAGAGATGGCATCTGAGAACTAGGTAGTTTACCTGGCTCGGATTCAACAGGCCTTCCATCCACTCCACCGATCCCCACGGCTATCAATGGCAGGTTCCCCGGCTCTGGCGCTCCATAGATGTAGTGCACATACCCATTATTATGATATGTGACATGTGCTCTTCTTCCTCCGCCTAAAGTGCTTATGGCAAAGTGTTTAGCCGTACGGCTTATCCAGAATAACTTCCTGGTATCTTGGCCATCGGTTATGGCCAATTCAATTCTCATTGGGCTGTTCTTGCTCCACGCTAATCTGAAACGGAATTGCTGGCTCTATTTGCCGCTCACCCTATCATACGGGCACACCTTGAGGCATATCCCGCAGCCGTTGTGGTAGTTGGAATGCGACCGGCACCGCTGCCAGTCCAGCACGTACCTCTCAATGCCCCGTTCGTTGGTCAGCTCTCTGGCGATGGCCTGCACAGGACACGCCCGGTAGCAGGCCAGGCACCTATCGCAATATTCGGCCCGGTGAGAATCGGGAGGCTTATCAATGGCGAGCGGCAGGTCGGTGGTCACGCAGGCCAGCCGTATTCTCGGGCCGAACTCCGGCGTCATGGCCACCCCCAACCTTCCCAGCCGGGCCAGGCCCGAGGCTATGGCAAAGGGTATCATAAGCAGCCGGCCCATACCCAGGGGGTGGTGAGCAAAGGCGGGATAGCCCAGGCTGCGAATGAACTCCGCCAGCTTGATATTGGCCTCACCCAACTCGTAGTAGACCCGCCAGTATTCTTCCTCAGCCTCCCGGCTGGGGGCCAGATTCACTTTGTGAACATCCATCTTCATAGCCACGGAAATGGCATACTTCCCCGGGATGGACTGCTCTCTATAGGCATAGTCCTGGGTGACCACGGTGATGCCAGCAGCGCTGATGCCCAGTTCCCTGGCCTTATCCTTCACCATGTGGCTGAAAGCGGCTGCGGAGGTGGCATTGAACCGGACAGCGTTGGTTTCACCATCCGCTCTGCCACGCTGCTCCTGGGCGATGCAATCGCGGTAGATGTTAGTCTGGGTATTGCTCTTGGCGCGGCGTTCCCTTTCGGTTAAAGCGCCGAATATGTCTCTCTTTTCAGCCCGTTCAATCATATCCCATTTGCCTCAACGAATCTGGATGGCAGCAAGTAAATCCCCCTACCCCCTTTAGTAAAGGGGACAGCCTGTGTGCGCCCGAGGCGCACACAGCGGAGGATTCCCTATTCCTGCTCTTTCGGCCCCACAATCTTCAGCGGCCCCTCGGCCTCGCCCAGCAGTTGCACCTGGGCCTGGAGCTTCACCGGCAAGCCCCAGATATGGATGAACCCCGGCGAGGCGCTCTGGTCGAACTGGTCTCCCTTGTCATAGGTGGCCAGCGCAAAGTTGTACAGGGACTTGGGCGATTTGCGGCCCACTACCTGGCAGCTACCTTTGAAAAACTTCACCCGCACCGTGCCGGTGACGTGCCGCTGGGTGCTCTGGACATAGGCAGCCAGGTCCTGGTGAAACGAGGTGAACCACAGCCCGTTGTAGATCAGGTCGGCGTATTCCTGGGCCACCCGCTCCTTGAAGCGCAGTTGCAGCCGGGAGAGGGTCATGGCCTCCAGCGCCAGATGCGCCTTGAGCAGCACGCTCGCCGCTGGCGCCTCGTATATCTCGCGGGACTTGATGCCCACCAGGCGGTTCTCCAGGTGGTCGATCCTGCCCACGCCGTGCTTGCCGGCCTTCTCGTTTAGCCTTTTGATGAGGCTGACGCCGTCCAGCCACTCGCCGTCCAGAGATACAGGCACCCCCTTGTCGAATGTTATCTCGGCATACTCAGGCTGGTCCGGGGCCTTCTGCGGCGAGGCCGTCCAGGTGTAGATGTCCTCCGGCGGCTCGTTCCACGGGTCCTCCAGCACGCCGCACTCGATGCTCTTACCCCACAGGTTCTCATCCGTGGAATAGGGGCTGGACACCGTTACCGGCACCGGGATGCCGTACTTCTTAGCGTAGGCGATGGTCTGCTCGCGGTTCATGCCCCACTCGCGGGCCGGGGCGATGATCCTCAGGTCCGGGGCGAGCGTCTGCACGCCGACATCGAAGCGCACCTGGTCGTTGCCCTTGCCGGTGCAGCCGTGGGCCACCGCCACCGCCCCCTCCTCGCGAGCCACATCCGCCAGCAGCTTGGCCATTAATGGCCGCGACAACGCCGTGGCCAGCGGATACTGGCCCTCATAGAGGGCATCAGCCTGGAGGGCCGGCCACACGAAGTATTTGACGAAAAGCTCCTTGGCGTCCCTCACCACGGCCTTGACGGCCCCGACATTCAGAGCCTTCTCGCGGATGGCGGTAAAGTCCTTCTCGTTGCCCACGTCGATGGTCAGGGCTACTACATCCATTTTGTAGTTCTCTTTAAGCCAGCGGATGGCAGCGGAGGTATCCAGCCCGCCGCTATAGGCTAAGATGACTTTGTCTGACATTAAGACTCCCTTGCAAGTTAATCTGTGAGGAAACCGTGAGGTTACGGCTCCAGCCGGTTGATACCCGTTATCCTCTTGAAGTCGCCGTCATAGCTATATATTTGCTCAAGCCCGAGCTGCTTCATGACCACGACGTTATAAGCATCGATGTAGTCAATCTTCGACTCCACGTATAGAGTGAATATCTCCTGGTACAGACCCTTGTTGGCCAGCCGTAGTCCCGGAAGCTGGATTACTGGAATGAGCAGATCGCGTATCATGCTGCGGGGAATACCATATCTCGTCCCCTGGAGAATCCAGACAACTTCAGCTATGACCAACTCGGTGACATAGAGCTGGATTTCGCGTCGCTCGGCCCGCTGCAGCAACTGAAACGACCGCGGCGACCTCTCGGGGTGGTCCTTCAGCAGGTATCGCAGGATGACATTTGTATCCAGAAAGGCCGTGTCCGTCACATCTCCTTGAGGGCTCTCTCGGCGACTTCTTCCATGGCCATACGGCGGAGCTCCTTAAAGTCCTCGGGTTTCTTTCTGGGTTTCACAGCCCCGAACCCGGCCTCTAGAGCGGACTTTGCACGCTGAATCCTGGCACCGTCCTGCTCCAGAGTAAACTTTACCCTGTCCCTGGGCTTGAGGCCAAGAGCCTTGCGCACATCGATAGGTATAGTTACCTGTCCTTTTGTTGTTAAAGTAGACGTTGAATTCCTCATTGAGATACCCCCTTTTCGAGGGAAAGTATTACTTCATGTTGCAGTATTACTTTAGCACGGGGGGCCAAGAGTGTCAAAGCCTGTGGCTATGTTTGGTGGGTGAACCTCGATTCAGGCGGGGACAACGCACCAGATCTATTTGAACGTGATGTGGGTTCCGCTTTGCTGCACCCCCCTGCGGACTACCCTACATTGAGATAGCTGCCGCTGGACAGCACCTCTCCCAGTATCTCCACTGCCTCGTCCACATCCTGCTCGGTGGTTATCAGCGGCGGCATGAAGCGCAACAGGTTTGGTTTTATGCGGTTGACCAGCAGTCCCTTCTCCAGACAGGCCATCAGCACCTGCTGGGCAATGTCCTCCTTGAACTCCAACGCCGCCAGCAGCCCCATGCCCCTGGCCCCCTTCACCATCGGGTACCTGTCCTTGAGCACCAGCAGCCTGGTTAACAGATGTTTTCCAACCCTCTGCGCATTCCCCGGAACATCTTCCTCAATCACATATTTCACTACGGCATATGCCACGGCGCACATCAGCGGGTTGCCGCCATAGGTGGTGCCGTGGTCGCCGGCCTGGAACACGGAGCAGTGCTCCCTGGCCAGGAACGCCCCGATGGGCACCCCGCCACCCAATCCCTTGGCCAGGGTCATGATATCCGGCTCCACACCGTAGCACTGATAGCCAAACAGGGCGCCGACGCGGCCCAAGCCCGTTTGTATCTCGTCCAGAATAAGCAGGATGCCCTTCTGGTCGCACCACTGGCGGACCTCTTTCAGATAGTTGGGGTGCGGAATATTGACCCCGCCCTCCCCCTGCACCGGTTCCAGCATCACCGCGCACGTCCGCTCGTTGGTCGCTTTCTTGATGGCCTCAATGTCATCATAGGGGACATAGACGAACCCGGGCGTCAGCGGCGCGAACGGCTCGCTGTACTTGGTCTGGCCGGTAGCCGTGGCCATGGTGATTGTGCGGCCGTGAAAAGAGTTGAGAGCAGTGATGACCTCGTAGGCGCCGCCCAGCTTCAGCTTCCCGTAGCGGCGGGCCAGCTTGACCGCCCCCTCGTTGGCCTCGGCGCCGCTGTTGCCAAAGAATACCCGATGCAGACAGCTATTCTTGACCAGAAGCTCGGCCAGTTGCACCTGGGGCGCCGAATAGAACTGATTGGACACCTGGATAAGACGGTGCGCCTGCTGGTGAAGGGCCTCGACCATCACCGGATGGCAGTGACCCAGGCTGTTGACCGCCCAGCCGCCGACGAAGTCCAGGAACTCCCGGCCCTGATCGTCCCACACCCGCACGCCCTTGCCCCGCACCAGCACCACCGGCTCCCGCTGGCGGACCTGCATGTAGTACCTGGCTTCAAGAGCTTTCCAGTCAACATTCGGATTGGGCATTCTCTCACCCCCAAACCTTGTAGTTGCCCAATTTATTGGGCTGTATCGGCCCGATGAATCGGGCAACTACGTTTTGAACTTCCTTAGGATACGGGGCAATTCATGAATTGCCCCTACGTAGTCCCCCTAACTCCCTTTAGTAAAGGGGGCAGGCCCGATGAATCGGGCCGGGGGATTCCGCCCCCACCCATCCCCTCAAGACACGAAACGTCATTGCGTGATCGTGGTTCCACCCCCCACACCCTCCACCTCACCTCTCAACGCGTGGGCTTGCCGGCCGTCGATGATGCGCGCCCTCGGGACGCGTTCCACGGCCTTGAAGCACGCCTCCAGCTTGGGTATCATCCCCCCCGAGGCCACCCCCGAGGCAATCAAGGTGTTGGCCTCGTGGACAGTCAAGGCGTCGAACACCTTCCCGGACTTGTCCATGACCCCGGCCACATCGGTCAGCAGAACAAAGCTTTCCGCCTTCAAGGCGATGGCGATCTCCGCCGCCGCGGTATCGGCATTGACGTTCAATATCTGGCCCTTGCCATCGGCGCCGGACATAAGCCCCAGTGGAGCAATAACCGGGATGTAGCCCGCCGCCAGGAGCATCTCTACCGGCCGGGTGTTCACCTTTACCACCTCACCCACCAACCCCAGCTCCGGCTCGCGTATCCCGGCCTCCAGCAGCGGCCCGTCCACACCACTCAGCCCTACGGCTTTGCCACCGAGGGAGTTGACCTTGGCCACGATCTCGCTGTTGACGAGCCCCGCCAGAACCGCCACCACAGTGGCCAGCGTCGGCTCATCGGTAACGCGGCGTCCGTTGACGAACCGCGTAGCTACGCCCTGCTTCTTGAGCCAGTCGGTGATGACGGCGCCTCCCCCGTGCACCACCACCACCGGGACGCCCTGCTTCTGCAGGGCTACCAGGTCTTCAAAGGTGGTATCCTGGCTGCCCAGGGTGGAGCCGCCGATCTTGACTAAGAGCATCTTTCGTACGATGGAGTCTTCCAAGCTACAGGGCTTTGGTAAGCGAACGAGCCAAGCTTCCCATGTCAACCTCCTCGTCAGAAAGCACACGCTTCATGTTCTCTGCCAGTTGCCTCGCACCTATCCTGCCGCCGTACCCCCTAGCGTTCCCGTCTTTGTAATCCCATTCGACCACTTTCCGTGTTTGCCTCAGATACTCGACGATTTCAGTTTCGAGTTTCTCAGCCGGAACGCGTCTCGCGATACAACGGTCGATTATTTCAGCACCCACTATAGACATGCTCCAAACACCGAATCCGCGGAGCAACAAGTAATCCTTTTGGTTAGCCCACTCACGAGCAAAGACTCTGCTAACGGCGTTCCAGTAAAGGCGAATCATGGCATACTTCGCCTCGATCTGCTCCAAACCGCGCAGCTTTACACACTCTTTCAGCAACATGTCGATGCCAGTCTTAAGCGCCGCCAGATTCACGCGCCGGTCAAGCGTTTGGGTCTTTTCACCGCCCCGGTACACTATGCCGTGGAAAGGACTCCTGGCATCATCGACCAATTTGTTTGCAATCCAGAGCTCGGGGTCTTCGGCAGCTAGCTTCTCCGATTCGGTGAGGCGTGTCCTTAAATGCGCTAGATGGCTCGTGTTCATGGCCTTCAAGTTATCATTAATGTCGATAAACAAGGACGCCTCTTGCTTTGGATCCAGACCCAACGTTACGCAAAATGGTGTGGGTACATCCAGAGGAGGCCATTGCTCCGAATCATTGCCATTGCCGAAGTACAATCTGTGGTTTCCATCAACGCGGGATATTTGCGGACGGGGAAGGCTCTTATCGATCTTCTTCTCTTCCACCACAATCCTGTACAGCCCATGCCGCTCATCAATTGCCTTGATGTCGATGAGGCTCTCATCCCGAACATTCAGAACCACTTCGGGCCAGAGCCGTCTATAATCCGGCACCACCCTGCTGCCCTCAGCGTAGGTATAGGCTTCCCGCGAGTGCTTCTCGCTAAGGTCACGTTGCAGGCCTTCCGGATTGCTGTCTTGGTTGTATGTGTCGGCGGCGGAAATAGCTGCGATGTCCTTAATGGCCCCAAAACCTCGATAAACAACCGTGTTGAGATTGGTTCCCTTGAGTGCTACGAACTCCATGATCACCATCCTTGACTCATAGTCAGAAGACGTCACACGAACTATCTTCTGCCACACGAATCATATCATGGCCGCTCGGTTTTGTCAACATCTTATCTCATAAGTGAGCACACATAGTCTCTATTTTGAGCTATACGCTTTCATGTGGTATATGCGCTGTTTATCAGCACGTACTCTGCGCTCAGGTCGCAGCCCCAGGCCGTCGCCTTGCCTCTTCCCAACCCCAGCCCTACCCTGATGCTGACCTCCATCCTCTCCAGAGCGGCCCGGGCCCGCACCTTGCTGAAAGGCGCCGGCTTCCCCCCGTGCATCAGACATATCTCACCGATATGTATGTCCACCCGGTCCTCGGCAATCTTGACGCCGCTGCGGCCCAGCGCCGCCAGTATGCGGCCCCAGTTGGGATCGGCGCCGTGTACCGCCGTCTTCACCAGATTGGAGCCGGCGATGGTCCTTGCCGCCTGCCGGGCCTGGGCCAGGCTCACCGCCCCTTCCACCGTTACCTCGATCAGGTGGCTCGCCCCCTCGGCGTTGCAGGCAATGCTCCTCGCCAGGTAAATGCAGACCTCTTCCAGCGCCTTCTGGAAGAGGTTAGCCCCGGGCATCCCCGCGGCCAGGGGTTTATTGCCCGCCTTCCCGTTGGCCAGGATGAAAACGGAGTCGTTGGTCGACGTATCCCCATCGACAGTGGTCATGTTGAACGAGGTAGCCACTGCCCGGCGCAACGACTTGTCCAGGAAGTCCGCTTCCACGGCGGCGTCGGTGGTCAGGAAGACCAGCATGGTGCCCAGGTTGGGATGGATCATCCCCGCCCCCTTGGCCACCCCACCAATTACGATGCGACGCCCCTCCACCTCGATAGCAACCGCTCGCTCCTTTGGCCAGGCATCCGTGGTCATGATGGCCCGGGCCAACCCGTAGCCTCCGAAGGGCGATAGCAGCACCTTCCCCACGCCGGCGCGTACCTTCTCCATATCCAGCCTCACGCCGATCACGCCAGTGCTGGCCACCAGCACCAGCTCCTCAGCAATATTGAGCTTCTTTGCCGCAAACGCCGCCATCTGACGGGCGTCGGCCAGGCCCTCTCTTCCGGTCCCGGCGTTGGCGCAGCCGGCATTGACCACCACCGCCTGGGCAAGGCGGGCCTCGATCCTCTCCGTCGACACTAGCACCGGCGCCGCCTTGATCACGTTATTGGTGAAGAGCCCGGCGGCGACGCACGGCGCCCGCGAAAACAGCAGCCCCAGGTCCAGCTCCCCGGCATTCTTCTTCAGCCCCGAGCTGGTCGAGCCGGCCAGGAAACCCCGGGGCGATGTCGCTGTCCCCTGAGGGATAACTTCGATTTTCATTTCTTTGATAGCTTTCCATTACGTTCAAGCAGTGAGGGCATGAATCCCCCGCGCCCCCTTCGATAAAGGGGTGCTCCGATTTCGCCGGTGAATCGGGCGAATCGGAGCGGAGGATTCCGGCCCCAAGCAGCCCTACATCAGGTCCCGTTTGAGCTGTTCGAATTGCTCCTTCGTTATCTCGCCCCGGGCGTAGCGGGCCTTGGCGATATCCAGCGGCGACTGGCCGCCGGCTTCATGCCGCGGCTGGTCATGCCGGATGATGAGCCGGACAACCCACACAGTAAGGGCGATGGCAGCAACCCAGAACAGTATCATGAATATGCCGCCGAATATCATGCCGCCCCAACCGAAGCTTCCGGAAGGACCCCACATCATCGACGCGCCTCCTTTCACAGAGAGCCAGTTTCAAACCGCCTGAGTCCAAGATCCACGTTAAGTTTAGCACAGCTATGGGGCACAGGCAATAATCAAGCTCATCAGGCCATTGCCCGCCCCCCACCATTGTGATATATTAATTTCCGCAATATTCAGAAGATTAATGCGCGGCCCTGAACGGCGCGCGTTATATTGAAGGAGAGCGCCATGAGGTTGACATGCAGGCAAGAGAATCTGGCCAAGGGCCTCGGTATCGTTGGGCGGGCGGTGGCCACCCGCAGCACCCTGCCCATCACCAACAACGTCTTGCTGGCTACCGACGGGGGGCGTCTGAAGCTGTCGGCTACCAACCTGGAGATCGCTCTATCCTACTGGGTAGGCGGCAACATTGAGGAAGACGGGGCCATCACCGTCCCCGCCCGCCTCCTCACCGATTTCGTGAACACGCTGCCCGCCGACAACGTACTCATGGCTTTGAACGGGAAATCGCTCAAACTGCAGTGCCTCCGTTTCGAAGCCAAGATGAGCGGTGTAGACGCCGAGGACTTCCCGCCTATCCCCAAGATAGCCGACGGACTGGACGCACGGATCGCATCCGAGGCCCTCCACCAGGCTATCAGCCAGGTGGCTTTTGCCGCCGCCGCCGAGGACACCAGGCCCGTCCTGACCGGCGTGCACGCCGAGTTCGAGGGCAGCAACCTCACACTGGCCGCCGCCGACGGCTTCCGTCTGGCCGTTTACAAAGCCCAGCTACTGTCGCCGGTCGAGGGCAAAACGGGGGTGATCATCCCGGCCAAGGCCCTTTCGGAACTGAGCCGCCTTCTTCCCGAGCAGGAGGAGTCGGTGGAAATAACCGTCAGCCCCTCAAAGAGCCAGGTCCTGTTCCGTCTGAAAGACGCTGAACTGGTCTCCCAGTTGATCCAGGGCACCTTCCCCAACTACTCCCAGCTTATCCCCCAGAGCTCCACCTGCCGCGCCGTGGTGAACACCTCGGAGTTCCTCAAGGCCACCCGCACAGCCTCCATCTTCGCCCGCGACGCCAGCGGCATAGTCCGTCTGGTGCTGACTTCCGGCAGTGAGGCGACTCCAGGCAAGTTGACCATCTCGGCCCGGGCCGAAGAGGTCGGCGAGAACATGGGCGAGATCGACGCCATGGTAAAGGGCGAGGCATCCAAGATAGCCTTCAACGCCAAGTACCTCACTGACGTGCTGTCCGTCATCAAGGAGGGCCAGGTAGCGCTGGAGATCACCACCCCCTCCAGCCCCGGGCTGCTCCGTCCCGTCGGCTCCGAGGGCTACGTCCACGTGGTCATGCCCATGTTCGTTCAATGGTAGCTAAATTTGTGGGGATGGCGCCCTGAAGCCTGGCGCCATCCCTGCCCACTATCACCTTGACCTGAAGCGCCTGCAATGCCAGGCGCTTTTCGTCTAGGTCAAACTGGTTCAAGCGTTCAGTCACCCGGGAACAGAAGGCTCGTACCCGCTCGCCGACCCCATCCAGCCTCCGCAAATATTCCCGCTGCTGTCGGAGCTGGGCCAGATCCTTTTCCTGAGCTTCTCTTGCTTTCTTGACTTGCGCTACTTCCCTCAAGAGATACTCCTCGTTAACCTGGCCCAACCCGAATAACCTGATGAGCCGTTTCTCCTG
>JACQTY010000085.1 GCA_016210545.1 Chloroflexota bacterium
GGTTACAATGTAACAGAAAGAGATGCCATTGTCAATGGTTGGGTGTTTCCCCTGACATGCTGTTCTCACTGCTGCCTGACGGCAACGCCGCACCAAGTTGCCTTGTATCGACACTCGATCGCGTGTAGGCTCATTTCGCTCCGGGTTCTCTCTCCCCTCACCCCGCCACCAGCGCCTTACTCAGGCCGTCCAGCGTCTTCTGCAGGACCTCCCGCCACCTTGCCCCCAGCCGCTTGCGGTCCAATCTTATCTGAGTCGGGCCTATCTTGACCAGGGCCTGCAATATGCCCAGCCGCGTTCGCTCTATCCTCAGACCGTCCCGGAGCTTTAACACGATGTCCCCGTTCTCGGTGACGACGGCGCTCAGCCCGGCAGACATGGCCGCCATTTTGACCTTTACCCCGAATAGCAGGTTCTTAACCTCTTCCGGCGGCGGGCCGAACCTGTCCTCGAGTTCACGAGCTATGTCCTCCACCTCCTGGGTGG
Organism: Chloroflexota bacterium; assembly: GCA_016210545.1. Lineage (GTDB taxonomy): Bacteria > Chloroflexota > Dehalococcoidia > JACVQG01 > JACVQG01 > JACVQG01. Next base: position 487 of record JACQTY010000085.1, read on the forward strand.
AGTCAGCTTTGGTGAGCCGATGGTAAAAAGCGAGGCGGCTGGCCACGTCCTCAATGTAGTCGGTGGGGATGTGGGCGGGCAGGGGCAAGTCTATATTGGGAGGCGCGAGGTGAGGCGTGGGACGTGGGACCTCCCCCCGCAACTTGACTTTCAGCTCCTGGACCGCCTCGGCCAACATCTGGCAGTAGAGGTCAAACCCCACGGCCACGATATGCCCGCTCTGCTCCGATCCCAGCAGATTGCCGGCGCCCCGTATCTCCAGGTCCTTCATGGCAATCTTGAAACCGGCGCCCAGCTCGGTCGCCTCATAGATGGTTTCCAGGCGCTTCTCGGCTGTTTCCGTCAGGGATTTCCCCTTGGCATAGAGGAAGTAGGCATAGGCGCGGTGCGCCCCCCGCCCCACCCGGCCACGCAACTGATAGAGCTGCGTCAGCCCGAACCGGTCGGCGTCGTTGATAATCAGCGTATTGACGTTGGGGATGTCCAGTCCCGATTCGATGATGGTGCTACACACCAGAACGTCGGCTTCCCCCTGGGCGAAGTCGCCCATCACCTGCTCCAACTGCTCCTCCGGCATCTGACCGTGGCCGACAAGTATGCGAGCCTCAGGTATGAGTTCCTCCAGGCGTTGGGCGATGCGCCCGATGGTCTGAACCCGGTTGTGGACAAAGAACACCTGTCCGTTGCGTTCCATCTCCCTGAGGATGGCCTCCCGCACCAGGCGCTCGCTGTACTCGGCTACGTAGGTCTTAATGGGCAGCCTCTCCTCGGGGGGCGTTTCCATGGTACTCATGTCCCGGACACCCACCAGCGACATGTGAAGGGTACGGGGGATGGGGGTGGCGGAAAGTGTGAGCACATCAACCTCCTTCCGCATCTGCTTCAGCCGCTCCTTGTGGGCCACTCCGAAGCGTTGCTCTTCGTCGATTATGACCAGCCCCAGGTTTTTGAAGGCGACGTCCTTCTGCAGCAGCCGGTGAGTGCCAATGCAGATGTCTATGGCGCCTTCCTTGAGACTGGCCACTATCTCCTGCTGCTCTCTGGGCGACCGGAAGCGGCTGAGCATCTCGACCTTCATGGGGAAAGCTGCCAGACGCTGACGGAAGGTGTTCAGGTGCTGCTGGGCCAGCACCGTGGTCGGCACCAGGACGGCGACCTGCCGTCCGTCCATAACCGCTTTGAAAGCGCCCCTCAGGGCCACCTCGGTCTTGCCATAGCCCACGTCCCCGCATACCAGCCGGTCCATCGGCTTGGACCTCTCCATGTCCTCTTTGACCTGGCGGACGGCTTCAAGCTGGTCCGGCGTCTCCACGTAGGGGAACGACGCCTCCATCTCCTGCTGCCACGGGGTATCCGCCGGGTAGGCATGGCCCGGCACCACCTCCCGGGAGGCGTACAGGTCGAGCAGTTCTTTGGCCATCTCCTGTGTCGCCTGTTTGGCCCTCGCCCGCGTGCGGAGCCATTCCTGGGTACCGAGGCGGCTGAGGGAGGGGATGGCGCCTCCCGGGCCGATATAGCGGCTGACCCTGTCTATCTGGTCGGCCGGCACATACAGCTTGTCCCCCTCGGCATATTGCAGGACCAGGTATTCCCTTTCTCCGGCGGTACGGGCGCGGGGCTCCGCACCCTTATCTTCGCTGCCCAGACGCACCATGCCAGCGAAGCGAGCGACACCGTGGTCGACGTGGACCACGTAGTCCCCGACAGTTACCTCCGACAGGAAGGGCTGCCGCCGGACAGGATGGCGCGTCAGGGCGCGGCGTTGCTTGACGAAGCTGAATATCTCGGCGTCCGTGAGCAGGGACACGGCGCCCCGCGTCGCTGTTTTCATCACCCAACCTTCGGCCGGGCCGCTCCTGGCAGACACCAGACTCAAGGCGCCAGGGGGTGGGACCTGGTCCAGTCTGTTCAGGGGAGGGGCGATGATGTCTGCATCCTGCAGTACCTCAGACAGTCGGGGCCCCTGCTGAGATACTATGACGACGGCCTGTTTTTGACTGAGGCTTTGCCTGACGCCTGTCACGAAAGCGGCCCACTGCCCGCCGTAGCTGGGCGCGGGCGAGAAATCGAAGGTGGTTGTCCCCTCGCTGACATCCGTGCCCTCCCAGCGCGACAGCTCCAGTTGCCGTGTCAGTCGCTCTGACCTTTCCTTCAGTTCAGCCCAGGTGAAATAGGGTACGGGGAACCCGGGGGGCAATTCACCCGATGCCTGGTGCGCCCTCCGGACCTCTCCGGCGCGGTCATCCAGCTCCGCGAGGGCGGCTTCGATCTCTGATGCCTCGTCCCACACGATGAGGCCCTGGGCAGGCAGATAGTCCAGAACAGCGCCGGAGTTGGACAGAGGCGCGTAGAACTCCATGGTGGGGGACCATTGTCCCTGGAGCAACTGCTCCACTTCCTGTTGAAAGGTCTGGCGGCCTTCGGGGGGCATGTCCTCCACGCGCAGCGATTTCAGGATCCCCTCAACGGGGTTAGCCCCGTCGAGTAAGGGCAAGAGCATCTCCCGCGCCGGTATGACATTGACTGAGTTGGCCGGTTGCAGGGAGCGCTGGGTCGCCGGGTCGAAAAAGCGCAGGCTGTCGATCTTATTCCCCAGGAGTTCTATGCGGACCGGCCTCGCCGCGCCGATGGGGAAAATATCCAGGATGCCGCCGCGACGGCTAGCGGACCCCGGCACCTCGACAGCGCTCTCCATGCGGTAGCCCATGCGCTCCCACCGGGATAGGAGATCCCTCAGGTCGATGCTCGTTCCAGGGGCCAGGGTATGGTGGACGCTGTGGAAATCAGGGGCGGAGACCGTCTTCTGGGCCACGGCCCAGGCCGGAGCCACTATGAGTGGTGGTCCCTTGCTACCGGACGCTGCAGCCAGACTGCCCAGAGCGGCCAGCCGTTCCTGGGTTGTGGTGGGGTCCGGGGTGAGCCGCTCGTAGGGAAGGGCGTCAGGTTCCGGGAAGAAGAAGACCGGCGCTGCCTCCCAAGCCAGGAGTTGCTCGTAGAGCCTCTTGGCGCCCTCCGGTCTTGCCGTGACGAGGATAATGGGCGCCCTGAGCTCCCGGTGCAACGTGGCTATCAGGTACGGTTTGGCTGCCTCCAGAATGGTGGCGCTTGCCCCGTCCCTGCTCAACATCTCCATTATGAGGTGATACGCTGGCATGTCCCGCAACAGGGGCAGCAGCGCCGACAGATTTGATGGCCTGGTCTCGTTCACTACAAACACCTCTAGGGCTAGTTCCCGCAAACGGGCTAGCCCTCAGAGAAATTGTAGCGGGACAAGAGGCAAGAAGCAAGAAGCAGGAGGGACGGGGCAGGAGATGGGGCGGCGCTCCGAACGAAAAAAGGGATGCCCCAGGCCGGGCCTGGGGCATCCCACGGTCGGTCCGGATACAAGCAACTATTTCGGTTTCAGCAGCGGTACGTACTGCTTTTCTCTGAAGGCTTTGGCTATCAGGTCATTAAGTTCAGTGGTGATAAACACCGGGTTCTGGGGCTTAAGCCGGACCGCCGGGGGTTGATAATCGGCGACATCATTCCTCACTGTAAGTACCGACTTAGCCTTGGTATAGACGTCCTGTCCTTCCCGGCTCAGCATCCAGTTTATCAACACTTTGGTGGCGTTGGGGTGCGGGCCGCCCTTTACCTGCCCTAATGCCAGGCCGTTGGCGAAAATCCCCTCTCTGGTATCTATCACCTTTATCGGCCCACCCTCTTTGGCCACATTGGCGCTTTCGTTGGTGGATGTATAGCCAATGGCGGCTTCACCCCTGGCGAGCCTGGCGGCTACACCCGGGGTGCTGGGGTCGAACATCAGGTCCTGCTTGCCGATTCTCTCCACGACGTCGAGACCCATCCTCTTTAGTTCTATGAGAGCCGCAAAATAGGAGCCAGAGACACTAACGACCGGGTCGGCAAAGAGGATCTTCCCTTTCCATTTGGGCTCTGTCAGGTCGGCCCAGGCCTTAGGCTCCTCGCCGGCCTTGACCAGATTGGTGTTCACATGCAGGCCCAGGAAGAACTGGTTCTCCATGAAATAGTAGCCTTCCGAGCTAAACAGCAGCGGGTCCGCCGAGAAATCCGCTTTGTTCCGCAGCGCTGGCAAGGCCCCGGCGGGGGTCAGCAGTCCTTCGAACCTCATGTTTTCTGAGTGGCTTGATGCCCCCTCAAACAGGTCGGCGGTGACGTTTTTCATACGGGTCTCTGTCTTGATACGTTCGATGAACTCGGCGCCCCGGCCCGTGATTAGATTCAGCCTGATACCATACCTGTTCTCGAAGGCCTTCGCTATCGATAGGCCAATGTCGCCGGTCCAACCCCAGGTGTAAACATTTATCTGCCCCTCTTTCTTCGCTGCCTGCACGATCTCGGCCCAGGCTCCGTCTTCTGATGTGGGCGGTGAGACGCTGGATACGGGAGTCGACACCGGGGTTGGCCTGGCAGGCGCCGGCGTTGAAGGGGCCGGCGAGGCTTTAGGCGCACAGGCAGCCAGCACGACAAACAGACTGATCGCGAGGCCTACCACCAAGAATCTCCGCTTCATTTTGGACACCCTCCCTTTCACTTGAGCCTGAACCTGAATATCGCGACGCCCGGCGCCGCGCACGCTATGCAAATGTTATTTCGGCTTCAGCAAAGGCACAAACGTCTTGTCGGCGAATGTCTTGGCTACCAGGTCATTGTATTTAGAGCCAATGAAGACCGGGTTTTGGGGTTTAAGCTGGACGGCCTTGGGCTGATGATCGGGGACGTCCTTCCTCACCGTGAGCACCCCTTTGGCCTTCGTGTAGATGTCCTGTCCCTCCGGACCCAGCATCCAGTTTATGAGCAGCCGCGTGGCATTAGGGTGGGGGCCATTCTTCACCGGGCCCAAAGCCAGTCCGTTGGCGAAGACCCCTTCTTTTGTGTCTATTATCCTTATGGGGCCGCCTTCCAGGGCAATAGGGCTAACTGCATTGGTATCAGTGTAGCCGACCCACGCTTCACCCCGGGCTATCTTGGATGCCACCCCCGGTGTGCTCGGGTCGAACATAAGGTCCTGCTTGCCCAGTTTCTCCAGGAAGTCCAGCCCCATCCGCTTCTCGGCGATCATCACAGCAAAGTATGAACTGGAGACACTGACCACCGGGTCGGCCCAGATGATCTTGCCCTTCCACTTAGGCTCTAACAGATCGGCCCACGCCTTGGGCTCTTCACCCGGCTTGACCAGGTTAGTGTTTATGTACAGTGCCAGGTAAAACTGGTTCTCCACCAGGTAGTAGCCCTCGGGGCTGAACATGAAGGGGTCAGCGGAGAAAACGCTCTTGTCTCGGAGCACCGGCAGGTCGCCTGCCTGGGTTAACAGGCCCGCCAGCCTCATGTTCTCCGAGTGAGCTGACGCCCCCTCGAACATGTCAGCGGTCACGCTGCCCATACGGGTCTCGGTCTTGATACGCTCTATGAACTCCGCCCCCCGACCGGTGATGAGATTGACCTTGACGCCGTATCGGTTTTCGAACGCCCTGGCTATCGACACTCCAGTATCGCCGGTCCATCCCCAGGTGTAGACGTTTATCTGGCCCTCCTTCTTGGCCGTCTCCACCACCTTGGCCCAGGCGGCATCCTGGGACGTGGGAAGCTCGCCCTGAGCCTGTCGAACGGGTGAGAGGTTAGATGTGGGAGTGGCTACCGGGGCGAGCGTGGCCGGGGCCGGAGCCTGGGGGGCTGGCGCCCCTTTAGGCGCACAGGCCATCGCCAACACCGCTGCACCGACGGCCAACGACAGGAGCAATCTTTTCATATCCAGTTCCTTTCGGCGCCACGCCCCGACTTGTCAGGGCGGGCGGTTGTATCGAAGTCGCCAGACCGTTCGCGGTCTAGCGCTTGAAGACCGGCACGTATATCTTGTCGGCGAATGCCTTGCTTACCGTATCGCCAGCCTCGGCGTTTAGCACAAGGGGATTCCCAGGGGTAAGTCGGGCGCCAATCGGAATGGAGTCGGCCACTCCTTTCCTTACTGAGCTCACCGACCCCGCTTTGGACCAGACAGTCTGCCCCTCTTCGCCGAGGATCCAGTTGATGAAGAGTTGCCCGGCTGCCGAGTGAGGCGCTCCTTTAATGAGAGCAATGGCGTGAAGGTTGGCGATCACACCCTCCTTCATATCCACGGGCCTTATTGGGGCTCCGTCTCTCACCATATTTGCCCCGACCGAGTCCAGGAACATAGCCAGCCGAACGTCCCCCCGGGCCAGCTTTTCTGCCGAGTCCACGGTACCCCGGCTAAAGACAATGTCCTGTCCCGCCAGTTTCTTGACGAAGTCCGCCTCCAGCCGTTTCTGTTCAACGAACACGGAGAAATAGTAAAGGAGGTTGCTGATATTGGGGTCGCCCACCGTCATGGCTCCGCGCCATGGGGGTGTCAGCAGGTCATTCCACGACCTGGGCTCCTCGCCGCTCTTGACGAGGCGGGTATTCACCCATGGCGCCAGATAGAACACGTCATAACCCAAAAAGTGGGCCTCTGCATCCATGAACGTGGGGCTGGTCGCCCACACATCTTTCTCGCTCAGCCGCGGTAGCCTGGCTACGCTTTCCGTAATCCCGGACAGCTTCATGTTGCGCAGGTGGATATTGGACCCCTCCACCACGTCCGCCTGCATAGCCCCCATGCGCTGCTCCGTCTTCAGCCTCTCTATGAACTCGGCTCCTCTGCCGCTGACGATGTCCACGTCTATCCCGTAACGGTTGCGGAAGGACCGCGCCACGGCCAGCCCCATATCTCCGACAAAGTTGAAGGAATAAACGGTGAGCCTGCCCTGTTTCCTTGCCTCAGCGACGACCTTCTCCCAGGCCGCATCTGCCGGGCTGACGGTTGCAGTCGGCTTCGGCGCGGCAGCCCGGGGCGTTGCTGCAAGTGGAGCCGATGGGGGGATAGATGGCGGCTCCGGTGCGCAGCCAAGCAGCAGCAATACAGATATCAGAACACTCAGCCTCACCAGACTCAACTGTTTGGACATGGATCCCTCCGTAACTCGTCGGCGCACGGGCACGTTTGCCCATATTGGTGATATTAGCTGAGTATTTTACCACAATTCTTGATGAAAGTCACCCGCATTTCAGAACAGGAACAAGGCGAGAAGGACAAGCACGCCCGTACGGCGCCCCGGCAAGTCGGGACCGTACCCCGCGCATTACGTTAGCCTACGACCTCGACCAGCAAGCCCGTAAAGAGCGTTCTTCGCAGATAGAAGAAACATAAGGACAACTCTCTCCCCAGTCCGAAACGGACAAGAGGAGAGGAAGCTCGTGCGTCATTCTCAAGCCTCATGACTAACCTGAAAGGCAGGCGTTTACAAAATGTGCCTACGGGCTATGGAAACCACGGTCCCATTGACCCCGCCGCACATATGGCGCTATAATCCAGCTACTTTCTGGCCAAGGAGCAGGACGCTATGGAAATCGGACTTAGGGGCAAAGTGGCCCTGGTTACCGGCGCCTCCAGCGGGATCGGCCGCGCTACAGCCGTGCTTTTCGCCGGCGAGGGCGCCAGGGTCGCCGCTACTTTCAATAAGGACATGCAGGCAGCGCGCGAGGCCGAGGCCGAAATGCGGCAGGCAGCTGGCGAGGTACTCATGGAAGCGGTGGATATGGCCGACCACGCCGCGATATCAGCCCTGGTGGACAAGGTAAGCCAGAAGTGGGGTGGAGTGGACATCCTGATCAGCGCCGCTGCCACCTACGGCCGCACGGACTTCGACTTTGAGAAAGACGGTCTGGAACGCTGGAATGAGACGATGGCTGTGGACCTGACCGGCGCTTTCGTGATCGCAAAGGCTGTTTTCCCTCATATGAAGCAGAAAGGCTGGGGGAGGATTGTTTTCCTGGGCTCGACCGCCGGAGAGATCGGGTTGGAGAACGCGGCCCACTACGCCGCCGCCAAGGCGGGACTGGCCGGCCTTACCCGGGGACTGGCCCGGGACCTGGGACGGTACGGCATCCTGGTGAACTGCGTGGCCCCGGCCCGCGTGTTGACCGCCAAGCAAGCGAAGAGCATCCCCCGGGCCGTGCTGGACGCCGACGCCAGCTACGTGCCAGTGGGCCGTCTGGCCAACGCGGATGACGTCGCCCGGACAATCCTGTTTTTCGGGTCCGGGTGGAACACCTTTGTCAGCGGTGAAGTAGTCCTCGTTGACGGCGGGGGCAGGCTGAGGAAGCCGCTTGGAATGAAGTAGCACTTAGCCTTGACACGTGCTCCTTTGACTGCCAGAACCAAAAGGAGAGCGGCAACCTGGCCCAAAAACAACTTTCCGTCGCCCCCCCCTTCCCATCCTGGGAATGGTTGTGGTTAGGTCAATTTGCAAAGTGGGCGCAGCGGCGAAATCCAGGCGCAACCGTCAACTTGTTTGAACCCACGTGGTGGGCTACGCTTCGCTTCACCCACCCTACATTTCTACGTTTCCAAGGTCGTCATACCGTGATACACTTATGCAAAGACCCCGCGCCTGCCGTCCACCCGCCGCGTTGCACAACCGCGCGTTCTGGTGTATGATACTAACAGTTAGATAGTTGAGGTTATTAGATACTTCTGCAAATCGTTCAAGATTTCTCCAAAGTATTGGATGACCAGACTCTAACCAAGAAAACAATAGCGGAGGTCATCCATTGAACCTTCAGGACCAGACCATCAAGTGCTTCGACTGCGGACGCGATTTCACTTTTACCGTTGCGGAGCAAGAGGACTTCAGGTCCAAGGGCTATACTCACCCACCCAAGCGCTGCCCTGCGTGCCGCGAGCAAAGGAAGGCGGAGCGACCGGCTTCTGCCGCGCCCCGAAGAGCCGATTTCTCGGCCCCACGTCGGATGTTCTCGGCAGTGTGTGCTGAATGTGGCAAGGCCACCCAGGTCCCCTTTGAACCCCGCGGCGACAAGCCCGTGTACTGTGGCGATTGCTTCCGCAAAGTCAGGCCGGCCAGGTGACGCTCCTTTGACCCCAGAACATCCGCTGGTTAAGGTTGTCCTCTGCCTTTCAGAGTCGTATGGCCTCTATTTTTGCTAAGGAGTTTGATGAGTTTCGAGACCTTCAATTTTGACCGTACTATCATGGCCGGCGTCAGAGCGCTCGGCTACGTCACACCAACGCCTATCCAGCTTCAGTCCATTCCGCCAGTCCTGCAGGGCAGGGACGTCATCGGTCTGGCTCAGACCGGCACCGGCAAGACCGCCGCTTTCGTGCTGCCAGTGTTGCAGCATTTATTGCAGAGACCGCGCGGCCGTATCGGCGCCCTGGTAGTCTCACCCACCCGCGAGCTGGCAGAGCAGACCCACGAGACCATTGGCGACCTCGGCCGACAGACCGGAGTCCGTAGCGTCGCCATCTACGGCGGCGTGGGCATGGAGCAGCAGCTCCGGAAACTACGCCAGGGCGTTGAAATTGCCGTGGCCTGTCCCGGCCGCTTGCTCGACCACATCTGGCAGGGGAACATCGACCTGTCCCACGTGGAAGTGCTCGTTATCGACGAGGCCGACCGGATGTTTGACATGGGCTTCCTGCCCGATATTCGGAATATTTTGAGATGCATGCTCCAGAAGAAACAGACGTTGCTTTTCTCGGCCACCATGCCGGACGACGTTCGCCGCCTGGTCCATGAGATCCTGCAGGACCCGGTCACGGTGCAGATCGGCCACGCGGCGCCGGCGGCCTCGGTATCCCACACGCTGTACCCGGTGAAACAGCATCTCAAAACGGCGCTCCTCATCGAGCTCTTGCGTCAGACCAAGACCGAGTCGGTGCTCGTCTTTACCCGTACCAAGTACCGCGCGGAGCGCGTCGCCGAACAGCTTTACAAAGTGGGTTTCAAAGCCACTTCGCTCCAGGGCAACCTGTCTCAGTACCGGCGGCAAACAGCTCTGGACGACTTCCGCTCCGGACGCATCAAGGTACTTGTGGCGACAGACGTTGCTGCCCGGGGCATAGACGTCCTGAGCATTTCCCACGTCATCAACTACGACATGCCCGATACCACCGACGCTTATACCCACCGCATCGGCCGCACGGGCAGGGTCGACAACACCGGCGAGGCGTTCACCTTCGTGACAAGCGAAGACGGGGCTATGGTGCGTGACGTAGAGCAGGTCCTCAAGGCAAAGGTGGAGCGGCGTACGCTGCCCGGCTTTGACTACATGGCGCCCGCCCCCAAGAGCCCATTTGTCCGCCCCCAGTTCCAGCTACGCCGGCGCATGGCATGAAGAGAGCCGCCCTCTCCTTGACCGGACATGTCGTCTGATCCCACAGGCCAACCTCCAGTCCGCTGGCCCGGCGTCGCTGCTCGCCCACATATGGAATGGGCCAAACCCGGGTCGTGTTCCCCCCTTGCCGCCGCTCGGCGGCATTCCTGTTACTGGAGTTGGCGACTTCGCGCCCGGTGTTCACCGTCACTCTCCCTCTCTCTCCTCGATGGACCCCCGGGCCACCTCTCAACAGGGTCCGCAAAGCTTATGGACTCTGCGCGGCCCTTAATCCGCCATCAAAATCCCTCTCAGTCTCCCTTTTCCAAAGGGAGAGGTCATAGCGGCCTCTCCAAGACAGTTGCTGCACCAATTTGGTGAAAAAGATGCTGCTTTGCCAAGA
>JACQTY010000086.1 GCA_016210545.1 Chloroflexota bacterium
ACTAATCGTCTTAAAATAACATGGACTCAGAAAACATTACCCGAGGCTGTCCGAAATTGTCATTCTGGAGCGAAGCGAAGAATCTCAGGGCTGGGGGCGTTTTCGGACAGCCTGTATAGACTATTATGAGACCATTAGTAAGGCACACATTGGGCCCATCTCATAATACAAACGGCCTAGACTCTGGTGCATTAGCGCGCCGCGTGGCGAAGTCTTCGATAAAAGATATTTACCTCGTCACTGCTATGAAAATAGGCCAGACCGTCATTCCGGCGGAAGCCGGAATCCAGGCACACCACCCCACCTGGATTCCGTATCAAGTACGGAACGACGCGGTAGAAGCGGGCGATGTTTGGTTCCTTCATGCCCCTGTGGCTGACATCTACATCTAGGTGTGGAGATTGCTTCGTCGCTCAGCTCCTCGCAATGACGAATCATGCATCATTATTTTGCATATCCTGTTAGATGCTAACACGAGTATAGCTGAGCAATGCAAAGAAGCTTGCCAGCATAGTTTTTGGGTTATTTGAGTTTGGACATTGTTTCGGATTTCGCGCTTAGGACTTAGGATTTCGCGTAGTCTATTCCCACGGCCTCTCGTCCACCAGCGTCTTGCGGTCAGCGGGAATCGTGCCCGCGCCGACGAACTCTACCTTGTCCACCTTTAGACGGCACAGGTCCTGAATGCCGTCGGCTACCGCCTTACTCAGGTTGTCCCGATTAGCGGTATCGGCCGCCTCCACCTTGACGGTGAGGAAATCGCGGTTTTGCTGCCGGGTCACCACCGCCTGGAAGCGGCTGACCTGAGGGAACCTGGCCATGACCTCCTCTACCTGCCGGGGGAAGACCCAGGCGCCGCGCACCTTCGTTGTGTCCTCGACGCGGCCAAGAAGCGGGCCGATGCGGTAGGAAGTCCGGCCGCAGGGACAGGGATCATCCATATAGTAAGCCAGGTCCCCGGTGCCGAAGCGCAGCAAGGGGAACCCCTTGAAGCTCAGAGCAGTAGCCACCAGCTCACCCTGCTCGCCCGGCCCCAGGGCGCGGCCTGTCTTGGGGTCGACCACCTCCCAGATATTCTCGTCCAGCATGTGATAGCCCCGGGTGTGCTCGCACTCGAAGGCCACGTGGCCTTCAGCGGTGCCGTAGAGGTCCTGGCAGGTGAGTCCATAGCTTTTCAGGGCTTGCTTGAGCGCTGGCGTAAACTTCTCGGCCGAGAGCATCGCCACTTTCAGCCGGAAGTCCTTCCGGAAGTCAAAGCCGAGATCTTCCGCCTTCCTGATAATGTTGAGCAGGAAGCTGGGGGTGCCGGCGAAGCCTTCCACCTGGAGCTCCCGCATGATCTGCACCTGAAGCTCCGTGTTGCCCACCCCGGTAGGGATGATGGCGACGCCAATACGGCGCATGCAGGTATCGCCGCCCCACGAGGCCATGTACATATAGGAGAACGTATTGATAGCTTTGTAACCCTTGCGGAATCCCAGCCCGTAGTAGGCTTTGGTGCTGGTTTTCCAGTCGGCAGTCACCAGTGGTAAGTAGATAGGACCGGGGGCCACTGCCACCCTTTCTATCTTCTCAGGAGGCGCCGCCAGCAGGCCGCCGAAGGGAGGTGACTCTCGCTGGAGCCGCACGATGTCGTCTTTGCGGATGATGGGGAGACTCTCGATATCCTTCACCGTCCGCATGTCCGCGGGCCGGACGCCGGCCTGGTCCAGCCTCTTCTTCCAGCCAGGCGCCTTTTCGTAGGCATGCCGGACAATGGTGTGGAGCAGCCTGCCCTGATATTTCTCGCGTTCGGCTCGAGGCATAGCCTCGATCTTCGGGTCCAGCATATTGCCCTCGGGCATCAGTCCCACTTCCTTTCGTCTACCAGTGGCTTGGCTTGCTCCGAGATGGTCCCCGCCGGCGCAAATTGGAACCTGTCGACTCGAACGCGGCAGGTGTCCTGGATGGCCTGGTTCACAGACTCAGTCAGCTTATCTTTGTCCACGGAGCCGTCCTTCAACTCCAGTTTGAGGGTCATCACATCCTTGTGCTCTGGGCGGGTGACCGAGGCCTGAAAACGGACAACCTCAGGGAACCGTGAGATCACTTCGGCTACCTGTCTGGGGTATACAAAGACCCCCTTGACCTTGGTCACATCCTCGACACGCCCCAGGATGCGGGCTACGCGGCGGGATGTACGGCCGCAGGGACAGGGCTCGTCGGTGTAAAACGAAAGGTCACCGGTAGCGAAGCGTATGAGGGGGAAAGCTGTGGTATGAAAGGTGGTGCCCACCATTTCCCCAATCTCGCCAGGACCCTTCTGCTTGCCGGTGGCCGGGTCGACGATCTCTATCACTTGGGTATCGCCCACATGCAGCATATTGTGGGCAGAACACTCATAGGCCAGTTGCCCTTCTGAAGTCCCGTACGCTTCGGAACAGATCAGGCCGTAGTCCTGCTCCAGCAACTTCCGCGTCGCCTGCGGCACCATCTCAGCGGCCAGCAGCGCGGTCCTGAGAGAGAAATCGCGCTTGAAATCGAGCCCCTGCTCCTCGGCCTTCTTGATGATGTTCACCAGGAAACCGGGGCCTCCGTAGAAGCCGGTCACCCTGGTCTGGCGCATGATCTGCATCTGCTGTTCCGTATTGCCCGTGCCTGTAGCGATGACCGTGGCGCCCAGGGTTCTGATCGCCGAATCGCCCCCCAGTGAGGCCATGTACTGATAAGAAAATGTGACCACCACCACGTCACCGGGGCGGAAGCCCATAGCATAATAGGCAGGAGCAAACGCCTTACCCCAGGCCGAGGATTGGTGGGGGAAGTAGCTCGGTCCGGCAGAGATGGCTATCCGGTCGACTTTGTTCATCGGCGCCGCCAGGAAGCCGCCGAAGGGCGGCTGGGCCTGCTGGGCCTTAATGATATCGCCCCTGCGGATGAGCGGGAGGCGCTCCAGGTCATTGACGGCCCGGACGTGCTCGGGGCGGACTCCTGCCTTGTCCAACCAAGCCTTCATAGCCGGGGAGTGGCGATAAGCATGGCCCACAAAACGGCGCAGCTTCGCATTGAGGAATTCGGCCCGCTCGGCGGCAGGCATAGTCTCCAGGGCCGGATTGTAGAAATCGCCTTTCATTCCTATTGTTCCCACTTTCTCTCATCCAGAAGCGGCTTAGACCCCTCGGGGATAGATCCCGGGGCCACAAAGTCCACCTTGTCCATCTTCAGCCCGCAGGCATCCTGGAAGCTTTTGGCAATGGCCTCGGCCAGCCCTTCGGGGGCTGTCTGTCGCGTCTCCACCTTCAGGGTGAGATAGTCCCGCTCCTTGACGCGACTGACAACCAACTGGTACCGGCCTGGCTCTGCGAACCTGGAGACTACAGCCTGCAACTGGTGGGGGAAAACGAAGATAGCCCGCACCCGCACAGCATCGCCGACGCGTCCGCGTATGCCCAGAAGACGCCGGGAGGTGC
>JACQTY010000115.1 GCA_016210545.1 Chloroflexota bacterium
ACCCGAGGCTGTCCGAAATTGTCATTCTGGAGCGAAGCGAAGAATCTCAGGGCTGGGGGCGTTTTCGGACAGCCTGTATAGACTATTATGAGACCATTAGTAATGACGGGCGAAGCCCTTGGGGAAGCTCCTAATACTAGCATCGGCTCGTAGAATGCCTTATAATTGAATGGCATGGCCACAGGCATTGCTTCCGATGTGGAGAAACTGAAGGAGGCTCTCGGGCCTCTTCCCGAGCCAGCGGTGCAGCCGGCCTTCATTGTGGTGAGTGGACTCCCAGGCTCGGGCAAATCACATTTCAGCCGCCGTCTGGCGGACAGGCTCCCTTGCATCGTTCTGGAAAGCGATGTTTTGCGTCAGCGCTTGTTCGGGACCCCAACCTACTCTGCCGAGGAGAGCGCCCGACTGTTCCGCGCCGTTCACAGCCTGATCGAGGACCTCCTGGCGGGCGGCGTCTCCGTAATCCTGGATGCTACCAATGTGTCCGAGCGTAACCGCGAGGTACTCTATCATATCGCCGAGAAACTCAAGGCCAGGCTCATTCTGGTGCGGGTGGAAGCCCCGGTTGATGTGATCAAGGAGAGACTTGAGGCCAGGGCAGTCGGGCTTAGCCCGGAAGACCATTCTCAGGCCGACTGGCAGGTATATCGAAAGATGAAATCGTCGGTGGACAGGATGAGCCGCCGCCATTTTGCCGCGGACACATCCCGGGATATTACGCCGGTGATAGACAAGATATTGCGCGAGGTGAACCGTTGACGAACTCCGCCGGCTACGTTGGGACTATCCTTCGTGTTGACCTGTCAAGCGGCGCCATAACTACGGAACAGCCAGGGGATGATTTCTACCGCGCCTATTTCGGCGGCAGCGGTTTCGTCGCCTATTTTCTGTTGAAAGAGGCTCCACCCGGGGCTGACCCTCTTGGCCCGGAGAACCGACTTGTCTTTGCCTCTGGCCCAATAACTGGCCTTGCGGTAGGCGGCTGCGGTCGCCACAGTGTGGGGGCCAAGTCGCCGCTGACCGGTGGCTTTGGCGACTCTCAATCGGGCGGCTACTGGGGCAGTGAGCTGAAGTTTGCCGGGTTTGACGCGATCGTCGTTCACGGGCGCGCCGCCGGGCCGGTCTACCTACTGGTACAGGATGGCAAGGCCGAACTGAGGGATGCGGGCCATCTCTGGGGGAAGGCTACCGCTGAGACCCAGAAGCTCTTGCGAGACGAGCACGGCGACCCGGGCCTGCGCGTGGCCCAGATCGGGCCGGCGGGGGAACGACTGGTGCGTTACGCCTGCATCATCAATGACCTGCACGATGCCGCCGGTCGCACCGGACTGGGCGCGGTAATGGGATCAAAGAACCTCAAGGCTATCGCCGTCAGGGGGCGCAACCGTCTGGCCGTGGCGGAGCCGAAAACAGTCTCAGATCTGGGGCGTTGGCTGCGGGACAATGTAATGTCCCTGGCCAAGCCGATGTACGACCAGGGTACGTCCCGCCTGGTTACGGGGCTGAACAAGAGCGGGGGCCTGCCCACACGCAACTTCCAGACGAGCTACTTCGAGGGGGCGGCAAAGATATCCGGCGAGGCCATGCGGAATAGCATTCTTGTTGGGCGGCATAGCTGCTATGCCTGTCCTGTCCGCTGCAAGCGCGTCGTGGAAGTGAAAGGCCCCACATACCATGTCAGCCCGGACTACGGAGGGCCCGAGTACGAGACCATCGCAGCCCTCGGTTCCGACTGCGGCGTAGACGACCTCGCCGCCATTGCCAAGGGCAGCGAGCTATGCAACGCCTACGGGATGGATACCATATCAGCGGGCGCTACCATTGCCTTTGCTATGGAATGCTTCGAGAACGGCCTGCTGACGGATGGCGACACGGGCGGGACGCAGCTTCGTTTCGGCAACGCGGCGGGTATGGTCGAGATGGTGGAGAAGATCGCCCAGCGTAAGGGGTTGGGCAATCTTCTGGCGGAGGGGAGCGCCCGCGCCGCCCGGAAGATCGGACAGGGGGCCGAGCGATTCGCCATGCACGTCAAGGGGCAGGAGGCCCCGATGCACGAGCCTCGCCTGAAGCAGGGTCTGGGCTTAGGCTATGCTCTGTCGCCCACGGGCGCTGACCATTGTCACAACCTTCACGACATCTACTACACCTCCAAAGGCCCGGGCCTGGAGAACTTCAAGGCTCTGGGTATCACGCAGCCGCTTCCGGCTTCGGACCTTAGCCCGGCCAAGGTACGGATGCTGCTGTATAACTCCCAGTGGATGTGGACCTTGAACAGCCTGGCGTATTGCCTTTTCGTTCCGCTGAACTATGGGCAGGTCACGGAGTTGCTGCGGGGGGCCACGGGATGGAACGCCAGCTTATGGGAAATGATGAAGGTGGGGGACCGGGTGCGTACTATGGCCCGGTGGTTCAATGTCCGTGAGGGATTAGCCGATAGCGATGACGTATTGCCGGACCGCTTCTTCACCCCGCCGGCCTCCGGCCCGCTGGCCAGCACGTCGATAGACAAGGCGAAACTGGACGCGGCCCGGGCCACTTACTATGCCATGACTGGCTGGGATGACAAGGGCAAGCCCCGGCCCGAGAAGCTGGCGGAGCTGGCCCTGGACTGGCTCGCCTGAAAGAAGCAAACCACAGGTTAGCCCGTAGAGGCGAGCGGTCGCTCGCCCCTACGGGAGATAGACCTCCTGCCCCTGACCCGGAACGAAGATTCTAGGAGGGGTGCTTTTATGGAATTCAAGGTGGTTCCCGGGGACCTGACGAAACTCGACACCGGCGCTATCATAGTCTGCCACTTTGAAGGTGAGGCGAAACCAGGTGGTCTGCTGGCCAGGGTTGACCAGGCCCTTGGCGGCGAGGTCAGCCGCCTGATCGCCGATGGCGTCATAAAGGGCAAGCCAGGTGAGGTCAACCTGATCAACACCCTGGGCCGGCTGCCGGCTCCCAGGGTTGCCGTAGTCGGTCTGGGCAAGGCGGCGGAAGCGAACGCCAACCGGGTGAGATCTGCTATCGGCGAGGCGTGCCGTGCGTTGCGTCGGGCCGGGGCCAGGAAATTGGCCGCAGCGGTGACCCGGGACTGGGGCGTGCCGAAGACGGAGGCTGTTGCCCAGGCGATGGTTGAGGGAAGTCTTCTCGGCCTATATGCCTTCCGCCAGCATATCACCAAGCCCGCGGAGTATAAGGACGTTGAGGAGTTCCGGTTAGTCGTGCCGAAACGGTTCCAGCGCCAGGCCATCGATGATGGCGTTAGGGTGGGCAGAGCCGTAGCGGAAGCTACCCTGATGTGCCGCGATATGGTCAACGAGCCGGCCAATGTGCTGACCCCCTCGGAACTGGCCGCCAGGGCAAAACGGATGGCTGACACCCACGGCGTCGAGTGCACCATTCTGGAACGGGAACAGATGCGGGAACTGGGCATGGGTGGGCTGCTCGGGGTGTCCCAGGGCAGCGTGCAGCCGCCCAAGTTTATCATCCTGCGTTATTGGGGTACCGGTCGGAAACAGACGCCCATCGGGTTTGTGGGCAAAGGGATAACCTTTGACTCCGGCGGCATATCGCTGAAGCAAGCCGAAGGCATGGGCGATATGAAGGAGGACATGGCCGGTGGCGCGGCGGTTATCTGCGCCATGCGGGCCGTCGCCGAACTCAAGTTGAAGGTGAACGTGCTCGGCCTTATTCCGACCACGGAAAACCTGCCCGGAGGCTCCGCCCAGCGGCCCGGCGACATCGTCAAGTTCATGAACGGCAAGACGGCGGAGATCATCTCCACCGATGCCGAGGGGAGGCTTATCCTGGCCGACGCCCTCAGCTATGCCCGCAAGGAGGGCGTCTCGCCGGTTATCGACCTGGCTACCCTTACCGGGGCATGCATGGTGGCCTTGGGTGACCTCTACACTGGCGCCTTCAGCAATAAGAAGGAGCTTCTGGACGAGGTTGTAAAGGCTGGCGAGGCCGCTGGCGAGAAATACTGGCCGTTGCCTCTGGTCGAGGAATACAAAGAGCAGATCAAGAGCGACGTGGCCGACCAGAAGAACGCCGGCGCCAGGTATGGCGGCGCTATCACGGCGGCATTGTTCCTGGCCGAGTTTACCGAGGATACGCCGTGGGTGCACCTGGACATAGCCGGGCCGGTCCGCTCCGACAAGGACAGGGGTCATCTGGTCAAAGGGGCTACCGGCGTGGGGGTGCGCACGCTAGTTAATTTTGCGGCTGAGCGGGCGAAAGGTTAGAGGCGGCGCCCGAGGCTGGCCGCGGCGACCTCCCGCGGGAGTAGGCTCCAACAGTCGTTGCGGGGAGCGAAGCGACGAAGCAATCCATTCCCTCCCGAAGTATTGGGCGCTGAGAGCTTCACCGGCAATGACAGCCGAGCCAAGTTTCCAGGGCAAGCGCGCGTTAAGGTCATTCTCATTGATTCCAATTAAGGAGGTAGGTCAATGAAGATCAAATGGCTGGGCCACTCCTCTTTCCTCATCACGTCCAGCTCCGGTTTCCGCATTATTACCGACCCCTATACCGTGGGCAGCGGACTGAGCTACGGGACCATCAAGGAGTCCGCCGACGCCGTCACCGTCAGTCATGACCACGGCGACCACAACAACCCGTCGACAGTAGGCGGCAAGCCAGTTATCATAAAAGGGACGTTGAGCCAGGAGGTCAAGGGAATAAAGTTCCAGGGCTTCCCCGTATTTCACGACGAGTCCAAGGGCAAAGAGCGGGGCGCCGATACCATCTATGCCTTCACGGTGGACGGCATCCGGATAGCGCACATGGGCGACCTGGGCCATCTCTTGAACGAGGAACTGGTGAAGCAGATTGGCCCCGTGGACGTGGTACTGATACCCGTAGGCGGATATTTCACTATCGACGCCGCCCAGGCCACGAAGGTCTGCGACCAACTGAAACCAAAGGTAATCATACCCATGCACTTCAAGACGCCGAAATGCGGGTATCCCATTGCCGGCGTCGACGAATTCATTAGAGGGAAGACATCGGTCAAGAGGGAGGCGGGCAGCGAGATCGAGATCAAGACTCCGCCTGCCGCGGCGGAGATCAGGGTACTCCAACCCGCCCTGTGAGGGGTAAATCCCGGGAGGAACACTCACCCCCGTTCCCCCTCTCCGTAAACGGAGAGGGGGAACGGGGGTGAGGTCTAATCATGTGTTAGAGAGGTAGTATGCAACAAAGCACAGCGCCAGTCGTCCAACCACCTTGCCAGAACGAATGCCCCATCCATCAGGATGCCCGGGGCTACCTGGCAGCCATCGCCCGCGGGGAGTTCGACCGGGCGCTGGAGGTAGTCAGGGAGACTAATCCCCTCCCCATCATTTGCGCCACCATCTGCTCCCACCCCTGCGAGAACAAGTGTCGCCGGGGAAAGGTGGACCTGCCTCTTTCCATCCGCGCCCTAAAGCGGGTGGCCGTGGAGCAGGGCAAGTCCCCTCCTCCGGCCAAACCCAAGGCCCAGCGTAGCCAGAAGGTGGCCGTCATCGGCTCGGGGCCGGCCGGTCTGACCGCCGCCCACGACCTGGCCCACCTCGGGTACAGCGTAACCATCTTAGAGCGCGATGCCGCGCCAGGCGGCGCTATGACGAACTTCGTACCTATCTATCGGCTCCCCAGGGAGTGGATAAAGAGAGACATCGACGCCATAACCGCCCTGGGAGTGACTATCAAAACTAACCATGAGCTGGGTAAGAATGTGACCATAGCCGACCTCAAGAAACAGGGATTCAACGCCATCTTGCTGGCGATGGGCCTCCCCGTCAGCCGGACGCCCGGCGTCCCCGGCGAGAACAGCGAAGGCGTGATGCTCGCTTTGCCCTTCCTGAGGTCGGTCAACCAGGAAGGGTACCGCCTCCCGCCAGACAAGATGGTCATTGTGGTGGGTGGCGGCAACGTTGCCATCGACGTGGCCCGCTCGGCGTTACGCGCTGGCGCCGCGGGGGTGCGCATGGTCTGCCTTGAGGCCCCCCACGAAATGCCGGCCTCTCCCTGGGAAGTCGAGGAGGCGAAGGAAGAAGGCATAGACATCAACTGCTCTTGGGGGCCTAAGCAGATCATAGTCCGCAACGGCAAGCTGGGCGTGCTCGAGTGCAAGAAGGTCAAGTCCGTCTTCGATGCCCAGGGGCGCTTCAATCCCAGTTTCTATGAAGAACAGTGTACCCTGATCGAGGGCGACATCATCATTATGGCCATTGGTCAGGGGTCTGACCTGAAGATGCTCCCCGACATGGGCGTTAACCTCAACGAACGCAAGCAGCTTGTCTTCGATGCGAAGACCATGACCACCAGTCAGGAGGGCGTTTTCGCCTGCGGCGAGGTTACTACCGGCCCCGGCTCTGCGGTACGGGCGATGTCCACGGGCCGCCGCGCTGCCCTGGCCATCGATGGCTACTTGAAGGGCGAGAAGGTGGTGTTCACCGAGCCTCTTCCTCTCGGAGAGTTGGCCCCGGAGGTCGTGAATGGCGTCAAGCGGATTGAACGGAATGTTGTTCCGGCGCAGGACCCGGCCCTCAGAGTCAAGAACTTCAACATTGCTGATCTCGGGTATGATGCAGTGCTGGGCCTGAAGGAAGCGAGGCGCTGTCTCAATTGCGGCAACGGCGCCCACCTTATCGAGGAGAAGTGCATTGCCTGTCTGACCTGCGTCCGGGTGTGCCCCTACAACGTCCCTGTTACCAGGAACGGCAAGGTGGATATCCGGGTGGACCAATGCCAGGCCTGCGGCATCTGCGTGGCCGAGTGCCCGGTGAACGCCATCGGTTTCCGCATGCCGGGGGTGGAGGACATCCCCCAGCGCATTGAGACGGCGATGAAGGGCAGCAAGCAGGAGCTCGGCTTCTATTGCAGCTACGATAGCTACTATCTGAGGGGCGTCAACACGCAGGGCATGATTGGTATCCCCTGCCTGGCCAAGATCGATACCAAGCACCTGCTCAAGGCATTTGAACTGGGCGCCGAGCGAGCATTCCTGGCCGGGTGCATGGATGCCGATTGTCCTTTCACCGGGAACCTGGAATGGGCGCAGCGGCGCGTAGACACGGTGAATAGCTTACTGAAGGATGCCGGCCTGGGGGAGGGCCGGGTGAAGATGCTGAAGGTGGAGCCCGACCAGTTCAAGAATTTGACCCAGCTTGTGGCCGCGGCCTTCCAGCCAAAGGAGGCCCCGAAAGGGTGACGTTGCCCACTAGACGAATCCGCGCTGAACTTCAACCATCTGTCCCCTACGTGGCGGACAGCGGGTTTCCACCCCGATTCATCGGGGTGGCAGTGGTCACAGGCCGACGCATCGGCCCTGACATACTTATTTCCCCCTCTCCCAAAAGGAGAGAGGGTTTGGGGGTGAGGTAACTTGATCAAAGCAACCCATAAACGTCTGGAGCGTATCAACGAGATGATAGCGCCCCATTCTGAGGTGCTGGTACTGGGGTGTGAGACCTGCACCGGCATCTGCCTGGTGGGGGGCGAGAAGGAGGTGGCCCGCATGGCCGCCAACCTGCGCCTCCTGAATCGCAAGAATGGCGGCAAGAAGACCTTTACCGAGGGGGTCGTCCGCCGCCAGTGCGAGATGGAATTCCTGGACGGCGCAGCCAGCCTCATCAATGACGCCGACGCCGTGGTCTCGCTGGCCTGCGGGGTGGGAATGCAGGCGATAGCCGAGCACTTCCCCAACATGCCGGTCTATCCGGGAAACAATACCGCCTTCCTGGGGCTATCGCCGGAGCTGGGACTGTTCAGCGAGCGCTGCGTGGCTTGCGGCGATTGCCTGATCGACCGCACCGGTGGGCTGTGCCCCATCGCCAGATGCGCCAAACACCTGTTCAACGGTCCGTGCGGCGGTTCGGTGGCCGGGAAATGCGAGGTGTCGCCCGATGTCCCCTGCATCTGGCAGATGATCGTCGATCGCATGATGCGGCTGGGACAGCTCAGCAAGCTGGAGGACATCAAGGGTATACGGAACTGGAAGACCAACGACGCCGTGGGTCCCCGGGCGTATATCCGGGAGGACCTCCGCTCGACGCCGCCCAAACTGGACTCTGTGGTCATGAAACCCGTGGCCCCGAAAGGCGGTGCTGCATGAGCAACGGATACAAGGCCGGCACCAGACTGGAGAAGATACTGGCAGCCGGTAAGTTTGCCGTGACCGCGGAGGTCGGCCCGCCTAAGGGAACCGATCCGGAGCCCGTCCGCAAGAAGGGCGAAAAGATGAAGTCGGCCTGCGATGCGCTGAACGTGACCGACAACCAGACGGCCATCGTGCGACTGTGCAGCCTGGCGGGGTGCGCCCTGCTCAAGCAGGTGGGCGCCGAACCGCTGATGCAGATAGTCTGTCGCGACCGCAACCGCATCGCCATTCAGAGCGACGTGCTGGGGGCCATATCCCTGGGTGTGGGCAACTTCCTGTGCCTCTCAGGAGACCACCAGAAGTTTGGCAACCATCCTACGGCCAAGAACGTCTTCGACATCGACTCCATCCAGCTCATCCAGACATTGAAGATGATGCGGGACGAGAAGAAGTTCATCTGTGGAGAGGATATCTCGGGCAACACCCCGATGTTTATCGGGGCTGCCGAAAACCCGTTCGCTGACCCCTTCGAGTTCCGGGTGGTGCGGCTGGCCAAGAAGATAAAGGCCGGCGCCGATTTCATTCAGACCCAGGCGGTCTATGACGTCCCCAAGTTTGCCCGGTGGATGAAGATGGTGTGCGACCGCGGGTTGGACAAGCAGGTGCATATCCTGGCCGGGGTCATTCCCATTCGCACCTCGGGTGCAGCCCGGTACATGCAGACCAGCGTGCCCGGCGTGGCGGTCCCCGATGAGATCGTCAAGCGGATGAAAGCCGCTGAGGACAAGGGCGGCGCCGACAAGAAACTCAAGGCGGAGTATGGCCGTGAGGAAGGGATAAAGTTGACGCTCGAACTGATCGAGCAGGTGAAACAGATCCCCGGCGTGCATGGCGTCCACCTTATGGCAGTGGGATGGGAAGAGGCTGTGCCCGGGATCCTGGAGAAGGCGGGTCTGCTGCCGAGGCCGGCGGTAGAAGCGGGCTAACCCCCCGTGAACCTAACCCCCGGCCCCTTCCCTGCTAGGGAAGGGTTTGATCGGAGCTTCGCGGCAGGTCATGCTTCGGTTTCCTGTGCCCCAGGCTTTGGCCTGGGGCACATTGGTAGGGGCAATTCATGAATTGCCCCTACGTGCTAAATGGTCTCCGTCAACGTGTTGCGGCCATGCAACGGGCAACGTATAATATCAAAGTGAATTGAAAGGCTTCCGGTCTTGTCGAGACGCTGAGCTTTGACAATCGGAGGGTTGGTATCGCGTGGCGGGTGGCCCGTCTCTTTGTGGACGGGCAGGCGACTTCCCAAGAAGGAGACACGAGTCCATGGTCAGCATGCGTCATCAGGCCAGAGTGGCGGCGCTTCAGGTACTTTACGAGAACGACGTGGCCGGGCACGACACCGCCGCATCTCTCGAGAGGCTGCTGACAGAGAGGGACATGTCGACGGAAGCGGTTGCTTTCACCAAGGAGCTGGTCGATGGGGTTTTGGGTAACCAGAAGAGTATCGACCAGACCATTGAGAAGTTTGCCACTGCCTGGCCGATCGCGCAGATCCCGCCGGTTGACAGGAATATTCTGCGTATTGCTATTTTCGAGCTTTTACACCATAATATTACCCCAGTGAGAGTGGCTATAAACGAGGCGGTAGAGCTAGCCAAGACCTTTGGCGGTGAAAGCACTCCCAAATTCATCAACGGCGTGCTAGGTTCCGTGAGCACGCTGGCTGCCAGCAAACAGCAAGGCCTGTGATGGGCTGTTTTCTTATTCCATAATACTTGCGGAGGTGACCCGATGGCCACAGTGGAAGAACGGCTCAAGAGGCTTGTCGCCGAAAAGCTGGGGGTAGAAGACGAAAAAGTTCTACCCGCAGCCTCCTTTGTTGACGACCTCAATGCCGATTCCCTGGACCTGGTCGAGCTGATTATGTCGCTGGAGGAGGAATTCAGCGATAACAAGACCAAGCTTGAGATACCTGATGAGGACGCGGAAAAGATCAAGACGGTCCAGGACGCCCTGGACTACCTCAAGGACCACGGCGTAGAGGATACGTGAGCCCTTGACCCTGGCGGTATTCCTGGACTTCTACAATACCCTGGCGCGCTTTGAGCCCTCGCGCGAGGAACGCCAGGTGCAAATATGTCGGGAATTCGGGCTTCAGCCCTCGGTGGATGCCATACGCAAGGCCTATCCGGCGGCCGATGATTACTTCTACAAAGAGGCGGTCCGCAGCCCTGTAGAGAAGCGCCCCGAGGCGGAAAAGCTCGATATCTTCGCCGAGTACGAGAGGCATATCCTGGCCGGCGCCGGTCTGGAAGTGGACCACCCCGCAGCGCTTCGTATCTGGCAGAGGCTTCGTCAACTCCCCACCAAGTTCGTTCTCTACGATGACGCCTTGCCGAGCATACGTTCCCTCAGACAGACGGGAGTGGCGCTGGGCATAATATCCAATATCAGCAGGGACTGGACCAGGCTATTCAAGGAACTGGGCCTGGAGAGCGAACTGGACTTCATCGTTACCTCGGTGGACGTGCCTCCGGGCAAGCCCGCCCCCTCCATCTTCCTTAAAGCCCTGGAGCACGCCGGAGCACCCGCGGAACAGGCAATTCACGTAGGTGACCAGTACCACATAGACGTGGTCGGAGCCAGGAATGTGGGCATCCGTCCGATATTGCTGGACAGGGATAACTTCTATCCGGAGATAACGGACTGCCTGCGTATACGAGGACTGGATGAGGTCCAGCAACACCTGTAGACCGGGGGCATTGCAGGGGCAATTAATGAATTGCCGCTATGTGTTTTGTAGTCTTGCCTTCGCCACCAGCAGCCCGGCTATGCTCTTGGAGTCGATGATCGAACCGTCGGCAATGAGCCGGGGGATACTGGCCAACGGCGCCTTCACTACCTCGATGGACTCGGTGTCCTCGTCGTAGAGCCGGCCTGGCTCCAGCTCCGTGGCCAGGAACAGGTGCAGGAACTCGGTGCAGAACCCGGGGCTGGCATAGAAGCCGCCCAGTTTCTCCACCTTCCGGGGTCTGAAGCCGGTCTCTTCCTGAAGCTCCCGTACCACGCACTGCTCCGGATCCTCGTGGGGTTTCAGGCCCCCGGCGGGCACCTCCAGCAACGTACGCCCCACCGCTTCCCGGAACTGCCGCACCAGAAGCGCCTGCCCTTCCCCGTCCAGGGCCACTATGGCCACCGAATCCCCATGCTCTACGACCTCACGGGTAGAGCGTCTTCCGGAGGGTAGCTCTACGGTGTCGACTCGGAGCGCCACAAGGCGGCCCCTGAAGACATGCTGGCTGCTGATCACGCGCTCTTGCGGCAATGGCTCTCTCTATCCAGGGGCCGGAAGCTGCTCGGTCCCGGTAGCTTTCCTATGCAAATGACGCTGCGCCTGTGATCTCCTGGATGGACTGGCCGCTAAGTGGCAAGACCAGGGCGGTCTCGTCGCAGTTGGGGAACTTGGCGCACCTCTGGCACTCACCCCAGACCTTGCGGGGCAGCTTCATGACCTCGATCTGCTGGAACCCGAAACGCTCGAAAAAGGCCGGCCGGTAGGTGAGACAGAATAGCGTGGCTATTCCGAGTTCCCGCGCCTCCCGCAGGCAGGCATCCATCAGCGCCTGGCCGAGACCCTTGTCCTGCTGCTCCCTGGCCACTGCCAGAGACTTGATCTCTGCCAGGTCGGACCACAGTATGTGCAGCGCCACGCAGGCTATTATGCCCGACTCGTCCCGGGCGACGTAGAAATCGCGGATGTTCTCATAGAGCTCGCTGAGGGGGCGATGCAGCATCTCCCCCTTATCCGCAAAGGAGTTGACGAGCTTATGTATCTCCGGCATGTCGCCGATCCTGGCTTTTTCTGTCTTCATTGGTCCAACCTACCTGGCCCTACGGGAAATTCCAAATCTCAAGGGCCAAATCCCAAAGGCCTGGCGTTTACGATTCAGATGTTTTCAATTCTCTGGAGCTTAGAGTTTAGAGTTTAGGATTTGAAAATCAGGGTGTCTGGCTGCTCAGCCGCTGTCCCACTACCCTGTAAAAGGAGGTAGGGGACTTGCTGTGCAGAAAATGCGCCGTATGAGGGCTACGCGCTACCCTGACGACATCCCCCCGCTTCAGGTCTATTTGCACCTGGCCGTCGATACTGGCCACCGCCTGTTCATCGCTCATCAACTCCAGTTCGATAGTGACGCTCGATGGCAATACAAGCGCCGCGGCCTGAAAAAAGTGCGGGGCTATCGGCTGAAGTATGATGTCCCGTGATCGGGGATAGAGAACGGGGCCGCCGGCAGATAGCGAATAGCCAGTGCTGCCGCTTGCCGTAGCCACTATCAGCCCGTCGGCCCGGTACGTGGTCACTATCTCTCCATCGACCTTGGCCTTGATGTGTACCAGCCGTCCCAGTCTCCCCCTTCCGGCGACTACATCGTTGAGAGCGCAGTACAGGTCTGTGGCCGAACGTTTGTTGCCCACAGGAACGATTTGCGCCTGGAGCATCGACCGCTCTTCCACCCACCCCTCGCCCCGCAGGAAACCGGGAAGGCTGTCAACAGCCTCGCTGACGCTCAGCTCTGCCAGAAACCCGACCCGGCCCAGGTTGATCCCCAGGATCGGTATCGGATACGGCTCTACGGACCGGGCCGCCCGAAGGATCGTGCCGTCGCCGCCAAGGCTGAGCACCAGTTCCGTCCCGGGCATGAGGCTCTTGGCCTCCTCGTCTCCCGAGGCGGAACTCAGCCAGGCCTGTCCTTGGTGCTGTTCAACAACCTCTCTCAGTTTTTCTGCCAGTGTTCTGGCTATTTCTAAACGTGGATGATAAAGGATTCCCACCTTCTTGGGCATGTCTTTGGCCCCTTCCGGAAACAGAAAAAGTGTATCATTCGACAAATGAGGGTGTCAAGTTAAGTACCTTCTCCGGACGCCACTGGCCGTCCTGCTTCTCATACGTGAGCACGGCAACGAGGTAGCCGCTCAAGCCATAAGCCCGGCAACGCCTGGACTCATGTTCAGAATCGTTCCAGGCCAACGGTTTTCCCTGTCTTATTGTTTTTTCCTTGTCGCTGTCCATTATCATGGCCTGCCAGGAAAGGAGCACCTCGTCCCCGGCATAGACCAGTTCACTCCACCAGCCCTCTTCACACGCCGTCCGCAATTGTTCCAGGTCCACAGACTCTTTTCGAAGAAAGGGCCCGTAGCGAACACGTTCCAGATCGATCAGACAGGCCCCACAGCCCAGGGCGCGTCCCAGGTCGTGGGCCAGGCTGCGGATATATGTTCCCTTGCCGCACTCGACTTCCAGACCCAGGACGGGGGGATCCCAGGAGGTGGTCTCCAGGCGGTAGATACTGACCTGACGGGGGGCGACGGTGACATCCACCCCTGCCCTGGCCAGAGTATGAAGCCGCTTGCCCTGGTAATGGACGGCGCTGTACGGAGGGGGCGCCTGCCAGATGGCGCCGATGAAACCAGCAAGCTTCTCTTGCACCTGTTCCAGAGTCACCAGGGTTGGGTCTCCTTTTGTCAGCGCCTGGCCGGTGGCATCGTAGGTGTCCGTGGTCAGCCCGAACTGTATCCGGGCCCGGTAGGTCTTGGGGATTTCGTGCAGGTACTCGATGAGGCGGTTGGCCTGCCCCAGGGCAATGGGAAGCACCCCGCTTGCCGGAGCGTCCAGCGTCCCGGCGTGGCCTACCCTCTTTATCCTGGTCAGGCTTCTAACGCTGGAGACTACCTGGAAAGAGGTGAGCCCCCGGGGTTTATGAACATTGAGGAAACCATGCGTGTCCGACACTTCCGTCTCTGCGCCCCCGACCATTCGCTCCGCTCAGGACGGAGCCTGATGGGGCGAGCGATGCTGGCCATCCCGTCTCATGCCTTCTTTTTTCTTGTCTTCTTCTCTGCCACTGGTGGCGAGACCTGCCTGATCAGTTCAAGCATGTGAGCCCCTTGCTCGAGACTGTCGTCTCGCTTGAAGTCCAATTCAGGTATGTAGCGAATCGTCAGCCGCCGGCCCAGTTCCCGCCGGATAAATCCAGAAGCTGCGACCAGGGCGTGGAGCACAGGCTCCTTCCGTTCCTCCTCCATAACGCTGACATACACCGTGGCGTGCTTCATGTCGGGAGACACAGAAACCTGCGTTATGGTGACCAGCCCGCCAAGGCGTGGGTCCTTGAGCTGGTAGACCATGATGTCACTGACTTCCTCGCGTATTTGCTCGTTGAGACGCTCTTGTCTTCGGGTCATTTTACACCTGCTCCCGGTCAATTCGAACAACCACAAGAATACTGTGTTCTGATCTGGGGGGGAATTTGGCGGGCCTCGATACGGGATATTCACTTTGTGGGCGACGTTGCCGGGACGTTGGTGGCTCCTGGAGGTCTGCCAAAGAGCGGAAATCATCCTGCTTGCCGATGAGGTAAGGTGGAAGAAACGGCGTCAGAGACCGGAAACGCTAGTGTATTGCCTCATAAATAACATTACAATGTGCGAGCTTATCCTGAATCCACTTCCTATCGAATCTTGCAAGATAGAAGGTTCTCGTACCTGGTTGGTGCAACTTATTGATACGCGGACAGCTTCAGCCAAGGAGCGGGCCCAACCTCTCC
>JACQTY010000116.1 GCA_016210545.1 Chloroflexota bacterium
AGCAGTAACTGTACCAATGTCCCACATTGTTAAGAACCCTCTGTGTCCAGCGACCTGACTTATGGGTAAGGGTCAGTTTCGCAAAAGGGGACGAAAGGGGGATTTTCCTGTTACACAGACAGCAGTGGGAAAATCCCTCTCAGTCTCTCCTTCGACAGGCTCAGGACAGGCTCTTTTCCAAAGGGAGAGGCCATAGCGGCCTCTCCAGGACAGTTGCTGCACCAATTTGGTGAAAAGGGTGCTGCTTTGCCAAGATTCAACGGGTGGTGGATTTTGGAAACCGGGATGCATCGTCCCCAAATGCACCGTCCCCAAATGCGCTTCCACGCAGCGCCCGCTTGTGATAGAATCCGTGAAGAGGTTGCTAGTTTGCTTTACATCCTTCTTGGAGAGAATGGCTATTCCAGGCGCCAGTTCCTGGGCACGGTCATCACGGGACTGGGACTCGCCGATGGCGATGTCACCTCCATATCGGGAACGCAGGTGACGCCCGTCGAGCTGGCTACCGTGGTCAATACCATTCCGTTCCTTACCCCCAATCGTCTGGTTGTCGTGGAGGGCCTTCTGGGGCGCTTTGAACCGAGAAGGCGGGCCGGCGAGGACGTGATTCCCTCCAAAGGGAATGTACAGGAATTCGCCTGCGCCGCTGTGCCGGCGATACCAACCACGACGGCCGTCCTCACAGAGGAGAAGGTATCTTCACAGAACCCCCTCTTCAAACTCCTCGGCTCGTCAGCTACGGTGAAGATGTTTCCCCCGTTGAGGGGAGAGGCTTTAGATAGCTGGATACGAGAGGACGTGGCGAAAAAGGGCGGCGCCATCACACCCGACGCTGTGGAAACCCTTGTCGGTCTGGCCGGGGACGACTTGTGGGCGCTCTCCAACGAGATAGACAAACTGCTGCTGTACAGCGGCGGCAAGATGGTCCAGGAGGAGCATGTCCACGAAGTGGTGGCTCCGGCTGGCGAGACAAACATTTTCCACCTGGTGGACGCGCTGCTCCAGCGACGCTCCGCGGCGGCCAGTCAGATGTTGCATGAACTGTTGGCCCGGGGAACGGCGGCAACCCAGTTGTTGTCCCTGGTCGCCAGGCAACTGCGACTGGTGGTGCTGGCCAAGGAGCTACAAGCCCAGAGGCTTTCCGAGAAAGAGGCCCAAAAGCGTCTGGGAATAGCGGAATTCGCCGTGCGGCGAACACTGGCCCAGGCCCGGGAATACAGCACGCAGCAGCTCGCCAGGACTTACAGGCTCCTTCTGGAGACCGATGTTGCTGTCAAGACGGGCAGACAGGATGACGAGGTGGCGCTGGACGTGCTTGTGGCTGAGCTTACAAGAGGTCGGTGAGCCATCGGTAGAAGCAGTATCAGGCATACCGCTCCGGACGCAGGCTTGACGCGCCCTCGTCTGCTGCGTAGACTACGTCCGCGACATTCCCGTAGTTGCGGAACATACTCGTGGGAACAGGAGGAATAGGACAGGATTGAACGCGCCACTGCCGTTGAGCGTCCATGGCGCCGAGCAGGCCGGACAATTCAGAAGGCAAGACACCGGCCGTCTTTCCGGGGCCTTGGGTAGAATTGGAGTAAACACCAGCCTGGCCGCGGAATGGACCTGGGTGCTGGGGCGCGTGGGCGTCGCGTCAACCGCCGCGGTTGGCGCATTGTTCTATTTGCCAGATACATCCGCATATACGCCCATACTGGCGCTGGCGGCCTTTGCCCTCGTCTACAACGCAGGGCTTTCCGCGGCCCTCCTGCGAAAGCATGTCATGGGCGTGTTTCTTGTGGGTTTTGTCCTCGACAACCTGGTCATCCTGGGTGGCTGGTGGATAGCGGCGCGGGAGCTGGCCGGAAGCTCTCAGACTAACGATCTGTACCTCATCCTTTTTCCGTTGTTGGTGTCAGGGGTCATGCGTCTGGGGTGGATGCCTGGCGTATTGTACACGGCTTTGTGGCTCTCATGGATGGCGCTCACGGAGACAAGGTATTTTCCATCAGACAGTTATATGGTCCAGCAATTGCCGCTGAGGCTGCTTTTCATGGCAGTCACCGCCGTAATCGCCTTCCGCCTCGTATCGAGGCTCGCTTCGGAGAGCCAGCGTGTGGAGTCCCTGCTGCACGAGGTGCAGAAGCAATCTGAGGAGCTCGCGGAGCGGAACCTGCAGTTGGAGGCGGTCGACGGCATAAGGCAAACCCTACTGTCGACCATCGTGGACCACTTGAAGGCCCCCGTAGCACATGTAAAGGCCGCTGCATTGAACCTTCAGGCCGAGGGGCCGGGGAACTCTCGCGGCGCCACGGACGGGCCGCACCAGGACCTCTCGAATGCGGTCCAGGAATTGGAGACTCTGGTACAAGACGCGCTGGAGTATTCGACCATCCAGAGCGATCATGCCGGTATGGAGCCCCGGACTGCTGATGTCGTTGAAATCTGTCAGGGGGCCTTGCAGAGGGTTCGTCCACTCTTGCTCGCTAAGGGCCAGCTATTAGATGTCGATCTCCCGCAGTCGGCGCCCGCTGTGCTGGTCTCGCCACGGCGCTGTGAACACGTCCTTCGCAACCTCCTGTCTCACGCCAGCGCGTGCACCGGCTCCGGGGAGACGATAGCCCTGAAGGTGTCCATAGCCAGCGCCTACGTCGTTGCCAGCGTTGCTGACAAGGGGCCGAAACTTCAGGCCGGGGAACGCGAAGACGTCTTCCTCCCCTTTTACCGGAAACAAACGTCCCACGGGAGAGAGAAAGATGAGCGGGGTCTAGGACTGGCCCTCGCCAAGCGAATTGCAGAAGTGCATCATGGAAGGCTCTGGGTGGAGAGCAACGGCGACCGGGGGAACGTATTCTTCTTCGCCATGCCACGCGCCGATAGGACTGGCGCCAATGAGGGGCCTGACTCAGAGCGACCGGGTAGCGGAGGCCGCGTCGCAAGTTGAATCTCGTCGCCGCAGACCGCAGATGCCGTAGATCCTGGGGATATCAAGGCTGTGGCGGACGAGGTCGGCCAGCCTATCGTACTGTTGCCGGCGGCTCAAAAGCGACCCCCGTGCCAGCGCCGGCAGGCCCTTTTGCCGCCGCAGACTATCGAGAAGCGCCCCACGCAGCCCTGCATTATCGAACAGGCCGTGAAGGTAGGTGCCAACCACTTTGCCTCCCCTGGCCACAGCCCCATCGGCATGCTTCGAACCCCCTGACCGGACCACGAAAGCCGGACTAACCCCTTCGCCGTAGCTCCTGCCCATGTGGATCTCGTACCCTGTCACGTCCGACCCATGGGCGGCTGCGAGAAACCCCTCGCTGGCGGCCACCGTGGCCTGCACTTGCCTGGTAGCCTTCTCTGACTGGAAAACGGTGTCGACGGGCAGCAAGGACAACCCTTCGACGCGTTCGTTTTCAGACTCAACGTGTTGCGGGTCAGATATCGAACGCCCCAGCATCTGGAACCCCCCGCAGATACCGATTACTCCGGTCCCCTGCTTTTCCCCGGCGGCTATCGCCGCCGCCAGCCCGCTTCTTCTCAAGAAAGCAAGGTCGGCCACAGTGCTCTTGGTGCCGGGCAATATGATTATGTCAGGTTGCCCCAGGTCGCCGACCTGGCGGACATAGCGCAGACAGACGTCCGGTTCCTGTTCCAGCGCCTCGAAATCGGTGGCATTGGATATTCGAGGCAGGGCGATGACCGCGATGTCTATTCTGCCGCCCGGGGTCTTGCGACGTTCCCCCTCCTCACGCAATGAGTCCTCCTCCGGCAAGAACAAAGCAGGGGCATAGGGTATGACTCCCAGCACCGGTTTGCGCGTGCGTCTCTCGAGGAAGGTGAGGCCCGGCTGGAGGATAGACAAGTCCCCACGGAACTTGTTCACTATGATGCCCTGCACCAGGGCCTTCTCTGTCCGAGAGAGCAGGGCCAGGGTGCCCACAATAGACGCAAAGAGGCCGCCGCGTTCGATGTCGCCCACCAGCAGCACGGGGCAGTTAGCTAGCCGGGCTATGCGCATGTTGGCTATCTCGCGGCGCTTCAGGTTGACTTCCGCAGGCCCCCCCGCCCCCTCGATGACCACAACGTCGAACTGCTGCTGCAGCCGTAGCAAAGACGACATGGCCGTCTTCAGGAGCTGTGAGGTGTGCTGGTAGTAGTCGCCAGCCGCCACCGTCTTCCAGGGACGTCCCAGCACCACCACCTGGCACCGGGAGTCCGCCTCGGGTTTGAGAAGAATGGGGTTCATGTCGACGGACGGGTCCACCCCGGCGGCCTCCGCCTGGGTGACCTGGGAACGGCCCATTTCACCCCCGTCGAGGGTGACGAACGAGTTCAGGGCCATATTCTGAGCTTTGAACGGGGCCACCCGCCAGCCGTCCTGGGACAGTATACGGCACAGGGCTGTCACCACCAGGCTCTTGCCCACAGAGGAGCTTGTGCCCTGCACCATCACCGTTGCGGCTCTTCGATTCAAGCTACTCCCCGCTCTTTCAACCAGAAAGCCCCCCTGGTGAGGGGGGCCTCCGGTTCTCAGCATGAAACTGGACCACTCTAGCGCTTTCTGCGCATCACGAAGACCACCATCACCACTACGATTATAGCAGCCACGATGATACCCATTATTACCATAGGTGTTGCTCCCCCGGGCTTAGGGGTGGGTGGAGGCGTCGGCGTGGGTGGCAGCGGCGTCACCTGCGGAGGGGGCGCCACGGTCGGCGCCTGTATGGGCGGTGGCGCCACGATGGGTGCGGGCGGCGTCGGCGGCGTCGGCGTG
>JACQTY010000088.1 GCA_016210545.1 Chloroflexota bacterium
GAGAGTTCGTTGTCCGGGTAGACGTAGGGATAGCCCAGGGTGTGGCGATAGGCGAAGGCGGCCAGGGTGGCCACCTTGCCGATGGCCCGGACCGCTTGGAGGCGGCGGTTGGCTGGGTCCTGGACGTGCTTGGCGTCCGGGTAGAAGGTGGAGAGGGCGCCCAGGGTGCTCACCAGCATGCCCATGGGGTGCGCATCATGCCGGAAGCCCTCCATGAATTTCTTGACGTTCTCGTGCACCATCGTGTGGCGCGTAATCTCGTCCTTCCACTGGTCCAGTTGACTCCGGCTGGGGAGCTCCCCGTGGAAGATGAGGTACGCCGTTTCCAGGTAGGTGCTCCCCTCCGCCAGATGCTCGATGGGGTAGCCCCGGTACTCCAGGATGCCCTTATCGCCGTCAATGAAGGTGATGGCGCTCTGGCAGGAGGCCGTGTTGAGGAAGGCGGGATCGTAGCTCATCAACCCGAAGTCATCCTCGGAGACGCGAACCTGTCGAAGGTCCATGGCCCGAATAGCGCCGCGCGTGATCGGGACCTCGTACTGCTTGCCCGTGCGGTTATCAATGATGGTGAGGGAGTCGGAGGCCATTGAACCCTCCTCTTCCGGCCAGGAGCGAACGCCAGGCCGATACACCTTCACTCTACTGCCGAGCGGGGATGCGGACAATGGGTGCGGCCTATCGAAAGGCCAGCGGGCTAAAGTCGGTCCGCTCGTCGTAGACGTCTACACCTTCGCTCCGCTTGAGGAAGCCCACGACCAGGTAGGTCAGGGGTGTGGCCAGGGCCTCGTAGGCAGACTTGACGAGCCACTGGGTGAGGACGACCTGCCCCATTTGGCTGGCTGGCCAGACGCCGCTGAAGGCCAGGGTGATGAAGATGGCAGAGTCCACGAGTTGCCCCACGAGAGTGGAGCCGATGGTGCGGACGAAGAGCCAGCGCCCACGCATGCGCACCTTGAGCACCGCCAGGATGACGGAGTTGGTGAACTCACCGAAGAGATAGGCGACGAAGGAGGCAGCCAGGAGCCGCCCCGTGAAGCCCAGGACGCGCTCGTAGGCGGCCTGGTTCTCGGCCCAGAATGAGGCGGACGGCAGGAGCCCGCCCAGGTAGATGAAGACGACGAGGATGACGTTGGCCAGGAACCCTAGCCAGATGACGCGCCGGGCAGTGGCGTAGCCGTAGACCTCCGTCAAGACGTCGCCCACGATATAGGAGACTGGGAAAACGATGACGGCAGCCGGGAGGACGGCGAAGCCGAAGTCGGCCGCCTTGACGGCGATGATGTTAGCGGTCAGGAGACAGGCGATGAAGACCGTCGCGATCAGGAGGAGCCACTTGCCCTGAGCGCGCGCGGGGGTCTGCATGACTCTAGCCTCCTCCGGCACGGCTCTTGGGGGAGTGCAGAGTCCAGACCGATCGAGACTCTGCCGGGGGTCTGGGGGTGCCCCCGATGGGGTTGCCCGCCTTGACCACGTGGGAGTAGCCAGGGTGGCGGAGGAGGCCGTCAGGCCGGAGGAAGTCAGGCATGGCAGATCCCTCTACACTTCATAATCTCAGCACTTAGGTGCAATTTGCCGAGTCATCCCTTGCGATTATAGGGATTTCGCCCCTAGCCGCTCGATACGATTCAGCAATTCAGAAATGAAGCCCAGACTCTCATTCAAACCCGGCCTGTATTCGCTCGGGTGAGCGCATTCATTACGCTTGGCTAGAAGCCCCAAGATCGTCTTAGTTTCAGACTTCGAGAGTAATCCAACATCTCTAGCCGCTTCAATGATCTGATATTCTGGAACGTTCTCGCGGATCTCGTCTATGGTCTTGTACTGACCCCAGGTCGTTCTAGCAACTCTCAGCTTAGCGAGTCCATCCGAAGCCAACTTTCTCTCAAGAAAATCCATGAACGCGGCCCATGCTATGACGTGGGCCGCCCGGTATACGCTTTGCTCTACGCAAGCAAGAGCTTCCACAAAGAGTTCATGTTGCTGCAGCGATAGCCCCTGAATGCGCTGCCTTGTGTTATCGACCGAGATTGTACGATACTTGGAACCTTCATGCCTTGCAAAGAGTTCGTTTGCCTCTAAACGGAATGCCTCAACCTTCCTCTTAAGTCCGTGCGCGACGTTAACCACTGTCTTGATTACGATAGGAGGTGTTTCTTT
Source organism: Chloroflexota bacterium (assembly GCA_016210545.1). GTDB lineage: Bacteria > Chloroflexota > Dehalococcoidia > JACVQG01 > JACVQG01 > JACVQG01. The sequence goes on from JACQTY010000088.1 coordinate 2,158, forward strand.
AATGCGGCGAAAAACCGATCGTATACAGCCTCGTCCGTGGTCTCAGGGACATTCAACTGAATGTTGATGTTGATCTGCGGCAAGAGGCTCTTCGCAGTCTCATTCGACGTCGGGGGTTGTTTCTGGGGAGTTTCGACATCCGTGCCACCGAGGGCACCAGAGAAATCAGCGAGCGCGATAAGTGACTTGAAGGTAGTCACCGTTTGTGTCACTACCTGACCCCCAGCGCTTGTTTTGGTGTTGAAGAAGTTTCTCAGATCAGCGTCGGTGCGCTGATATGCGTCAGGATACGTCTGAAAGAGTTCACCATAGCTTTCGCGTATCGCATCAGCCAATAGTCTTTTTGCGCGACCCTTATCCCTATGATCTCTCCATCTGCCTGTAGGCTCCCCGGATTGACTCAGGAAGCCAATGAATTTCAGAACATTTAATATTGAACGGTCGTTAGCTGCAGTAAAGCCAACGGTAGGAAGCCACCTCGTCGTCGCCCTTTCCGGCACTCCTGTTTCTTGGATCTTCTCGAAAAAGGCTCTCATCTTGCCTGGCACAGGAGTGTATGGATAGTCTGCCACCTGCGTCTCCTCTAGCTCGGGCTATGTGCGCTCAATGATAGTGCGGGAAGAAGGCGCCGTCAAGAACGAGTGTGCGGCTCTTTAGAGCCTGCCGGGGCCACTCTCCTCCGCGTCCGCCACTCGCGGTCCTGGGCCCTACTCGGCAGCCGGAGACGTGCGCTCCAGGGATGGAGCGAGACGCTGCCAGAGGGCGCGCGGGAGATGGGGGCCTGCCACCCGGAGGCCCCACCAGGCAGCCAGGCCAGCCGCCAGGCCCCAGGCCAGATTGCTCCCGGGCAGGACGCTGACAGCGGCCACCAGGGCGACAAAAACCAGCTGGGAACGCGGGACGTTGAGCCCCAGGAGCAGATGCTGCCAGCCCACATACAGGAGCAGCGCGCCAAAGACGGCATACGGCACCACGGTGCGCACCGGCAGGGCGGCTTGGCCAAAGGCCAAGCCGATGCCCAGGAGCAGGACCCCGACGAAGATGGTCGCCACCGGTGTGCGCGCCCCCAGGCGGTAGTGGGCAGTGAGTCCGCCGGACCCATGAC
>JACQTY010000097.1 GCA_016210545.1 Chloroflexota bacterium
GAGCATGCCTGAATTGAATATCCCGCTGTTGCTGGTTACGGTATGCGGCGCTGAGCCGCCGTTGGTCCAGGTCACGGTTGTCCCTGCCAGGACACTCAGTGAAGCCGGCGTGTAGTAGTTGTCGCCCAGCCCCACTGAGTTGCCGCCAGGGGCTGGGATGGGCGAAGGCGCGGGGGTGGGTGTCGGCGCGGGCGTCGGGGTCGGCGTGGGAGCAGGCGCCGGCGATGGGCTGCCACCCGTCACCGTGATACTCCCCGTCTGGCCGGAGTGGAAGATGCAATGGTACCGGAAGGTGCCCGAGCCGGAGAAGGTGAAGGAGAACGACTGCCCCGGATTAAGCATACCCGAATCGAACAACCCCGCGTCGCTGGTAGCGGAATGCGGCTTCGAGCCGCCGTTGGTCCAGGTCACAGTCGTGCCCGCCGGCACGGTCAAGGAGGCCGGAGAAAAGAAGTTGTCGCCTATTCTCACCGGACTCCCTCCGGGGACGGGAGCAGGCGCCGGAACAGGAGTGGGCGAGGGGGCTGGAGCTGTGGGAGGGGGCGGCGCTGCGCCACTTACCCGGATGACGCCCTTGTAGGAAGAGTACTTATCGCTATATGGATAGATGCCCGGCACAGTGAAGGAGCGCAGGTACTTGCCACCTTTGGCTATAGCCCCCGAGTCGAAGGCGCCGGTATCGCTGGTAACGGTGTGGGCCGTGTCCTCCTTGTTGCGCCATTCCACAGTAGCGCCCGGTGAGACCGTGACATCGGCAGGGACGAACGCCGACTCTATGTCTATCCGGACATTCCCACCCCCGCTGTCCGCCAGGACCTGGCCGCTTCCCCAAAGACCTGCAGTCATAGCCACAAGAAGCAAGGAGGATATCGCCCTGAGAATGATGGCTTTTGGATGCAATGCGTTGAATTTCAAGTTATCACCCCTTGCCATTCTCACCTGACGCGGTTGGCCGTGACGCAAGCACCCACGGTGTCGGCAGCTCGGGAAGTCACCTGCAATGTTACTTACCGGACACAAGTGAAATTTGGAACAAACTCCGCCTGGTTTGCATAGATAGTATAGCTCACGCGTAATGTATTGTCAAGACTTGGTATATTATCGTTAATTATCGGAGCGAACGGGGATAAGTGGGGGTATATATGTCCGGCGGCGTTGCCGCCTATCCCTCGAGCTTGCGGATGACGGCGATTCCGGCCCGCGTGGCCCTGTCAAAGGTCGATAAGAGCTGCGGTCCGGCAACATCTTCGTCACACTGGCCAAGAAACTGGCCTTCGGGGCGGCGGCCACCGACAGGGCTTTACGGTCCTACGGAAATGGTCGCAATAGCTAATGCCCCGGCGGACTCAACCCGAAAGGGCGCCTGTGGGAGTGGAGAAAGAGTTGGCAGGTCTCGAAAGGGAGGAGATAGCCAGAGAAGCAATGGAAAACCGCAGCGGCACAGGTTTGAGACCCATTCCGTGCTGCATACTCCACGGCAGGGAAGAAGAACCTTATGAAAAGGGGTTATTCTACCCGACCTGGGTGGACAGGAAGAACTGGACACCCATCTGAGCGATCTCATCCTGAACGGTTTCGATGCCATCGATATGTCCGTCTTCATCCTTGAGTATGTCCTCAAGCAGTTCCCGGGTGGCGAAGTCTTTGGCATCACCGGTCAACAGAATGGCTGCGTTATAAGCCTTGATAGCAGCGGTTTCGGAGTCGTGGTCATTGCTGAACATCTTGGGTACGTCAGAGCCTATGCGTATCTCTCTGAGAACATTCACGACGGGGGCGCTATCGAGAAAGAGGATGCGTTCAATGAGTTTCTCCGCGTGCTTCATTTCACTGATAGCACGCTTCCCGATGCTTTTGTGCAGCTTCTCGTATCCCCAGTTGTCACACATCTCGGAGTGTACCATGTACTGGTTGATCGCGGTGAGTTCATCCGCTAGAAGAGAGTTCAAAGCCTCAAGGACCTTTGGATCCCCTTTCATTTTTGCCTCCTGCTCATTATTTTCGAGAGCTTCGTGTGAGCACCATTATATACAGTCCTACCGCTCGAGTAAATAGAAGATATCCCAAGACGTGGCCAATTCCGCACGCCCCCGGCGAAAGACCAGTGAGCCCGCGCCACGCCTTATTAGGCCATATCAGCCGCTGGTTGAAGCTCATCCCGCCCGGCTCTTGCGCCAGCATCCGACATACCAGCGACACTTCGGGGCGCCAGAAGACGGGACCACGGGGTCTTGACAAGGCGCCCAGCCACCCCCTATAATTACAACTGCCTTTCATTTCCAACAAGTCTCGCAGCATAAGCCCTGAGCCAGAGAGGAGGGACATCATATCTATATGTATGCAAATGCGCTGCATTAGCGTAACAGTCGAACGGTTTCGACCATTGGACGGCAAGACCGACTTCGCCAGGAGTCGTGGCGCCGGACTCCGGCGCTCAATCTGAAAGGAGGCACAATATGACCCGAGTATGGTTCGGGGGCGTATCATGGTGTCCGAGGCATGAGCGGAGTATGCTCCTTCTGCGGGACAAGAGCGGAAGGCCGGTCCTGGGCATCCAGGTCCCCCTCAGTCGCCGGGAGTTGATACTGGACGACATGGCCAGGACCACAAGCGGCAACTGCTCCGCCCAGAAGCTACTGTTGGCTCTTTTGGACTCCCTCCACCTCGGCGTGGAAGCGGTCGTCTTCGAGGAGGGCGACGGGCTTGCCGGCGCCCGGATTCGCCTGGCGGGCAACCCCGCCCGGTCATTTTCTACCGACGACCCGGTAGCCGCGGCCATCCTGGCTGTCTCCCTGGGTACACCTATGTACATGAGATGGCCAGCCGGTACCGTTCTCATGAGCCAGGCGCCGGACGCAGAGGAATCGGGCGCAGATGAGCTGCCCGAGGTATTCTCGAAGTTCCTGCAAGACTCGCAAGCCCTGGAGACTCTGCACAGTAAGGGCGACCAGCCCGTGGACCAGCAACCAGGGGATGCCGCATATGGGAACGGCAGCGAGTGAGAGTCGAACGAGTGCACAAACAAGACCCGGGCACCCTTTGTAGTCCGCATTCTATCGAGCCGAGCGATCACGCGGCACGCGTAGGTGCTTTGGCCTAGCTTGAGTTGACACTGCGGCCCCCGACTTGTATAATTACAACTGATTCGCATTTTCTGTAGCTGCACACTCACAGCCCATTGAAACGCCCGACGAGACTTGCTTTCTTGTGCCTTTTGATACGCTAATGACTGGCAATTGCAAACAGGTGGGCCGATATCCACATTCCCGGCCTAAAAAATAGAATCTGGCAGAATCTCTTCCCGGGAGGTGCACCATATAGGCTTTTTCCAATTGGTCGTGACCTCTATTGTAAACAGGTTTGATCACATCGAAAGCGAATTGATAAAGGAGAACGTAACGTGCGTCACAGGGTTTCAGTCCTGATTTCCATTCTTCTCATGGTCGGCCTTCTGGTAGCCGCCTGCGCCCCCACCCAGGCGCCAGCGCCGGCTGGCCAGCCCACCCCCGTAGTGGTGGAAAAGATCGTCGAGAAAATCGTCGAAAAACCCGTAGAGAAGATTGTTGAAAAGCCAGTTGTGGTGGAGAAGATCGTTGAAAAAGAGGTGGTCAGGGAGGTACCCAAAGCACCAGCCACCGTTACCGTCTACTCAGGCCGCAGCAAGTCCCTGGTGGGGCCTATCCTGGAACAAGCAAGCAAAGACACGGGCATCGAGGTCCGGGTCCGCTACGGAGATACCGCTCAGCTCGCTGCCGCCATCCTTGAAGAGGGAAAGCGCACACCCGCGGACGTGTTTTTCGCCCAGGATGCCGGGGCGCTCGGCGCTATATCCAAGGCCGGCATGTTCACCCGATTGCCCGACCGCATATCGAATCTGGTGGACGCCAAGTTCCGCTCCCCTAAAGGGGAATGGGTAGGAGTATCCGGCCGGGCGAGGGTGGTGGTCTACAACACCCAGGCGCTGAAGCCATCTGACCTGCCAGAATCGGTCTACGGTTTCACCGACCCCAAGTGGAAAGGCAAGATCGGCTGGGCGCCAACCAATGCCTCCTTGCAGGCCTTCGTTACTGCCATGCGCAAGTTGGACGGCGAGGTCAAGGCCCGCCAGTGGCTGGACGGGATCAAGGCTAACAGCCCTAAGAAGTACAACAACAATACGTCCATAGTGCAGGCTGTCGCCGCCGGCGAGATCCACGTAGGCTTCGTCAACCACTACTATCTTTTCGCCGAGATGAAACAGAAAGGAGACATAGCCGCGCGGAACTACTACCCCAAGAAGGGCGATGTTGGCGCCCTCATGAACGTGGCCGGGGCCGGAGTCATCAATGTCAGCCAGAACAAGGAGGCCGCGGAGCGCTTCATCGAATACCTGCTCTCCACTTCGGCCCAGCAGTACTTCACCAAAGAGACCTTCGAGTACCCGATGCTCAAGAGCGTTCCCACCCACCCGGACATACTCTCCCTATCCCAAATTGAGGTACCCAACATCGACCTGAGCAACCTGGATGACCTGGACGGGACGTTGAAGCTATTGCGCGACCTGGGTATCCTGTAGCTGGATATGGTCGTCTCCCGTCTTTGGAGGAAAGCAATTGTCCTCAGCAGTCGGCGGGCCCCGATGAGATCGGGGCCCCCGGCCCTCTTTTGGGCGCCGGCGCTGGTGGTGGCTATGGCTATGCTGCTGCCACCCGCCTATCTCGTCATCCGCACCATCGGCGCTGGTGAAGAGGCCGTCAACCTGCTATGGCAGGAGCGCACGGGTCAGGTGTTGCTCCGTACTATTCTCCTGGCCCTATCGGTGACTGCGACCACCGTCACCATAGCTGTCCCTCTGGCCTGGCTCACCGTTCGCACCGACCTGCCGCTTCGCCGGTTATGGTCGGTGCTGACGGTGCTGCCGCTGGTCATCCCGTCGTACGTGGGCGGCTTTGTCCTCGTGGCGGCGCTGGGACCCCGTGGCATGCTCCAGCAAGTTTTTGCACCCTTGGGCGTGGAGCGCCTCCCGGACATCTACGGCTTCCCGGGGGCCTGGCTGGCGCTCAGTCTCTTCAGCTATCCTTATATCTTGCTCAGCGTGAGGGCGGCCATCTGGGGCCTGGACCCGGCGCTGGAAGAGGCATCCCGCAGCCTTGGGTGGGGCCCCAGGGCTACTTTCTTCAAGGTCACGTTGCGGCACCTGCAGCCAGCGGTGGGGGCCGGGGCCCTCCTGGTAGCGCTCTATACCCTGAGCGACTTTGGGGCTGTCTCCCTTCTTCAGTTCGACTCCTTCACCCGGCAAATATACGTTCAGTACCAGGGTTCCTTCGACCGTACGCTGGCCGCGGTCTTCTCCCTGGTCCTCGTGGCGCTGACGGTAACGGTGCTTGTCACCGAGGCGAAGGTCCGAGGCGCCCACAAATATTATCGGAGCGGAGTGGGCGCGGCCAGGGCAGGGGCAATGATCAAGCTCGGCCGCTGGCGGTGGCCGGCTTTGGCTTTCTGTGGAGCAGTAGTTTTCTTTGCTTTGCTGGTCCCCCTGTCGGTACTGGTATTCTGGCTGGTGCAGGGCCTGGTTGTAACCAAGACCATGCCTGTGGTGTGGAACGCCGCCCTCCACTCCATACTGGCGGCAGCGCTGGCCGCCTCAATTACCGTCGTCATGGCCCTCCCCGTGACGGTCCTCGCCGTGCGCTATCCGGGGTGGTTCAGTACCGTCCTGGAACGGCTAAGCTACACGGGTTTCGCCCTGCCGGGAATTGTCATTGCGCTGAGCCTCGTATTCTTCGGCATACGCGTCGCCTATCCTTTTTACCAGACCCTGGCCATGCTCATCTTCGCCTATATGGTGCTTTTCTTGCCGCAGGCGTTGGGGGCCACCCGGTCTTCCCTTCTCCAGGTAAGCCCGAGACTGGAGGAGGCCGGGCGCGGCCTGGGGTACTCAGTGCCTGGCGTTTTGGCCCGCATCACCATACCCCTGGCAAGGCCCGGCCTTCTGGCGGGAGCCGCGCTGGTATTCCTCACCGTGATGAAGGAGTTGCCAGCCACACTCCTCTTGAGCCCCATCGGCTTCGATACGCTGGCTACCGAAGTGTGGTCCGCTACCAACGAAGGGCTTTTCGCCCAGGCCGCCGTACCCGCTCTGTTGCTGATCGCAGCCTCGTCCGCGGCGGTTGCCTTGCTGCTTTCGCAAGAGAAGAAAGGAAATCTGTCAAAACTATGACTCCTCTTGCTATCGGGAGGGCCGTTGGTTAACATTGAGATAATGACTGAAGCGCGCCTGACAGTTCCAGAGGCCCCGTCCCATACGGCAGTCGTGCGCCTCGAAGGCATATCCAAGTCCTTCGGCAGCAATGCCGTTATATCTGACCTCTCCCTGGAGGTCCGCGCCGGAGAGCTTCTATCGCTTCTGGGATCGAGCGGCTGCGGCAAGACCACCGTCCTGCGCCTTATCGCCGGGTTCGAACGCCCTGACATCGGGCAGATCTATGTTTCCGGACAGTTGGTGGCCGGGGAAAAGGAGTGGCAGCCGCCCGAAAAGCGGGGCATCGGCATGGTGTTCCAGGACTACGCCCTCTTCCCCCATCTCACCGTGGCCCAGAACATGTCCTTCGGCCTGCGCGGTCTCACACCGCCCGCCCGGCGATCCAGGGTGCAGGACGTAATGCAACTCGTCGGGCTTCAAGGATTGGGAAACCGCTTTCCCCACGAGCTCTCCGGCGGGCAGCAGCAGCGAGTCGCCCTGGCCAGGGCTCTGGCGCCCAGCCCCAAACTGGTCCTGCTGGACGAGCCTTTCTCTAACCTGGATACCGACCTGCGCGCCCAGGTCCGCATGGAGGTGGAGCGCATACTCCGCGACACCCGGACGACTGCCGTCTTTGTCACTCACGACCAGGAAGAGGCGATGGCCATGGGGGACCGCGTGGGCATACTCTACCGAGGACGGCTGGAGCAACTGGGGACGCCTGAAGAGGTGTACCACTGGCCGGCGACGCGATTCGTCGCCGATTTCGTGGGGCAGGCGGATTTCCTCCCCGGCACGGCGATGGCGGGCGGCATCTCCACCGAGATAGGCGACTTCCCGGTTTCCCGTCAATGGCCGCCGGGGGATGTGGTCGAGGTAATGCTGCGCCCCGACGACGTGCAGCTATTCCCGGATAGCGCCGAAGGCCCGGAGATCATCGCCCGGCAGTTCCGCGGCTCGGAGAACCTCTACACTGTGCTTCTGCCCTCGGGCAAGCAGCTTCACAGCAGCCAGCCTTCCACCCTTGTCTTGCCTCTGCACACGCGGGTCAAGGTCAAGGTGGAACTCAGCCACATAGTGGCCTTTGCCGTGACACCAACAGGGTAGGGGCAACCTCCAGCGAAAAGAGCGCCGCGCTGAGCCCGTCGAAGCGTCGTCCCGACTTGTCGGGATTCGACAGGCTCAGGATGGCGGCCAACCCATATCCCCTGGCTATCTCGATCCACTGTGCCGTCACGGTGCATCGTGCCTCTATGAATGGCGCTCCCCGGCGCACAGGGGACACTGCTCACAGGGCGAAATGCCCTGCTCCTTGAAGCGCTTCGACCGCTTCACCACCTCAGCCTCGATCTCCGCCTGGCTGCGCTGTCCCGCGGCCTCCGGCATGTACCACTTACACACCTCGGGAAACGACTGGCGCACCTTGTCCACCGAAGTAGTCTTCCTTTTCACCATTCCCCCTGCCTCTCTCCACACCGGAATGATCTCTGTTACAGATTTGGACGACCTAACCCCAAGTCCCTTCCTGCGTCGGGAAGGGACTTGGGGAAGCTCCCCTTGCCGATTTACGGGAAGGGGTTGGGGTTAGTCTCCGTTAGAGCGTCTCCCCCCGCCACGACTTCATAAACAGGTCCTTGACCTGTTCCTGGGTCTCCTTCAAAGGTCTCAGCGGCAGCGTGCGGGTATTGGTCGCCATGACCTCCAGCAGGTCCATGAAGTCCTTCTCTTTGACCCCCGCCTGTTGCATGGTAATGGGGATGCCGATGTCCTTGCGCAGGTCCCTCAGGGCCGCCAGCAGCTTGGCGGCGGCGTCCCGGGCGTCCTTCGGCCTCAGCCCGATGATCTCGGCAGCCTCGATGAACCGCTCGCCGGCCCTGTCCAGATAGAAAAGAAGGCCCGCGTCCAGCATCAGGGAGCAGGAGCGTCCGTGGGCGATGTGGAAGGCGCTGCCCAACTGATGGGCCATGTCGTGGATAAGGCCCAGGGTGCCGTTGCTTATGGCGATGCCCGCCATGGTCGCTGCGGTGTGTACCCGCTCCCGGGCCTCTTTGTCCTGCCCGTTGTGCACCGACTTCGGCAGCCAGCGATAGATGGTCTGGAAAGCCTTTATCGCCAGCGCATCCACAAAGTCGGAGGGCCGGTTGGTGATATAGCATTCCAGGGCGTGGACCAGGGCGTCCAGCCCGGTGTCGGCGGTTATCGATGGCGGCATGGTGGACGGGAACTGGGCGTCGGAGATGGCCACGTCCGGGAACATGCTCAGATTGAGAATGATGACCTTTATAGGCATCTTCTCGGTGTGGAGGCCGACCACGGCCACCGGGGTGCACTCCGAGCCGGTGCCGCTGGTGCTGGGTATGGCCACATAGCTGGCCTTCTTGTGCAGCGGGTAGCGGCGCGCCTCCTCCCGCAACTGGGGCAGTTCCATCTCCTTCAACTGAGGGTTCTCATAGAAAAGCCAGGTCAGCTTGCCGGCGTCCATGCACGAGCCGCCGCCCAGGCCCAGGATAACATCGGGCTGGAACTCAAGGGCGCGGTCGGCGGAGCGGCGGATAGTCGCGTGCGACGGCTCAGGCTCCACCTCATCGAACATCTGGACCTGATAGCCGCTCTCCCGCAGCGGCTTCAGCACCTTCTCGGCGTGGCCCGACGAGGACATGATCTTATCGGTAACCAGGAAGGCTCGCTTCCCCGGCCACTGCCTCAGGCTCTCCACCGCGCCCCAACCGTAGAATACCTCTTTAGGTACGAACAATCTTCTAACAGCCACCTCGGCCTCCTTTCAATCTGCGACCTAGTCTACCTGAGGGAGCGCGGGGCTGTCAACAAGGCGGGCTACCTAACCCCAACCCCTTCCCGATGCGGGAAGGGGCAATATGTAGGGGCAATCCCTTGTGATTGCCCTCGTAGGGGCGGGTTTGAAACCCGCCCTTCCGTAACCCACGCGCCCTTAAGGGGCCAACGGACCTAACCCCCTTGAACCGCGCTCCCGCCAAGCGTATACTCATGCCAGATATACTAAGCCCGCCCAAAACCCGCTCCCAAATGACCTCCACAGCGCCAGGCAGTCTGAGAGGACAGATTGGGGCGCTCCATGCGGGTTTCTTTTGAGCTAGGGAGAGGAGACAACGCCATGAGTTGGTCCCATAGAATCTTCGGCGGCGGGAATAGGACGAGAAAAGATGCCGAGAACATTGAGAAAGAACCAGCAAGCACTATTCAAGATGTGCCAAAGACTACGCCATCTATCCCACTGCCCAGGCCAAAGAGCGAGGCTGGTTCATTGAGAAAAGTCAAAAGATATGACAGGGTCAAATTTACGCCGGAGGTGATTCAGCAGGCCGCAAGCGCATTAGAAGAGGACGCGTCCAGCACGGAGAAGAATACTAAGGCGAGCCTGGAATTAAGCATAGACCTTGAATCGGGTGAAAAATGGACACACAATGGTCCCGAAGAGTTTTTTGCCGACTACCGCAAAGGATTCAAGTTCGCTCACTTCGCTGAATCTGTCAACTACGGGAAATACCGGCTCAAGGTGTGGGCGCATAGAGCTGTCTCCTGTAAAATTGCTCCTTTCTGAACTCAGGTTGTAATGCTACATGACTTGGAGCCTACGCTACCACCAAGCTGACCCCGTGTTTCTGTCTCCGTCTCCGTCCGCCCGACATCTGCAGAGGCAACCCCTGCGGCTCCCCCAGGGCGGTTCGTGAACCGCCCCTACAGGTCATGCGCTCTCTGCGCCCTTCCGGGCTGAACCACACGCCCCCTCTCTCCAACTCTCTCTCCCTCGGTGGGGCGAGAGGGGTAAGGCGGCCCAACAAACTCTACAAACTCTAAGGACTCAATAAACTCGTCTCCCATTTGACTCCCCACAGCCTATTTGATAGCATGGATATGTTTCTCTCATTCGGTGAGCCACGCTCGCCATTCACGCCCCGGAGGCACAGACATGACTGCTATGGACCAACTGCTTCAGGTAGTTGAAAACCACCACGAGTACGCCCGCAAGTGGAAAGCCCGGACCGGGGGAAAGGTCCTCGGCTACTTCTGCACCTATGTACCCGAGGAGCTGGCCTACGCCGCCGGCATCCTCCCGGTGCGCATCCTCGGCGGACTGGAGCCTCAGGACGTCGCCGAGGCCTACATCCCGGGCATGTACTGCCCCTTCTGCCGCGACTGCCTGGCCCAGGGACTCCTCGGCAAATACGAATACGTGGACGGCGTGGCCAGCGCCAAGTCCTGCCTCCACATCGCCCAGGCCTACCGCGCCTGGGCCGACCATGTCCCTAATGCGTATCACTACTTCTTCAACATGCCTTCCCTGCTGGACCATCCCCTGGCCAAGGGCTTCATGCGCCGGGAATTGTTGGCCTTCCAGGAAAGCCTGGAGAAGTTGGCGGCGCCCGTCAGCGACGCCGCCCTGAAGAAAGCCATCGAGGTCTACAACACCGACCGCCGCCTGTTGCGCCGCCTCTACGAGTTGCGCAAGAGCCACCCGCTCCTTATCTCCGGCGCCGAAGCGGCCGCCGCCGTACTTTCCAGCATGCTCATGGACAAGGCGGAGCACGCCGCGCTCCTGGCACGACTGCTGGACGAGCTGCCTCAACGGCCGGACAGGCCGAAGCCCGGGGCCAGGCTCATGGTCCTGGGCAGTGAGATCCACGACCTGGAGCTTCTCCGTCTCATGGAGGCCGCCGGCGCCAACATCGTCATCGAGGACTATTGCATGGGGAGCCGCTACTTCTGGAACGAGGTCCCCTCTTTGTCCGATAACCTGGAAGCCATCGCCCGGCGCTATCTGGAAAGGCCGCGCTGCCCCATCAAGGACGTGCTGGAACGCAAGCGGTTCGACCACATCCTTGACCTTATCCAGGAGTATGAGGTACAGGGTGTGCTGCTCACGCAGCAGAAGTTCTGCGACCCCCACGAGTTCGACATCCCATCGATCGCAGCGTTGCTCCGGGACAAAGGTATACCCAACTACTTCATCGAGGTGGACGTAACTCAGGCCAGGGGCGCCGTCGGTACCCGGACGGAGGCGTTTCTGGAGACGCTGAGCCTGGAGATAGGCTAGTCCCAAGGAGGGCAGTGTGCAATACCCAACCGAACCGCTGGAGACCTACCGCTGGGGTAAAGAGTACCGCAGCCGCATGTTCAAGGAGATCAGCCAGGCATCCGAAGGCGCCAGGCCCCTGATTATCGGGAATATGAACTTCCCCAAGGAGATCATCACCGGCATCGGCGACTTCAACTACATGGCCGGCGAGTCCTACGCCGTAAGCGTCATACGGGAGGGCGGCGCCGAACTGGCCCAGGCCTGCGCCGAGGAGACGGAAAGGCGGGGGTTCGCTCGCGACCTATGCGCCTACGCCCGCTATTCCTGGGGTTCCATGTTCCTCAACCGCAATCCCTGGGGCGGCGCCTTCCCTTCAAAGCCGGCGTTCGTCTGCTCGTTCACCAACTGCGAGAGCCGGACCAAGTGGTTCCAGGTCATGTCCGAGCACCTGGGCGTGCCCCACCTGTCCCTGGACTGCGGCTTCGTTGAGGAGGGCCAGGGCCCCGAGTACCAGAAGCACTGCACGGACTACATGAAAGGGCAGTTCGAGGCGATGGTAGAGCAGATGGAGAGGATCACCGGGAAGCGGTACAACTGGGACCTCTTCGTCGAAGGCGTGGCCAACCGGTACCTGTCCCGCTGCTATCTCGCCGAGGCTTTCCAACTGAACGGCGCCGTCCCTGCCCCTATGGAGCAGAAGCTATGGCTGCCCTTCCTGATGATAAACGAGTGGGTCCCCTATACGGCCGAGACGGTGGCCATCATGAAAGCCCTGTGCGACGAGATCAAGAGCCGCATAGCCAGGGGCATCGCTGCCGACCCGCAGGAAAGGATACGCATCACCCATGAGGGAATGTCGCCCTACCACTCGCTATTCATGTTTTCCTACCTCCGACAGCGGGGCGTGGCCATGCTGGGGTGGGCTGCCAACATCCATCACGCCATTTCGTCGTTCGAACCCAACGAGGACGGCAGCTTCTCCATAGACCGGCCTATCCTCTGGAACAAGGCGCCCCGCACCAGGGCGGAGGCGCTGGAGCACCTGGCCTACCACGAGTTCAGAGAAGATAGAGAGCACGTCAACCCCATAGAACGCGGCCATTCCTTGACCTCAACATTGCGCCGCTGGAAAGCCGATGGGGCCATCTTCGTGATGGACAGGGGTTGCGCCTATTACAGCACCGGAGTCCTGGATGTGAAACGGACCGTCCAGGAGGCCGGCATCCCCACCATGCTGTACGAGGGCAACCGGGTAGACGCCCGCGAATGGAGTTGGCCCCACGTGCAGGATGCCCTGGATACCTTCCTGGAGTCGCTGGGGGTCCACAGCAAGGCCTGAGCAACCCACTTCGGGAATAGGAAAAGGTGGGGCGCCCCGATAAATCGGGGCGCCCCACCTTTGTTCCCCATTGGCCGCTAAACGTGTCTACGGGATGCGGACGGTAATGTCCAATTTGGTGACCTCGCCCTTGGTCCAGGTGGCCGTCTGGTCGGCCTTCACGCCGTCAACGTAGAAATCTATCTTCGTTTCAGGAGAGTCGCGGGCCTGGAGAGTGATGGAATAGTCAAAGTCCTTCCCCTTGACGGCCTCCTTGGTTTCCCACAAAGCCCCTCCCACTACGGCAGAGACTTTCGCTCCCGCTGGCGCCGGAGCGGCATCGCTCTTGTCCGATTTCTTGTACAGCCTGAGCGTGCCATAGAACATGTGAGGGAACTCCGAGGACCCTTTCAATGCCGGCGGCGCTCCGGTCGGCATGGGCGGCGGCGGAGGCAAGGTCACGGTGAACGTCACCGAGTCCTCCACCGGAGGCGCCAACGCCGAGTGGTCGTTGTTGTGAAGCTCCGCTTTGAACGTATGCGAGCCCGCGGCAAGGTCCTTCAGGATATTCTGAAGCTTCCCTTGCGGCCCAACCAGTTTGCCATCCAGCAGCAAGTGCCAGTGGCCGGAACCCGCCTTGTTGGTGCTGCTGCCGATGGAGGAGGCATCCACATCAAGACCCTTTATCTCTACGGCCACAGCCACGTTCGGGCCAACTACATTGACGTCCTTAGCCGGGAACCAGACCTTAACAGATGGTTGCGCTGCCGGCGGACCGACTACTTTGAGCATGCCGAACATGCCGCGGTTCTCATGAGCGCCGACCGGGCAGTACAGGGCAAACAGCCCCGCCTGGTCAAAGGTGACCGTCACACTCCGGGACTGCCCCGTCGTTAAGTTGGCGCCCATCTTATCGTTTATGGCCTGCATGCCGTGGACGAACAGGTTATGCGGGAACTGACCGCTATTCTTCAGGTTAAAAGTCACCGATTGCCGGACCTGGACCGTGATTTCCTGAGGGTTGATCTGGAACTCCTTCAAGTCGACGTCCAGCGTCAGCGGCGCGGGGGTCGGTATCGGCGGCGCGGTTACATTGAACGTCACCGAGTCCTCCACCGGAGGCGTCAACGCCGAGTGGTCGTTGTTGTGAAGCTCCGCCTTGAATGTATGCGAACCTACTGCAAGGTCTTTCAGGATATTCTGAAGCTTCCCTTGCGGCCCAACCAGCTTGCCATCGAGCAAGAGGTGCCAGTGGCCGGAGCCTGACTTGTTGCTGCTGCTGCCAATGGCCGACGCATCCACCTCAAAGCCCTTGATCTCCACCGCCACAGCCACGTTCGGGCCAACCACATTCGCCCCTTGCGCCGGGTGCCAGACCTTGACAGACGGTTGCGCTGCCGGCGGACCGACTACTTTGAGCATGCCGAACATGCCGCGGTTCTCGTGGGGGCCTACAGGGCAATAGAGTGCAAACAGCCCCGCCTGATCAAAGGTGACCGTCACTGTCCGGGACTGCCCCGTAGTTAAGTTGGCCCCCATCTTATCATTTATCGCTTGCATGCCATGGACAAACAGGTTGTGGGGGAACTGCCCGCTATTCTTGAGGTTGAAAGTCACCGATTGCCCAACCTGTGCCGTTATCTCCTGAGGGTTAATGGAGAACTCCTTCAAGTCGACATCCAGCGTGAGCGGCGCAGGAGTCGGACGAGGCGTGGGTGTCGGGGTAGCCGTAGGCGTTGGCGCCGGCGTAGCCGCTGGAGTTGGCCGCGGAGTAGGCGCCGGGGTCGTGGGGGCTGGAGTCGGCGTGGGTTGTGGAGTGACGACGGGAGTGGGGGGAGGTGCGGGTGGGGGCGTAGGCTGCGCCTTTGTACACGCCGCAACCACCAGGACGAGAGCGAAAATGATCACAAGAACGCGTTTCAAAGACATTTCTACCTCCGACTTTCTCTTGGCCATCTTTGTCCGCTGGAACCGTGCAACTTGCGCGTCCTAGCGGGTGACTCGGTCAGCCTCGAAGCTGAAACTGGCAGGCAAAACAGGCGACTCAAGTCAGCTCAGGCGGTTACTGACCTGCAGTATCCGGTAGCCCACATTATGCCACTGGGTCCGGGCACTTCCAATCGTACAAATACTGAGTTTTATCAGCAAAAGCCCGTAGTCAACAGCAATTCGCTGCAATCCGTGTCTTTGGGAGCAATGATGAGAACGGGCGACCATCATGGCGAGACGTGCAAAGAGGAGTTGTGACCCCGCCGGCGTCGGGTCAGGCACGCTTCACCCTACCTGTGTGTGCCGGGATCACTCGGGCGGGAGTCCAGGGAACTGGTAAAACGTGGCAGGTCTTTGTCGAGATACGAGGATTATAGCACCGGCGGAAACGGGCCGTCAAGGGTATGTACGTATCCAAAATCCACCACGCATTGAATCTCTTCAAAGCGAATGTTCTTTCACCTGGCTGGTGCAGCACCTTGGTCCGTACGCACCTTGCGGCAGATAGGCGGCCAACTCACCTCTCCCTTTGGAAAAGGGAGATTGAGGTAACGCTGTTGCCCCCTCTCTCTAACTCTCTCCCTCCAGGGGGCGAGAGGAATCGCTTGGAAGCTTGCTCACCCAGGAGGTGACCATTTTGGATTCGAATCCACGGATCGTGGGTCCGGGCGTCGTTACCCGTCTAACCCCGGTTGGTTTAAGAACATTATGTTTTCTGCTATAATAATCCCATCAGACGAAACAACTGGAGACTTCCCGCGAGGTAGGTTAATGGCCAGCCGTTGGATAAGAAATAGCATCATCTATCTGCTGCTGCTTGCAGTGGTCATCGCCCTGTTCACCACTCTGTTCTCCTCTTCCGGCGGAACGGATACGGTCCCGCTAACCGGCCTGCTGGAGACTGCCAAGCGCGGAGACATCAAGTCGATAGAGCAGCAGGGCGATACGCTTGTGGCTTCGCCCAGAGACGTCTCCGGGAAGAAACTCAAGGCTTCTTTCACCGGCAGCACCAAAGAACTTTACGACATTCTCAAGGAAAACGGCGTGCCCCTCGATGGCAACCGGGCGGTGGAGATCTCGGTCAAAGAGGCAAGCCGGTTCAACTGGGGAGCGATACTGTCCACCTTCCTTCCCCTCCTTTTCGTCGGCTTCCTGCTTTTCTTCATGCTTCAACGGGCGCAGGGCGCCAACAACCAGGCCCTCAATTTCGGGCGTAGCCGCGCTCGCGTCGTCACGGGCAATCGCCCGACGGTAACCTTCGCTGACGTGGCTGGAGTCGACGAGGCCAAGACCGAGCTTCAGGAAGTAGTTGAGTTCCTGAAATACCCTGAGAAGTTCCAGGCCCTGGGCGCACGCATACCCAAGGGCGTCCTTCTGGTTGGCCCACCGGGCACCGGCAAGACCCTTCTGGGCAGGGCAGTGGCCGGAGAGGCCAAGGTGCCGTTCTTCTCCATAAGCGGCAGCGAGTTCGTGGAGATGTTCGTGGGCGTGGGCGCCTCCCGCGTGCGCGACCTGTTCGACCAGGCCAAACGTAATGCCCCCTGCATAGTCTTCGTCGATGAGATAGACGCAGTGGGACGCCACCGCGGCGCCGGCCTCGGCGGCAGCCACGATGAGCGGGAGCAGACCCTCAACCAGATACTGGTGGAGATGGACGGCTTCGACACCAGCACTCAGGTGATCGTGCTGGCCGCGACAAACCGGCCCGATATCCTCGACCCGGCCCTCCTCCGCCCCGGTCGGTTCGACCGGCAGGTGGTGCTGGACAGGCCCGACATCGGCGGCCGGAGAGCCATCCTGGACGTCCACATCAAGGGCAAACCTCTGGAGCCTTCGGTCAATCTGGACGTTCTGGCCAGGCTCACCTCCGGCTTCAGCGGCGCCGACCTCGCCAACCTGGTGAACGAATCCGCGATACTTGCAGCCCGGCGGAACAAGAACACCATAGGCCCCAAGGAACTTGAAGAGGCCATTGACAGGGTGATAGCCGGGCCCGAGAAGAAAAGCCGCATCATCAGCCAGAGGGAGAAGGAGATCGCCGCCTTCCACGAGGCCGGGCACGCCCTGGTGGCCAGGTCGTTGCCCAACGCCGACCCTGTCCACAAGGTGTCGATCGTGGCCCGCGGAATGATGGGCGGCTACACACGGCAACTGCCCACCGAGGACCGCTATCTGATGACCCGCTCCCAGTTCAACGACACCCTGGCAGTCCTGCTTGGAGGCCGGGCCGCTGAGGAGTTGGTATTCAGCGAGATGACCACTGGCAGCGAGAACGATATCGAAAGGGCCACCAAGATCGCTCGCAAGATGGTGACCGAGTACGGTATGAGCTCCACCCTGGGGCCACGCACCTTCGGGCACAAAGAGGAACTGGTCTTCCTGGGCCGGGAAATATCGGAGCAAAGGAACTACGGCGACAAGATCGCCGACAAGATAGACGAGGAAGTGGATGGCCTCATCGTGACCGCCCACGAGACCGCCTCCAAGATACTGACCGACCGCAAGGCAAAGCTGGAGCAAATAGCTCACCGTCTTATCGCCGACGAGACCATCGAGGGGGAGGCCCTGGAGAAGCTGTTCACCGATCCGGTCTCTGAACCTTCCGGGATCCCCGCGCTTCAACCCACCCCAGCGTCGGTCAAGCTGGGCTAGCCCGGGAGCCGCTATTGAAGGTCAAACTCCGTCTTTTCGCCCTCTACCGCGAGCTACTGGGTAAGAGCCAGATCATCCTCGACTTACCGCCAAACAGCGATGCCGCCGCACTGAAGCAGATCGTGGAACGCGATTACCCGCGACTTCAGGGCCAGGACCCGGTAATAGCCGTCAACGGCGTATACGCGTCTCCGGACCAGAAACTGGCCGAAGGCGATGAGGTGGCCCTACTCCCCCCCTTCAGCGGAGGCCAGCCTTGCCTCGAATGTCATTCTGAGGAGCGAAGCAACGAAGAATCTGGAGAGGGACCCTCGTGGTGCAAATAGGCCGCCCCCCTCCTCAGACCCTTCCCCGTTCGCTTCCGCTCAGGGCTTCGGCTCAGGGTGACAGGCGGACACTACTTTTGGGACAAAGGCGCGGCGGCCAGCATGGCTAAGGCCGTCGAGCTTACCCACCAGCCTATCTCCGCCGAGGCGATGGTCGCCAAGGTGTTGAAGGGAAAACACGGCGCCGTTGTCACCTTTCTGGGCATAGTACGCAACCAGTCCGAGGGCAAGGCCGTCCGCTACCTGGAGTATGAGGCCTACCCCGAGGTGGCCCTGAAGAAGATGGAGGAGCTGCTGGGGGAGATAAAGGCCCGGTGGGGCATCGAGGACGTGGCCATTACCCACCGGCTGGGCCGCATGGAGATCGGCGAGACGGCGGTGATTATCGCCGTGGCCTCCCCACACCGCGGGGAGGCATTTGAAGCCTGTAAGTACGCCATCGACCGTCTGAAGGAAACCGTGCCCATCTGGAAGAAAGAGGTCTTCGTGGATGGGGAGCACTGGGTGGCGGGGGACTAAAAACCGTGGTGTGCCAAACTATTCCACGGTAAAGACCCGCTCGCCCGCTTAGCCTATTCATGAATAGTCAAATATGGCGAGTATAGCGCGGCCTTATCTTAATCTTAATACCTGTCTTGGTAACATTGCTATCTGTGCTCTCCGAAGCCCATACTATTGCTTCTCCATTTTGAAGCCCCGCAACTTGATCGGCATCCACCGTAGCAAGTCCCTGAACAGACTTTCTCAAATAGCTGGTCTGGTTAGGGCTAGTTAGTTTATGCAGAATCACAATAGAGGACTTTTCAATCACGTCAGATGGTATCGAGTCCGGATTTTGGGACGCTATAACCACAGTGGTGGCCGTATGGCGCATCTGGTTAACGAGGGTTACTATTTCGGAAGCAAACTCTTTCTGGACGTATTTGTGGGCCTCGTCTAGAACCACCAGCTTAGGAAAAGGAAACCCTTCTGACGTTTGAACTCTTTGAAGCAGCCCTAAAGAAATTAAGCACAATCTGATGGCGTCATTTGCGTCTATCATTTCATCGCGAATATCTAGAATCACCAGACGACCGGGCTTTAGCCATGACAGCAAGCCAGTGCCCTCTTGTATCCAATGCCGCGCTAACTCAAGGCGCTGAAGAGCCAGTTTTTGAGCTTGAGATGACATTGATGAGTCCATTACAGCCTTTTGCACCAGTTGAAGCGTGATTTCTCCAGCAACATTTAGCTGCAACAGCAAACTCTTTATCTGATTAACATAAAGTGTTTCGCTACCTGGTACACCCATAAGCAATAACCATTCAGGCTGCCCCATTTCTCTGGGGGAGAAAACCAATGGTTGTACGTTCGCGCCTGGAAATTCCGCCTTTCGCTCCTTTAATCGCCAAGGTGGGACGAGGACAACTATATCAGATACTCCTGTAGGTTGAACCTCTAGTTTTGCCAGTTCGGGGCCAATGCTAGACGCCGGATAGACCATATTCACGAACTCAGGTCTGTAAGCTGTATTCTTATCGTAGTGGAAAATTACCGCAGGAAGTGGAGGACCTTTCCGAACTCCTTGCTGAGGAGCCAACGCCATTTCAAGAATTGCACCCAAGGTGTAACTCTTGCCACTTTTTTGAACGCCAAAAACGCTCATGGTGTGAGCCCGCTCAACTTGCTGTTTCCTTCCAACAAACATGTCTAATAGAACCTTCTTGTTCCCAGTCCAACCCAATATCCCACAATCGTCATCATGTTCGTCGTTAGTTCCGATTAAAACAAATTCTTTACTGATTTCTCCATCCACCACAGTGGAATAACCCCGCTTCTTAACCACTGTTCCCGTCGGATTCGGTTTGACCGAACCAACATCCTTTCCCTGTTCCAGAACTATATCTATAACCTTGTTGAAAGCAGACCTGAGCACTACTTGCTCGTATCGCTTCTTATCTAACACCAGAAAAGCAGGCCCTGTGGTCGATAACTTGGTGATAGCCCCCTTGTATAATTAACAATAGTTGACAGAGACATCCCCGGTCGGGTGCGACAGACCGATTCCCCCTTGGTCCTAGAGGCCGTGGGTCAGCAGGGTCGTCGCGCCCGTTATTCCAAGAGCCCGAACAGTTGCATGGGCTA
>JACQTY010000096.1 GCA_016210545.1 Chloroflexota bacterium
CCTTAGTAGCACTCCGGTCACATTTTGAGATAATCTCTAAGGAGGGGCGTCATGACAAGTTTGAGAGTTTTAGTAGCCATCGCAATATTTGTCGCATTGCTGGCTGGAATCTTCCCAGCTTCTCCATCTGAGGCCAGCGCAGCCGGGCCGGAGCGTTTCCTGGTATTCACCAATGGTGAACAACCGGTTAATCAAGCTGCCAGGCAGGTTCTGGAGAATAAGGGGGGCCGCGTCCTCAGCACCGTGCACATTACCCAGGGACTGGACCTCATAGATGTGCTTGTTCCTGTTCCGCCCAACGAAATCTTGGGTGAGGTAGCCAGGATCCGTGGTGTCATTGAGATATCACCCGACCGGCCGCCGGAGCTTCTGGACGACCAGCTTCAGTGGGGGGTAGACCGCATCGACGCCGACTGCGTCTGGTCAGCGTGTCAAGCGGGCATCGGCAGCCCTTCGCCCAGGGATGCCGGTGCGGCAGGCACCACTGGGGCTGGGGTTACCATCGCCATCGTCGATACTGGTATCAACACCAGTCACCTGGACCTCGCGGCGAACCTCGCCACGAGCGGGAACGCTAACTGCATCGATGCCGTCGATGATACCTGCTCAACGACTCTAAGTACCGATGACGGCAATGGGCATGGAACACATGTAGCCGGTATAGCTGCGGCCGCCGACAACGGTATTGGCGTAATTGGCGTTGCCCCTGGCGCGACGCTGCTGGCAGTAAAGATACTGGACAATAGTGGCAGTGGTTCCTTCACCGCGGCGGTAAACGGAATTCGCTATGTGGCTGGCAAGGACTCCCAGGGCAACACTGTCAGCCCCCGGCGGGCCGACGTCATGAACATGAGCTTTGGATGGAGCAAGAACCTGGGCAAGCAGTGTCCAAGCTGCGTAACCACATTGCAGGCGGTCATCAACGAGGCGTGGGATGCCGGAGTAGTCCCCATAGCGGCGGCAGGCAACTCGGGCAATATGAAAGGTTCTGGAGATAACGTCGGCTACCCCGCCCGCCTGGCGAATGTGGTAGCTGTGGCAGCCACCGATAACAAAGATAGGCGTGCTAGCTTCTCCAGCACCGGTCCAGCCGTGGACATCGCGGCGCCGGGGGTGAGCATCTACTCCACCTACAAGAACGGTACCTACGCTACTCTCAGCGGCACTTCCATGGCATCGCCCCACGCAGCCGGGGCCGCAGCCCTGGTCATCCAGTCCCAGGTGCAATCACTAGTGACCTGGAGCAACTCGGCGGTTGTCACTGCCCTCCTCTCGGCCGCTGACGACCTGGGCGCAACGGGCTTTGATCCACAATATGGCAATGGGCTTCTGGATGTCCAAGAGGCAGCCACAGGGACAGCATCGGCACCGTGAGGGCTGCGGGATCTTGCAAATAGGGCTTTGGCAATAGAGAGGCTCTGTGGAAGAGCCTCTCTATTTGTTTAGGTCAGGAGATGATGTCGCCTCGGGAGAAGAGCACCCCTATCGTCGGCGCTCCTGGGCACGCCCCCTGGTCCGTTGTCGCCGGCATTGGCCGGGGATTCTTTCCGAACTGGGACAATACACAACTTTGATGCCTCTTTCCCCTACCAGCGAGGGATGTTCAGCAATTCTTCAAAGCATTCCTCCAGGGCATCTGCCAGGTGGTCTGGCTCCTTCGTAGTCGCTTCTTTTATCCGTCTGCCCCAGGAGTACGCACGCCTGAAAGTTGACAATAGCTCTTCGATTTCAGCGAGGTAATATCGTTCCGCTTCCTTCGTGTGGGCGCTTGCCTTTACTACAGCCTCCGCGGCCGCGATCCCACTTCTAATTGAGGGGCCGATCCCTTCCCAGGTCACGGGAAGCATGAATCCAGCAGCGCTACCCGCCAGCAAGACATTGCCTTTGGCCGGAGAAAAGGAGCCGAACAGTATCTCCTTGTGGCTTCCCAGTTCTACGCAAGCGTCTTCCCATATCGGCTCCCGTCCAAGGTCCAAAAGGCGATACTGTTCAGCGAGAGACCCACCTTCAAGAGCCAAATCTTTGCCAGACTTGCGCAACCCCCCAAACACCAGAGTAAAGACGCCGCCGTAGTACTCTATGCTGAAGCGGTAAGGGGCGCGGTGGGGGTCGAAGAAAGGGTGAAAATACTCTTTCTCTATGCCCAGAGTTTTCCAGTTCAGGGCCGCCTCATCATAACATATGCGGGATGCTGGCCCGTAGGAAAGATTAACGCCCGAGAGGAGGCGCCTTCGTATTAGCGAAGCCGCTCCATCGGCTCCAATCACATATCTGGCCCTTATCCCCTGTTCCGCGGCGTGATGACTGACCTTGAGGAGATAGGC
The DNA here is from genome assembly GCA_016210545.1 of Chloroflexota bacterium. Lineage (GTDB taxonomy): Bacteria > Chloroflexota > Dehalococcoidia > JACVQG01 > JACVQG01 > JACVQG01. The sequence continues at coordinate 2,325 of JACQTY010000096.1, forward strand.
GCCGTCATCTTCAACCATATCGGTGACTTTGGCGTCGGTCCATAGTTCAGCGCCTGAGCGTTGGGCTTCTTGACTGAGCCAGTAGTCGAACACCCTTCTCCAGGCATGGGGTACTCTCCCAAGCTCTATTTTCCGGCCGGATGTTCCGGGAACATGCAATACGTATCCGCGCACATATGGGGAAGAAGACCATATCTCCGCAGGGGGTTCGCCGAATTCGTCCTTGACCAACGTCCGGGACGCAGGGCTCAGCAACATCCCGCCACATACCTTTTCACGAGGAAGGATGTGTCTCTCAAGCAATAACGTATTCAGTCCTTGCTCGGCGCACCGTTTTGCTCCGGCGCATCCCGCCGGGCCGGCGCCCACGACAACCACGTCCCAGTCGGTTTTCATAGCCCCTTCCCTCCGGCGTCTCATATAATCACGGGCCATTCTATCATAAGAAATCTGCTGTGCACAGTGAACCTGAAGGCCAAATCCACCACCGATTGAATCCCTCGAAAGCGAAGGTTCTTTCACCTAGCTAGTGCAGCAACTTGGTCCGTGTGCACCTTGCGCCAAATAGGCGGCCAACCCACCTCTCCCTTTGGAAAAGGGAGATTGAGACACTCTTGTCCAAATTAGGTTTTTTCGGAGTGAGCTTTTGACGACAGAATTTGGACAGCAAGGTTGCCCTCACCCTGACCCTCTCCCGCTGCGGCGGGCGAGGGGAATGTTTTTGAGGGGTTTTGGCTCGCA
>JACQTY010000087.1 GCA_016210545.1 Chloroflexota bacterium
ATCCTGAACTGCGGATACTCCCCGCTTTCGCAATTCCGTAAGTTCACTATGCTTAAGCCGTCGCGCATCAGTCTTTCTCATGCCTCAATATTAACATATTGAGGTGAATATGTCCATACTATTATGAGACGATTAGTAACCTTACCAATGAACTCCAGGTAAGGCTGCCCAAGGACCATCCCCGCACGCCTGACAAGGTAAATCAAATCGTGGCTTCTCGGCGCGGGCTGACCGGTGACCTCCGTTACCGCTGCCTTCAACGATTTCTCCAACGTGAGATGACAGAGAAACACCACATAAAGATAACGCCCGGAGGATAGCATATGTCGGGCGCTCTCCAGGTCATACTCGGCCGCTTCGAGCCAGTTGCGTGTGTCAGGTCTCACACACCACATCCTGCTAATCACTCGCTTCAAGAAGGTTGTCCGGTCAGCCTGCGTACCGCATCGCCCGTCTTTGGAATTGTGGAGCCGGCGAAGGGATTCGAACCCCCGACCCGCGCTTTACGAAAGCGCTGCTCTACCCCTGAGCTACGCCGGCGCAAGGGAAGCTCCTTGGGTTATCGGATTCATTGCGCCCCGCATGTTAGGCCAACTCAACAAACCCAAAGAACTCTATGAACCCCACAAACCATGACCCGCTATCGGGCCGCAACCTTATTGTAGCTGTCCAGCCACTCACGCGCTACCTCGTTGTGTCCCCGCGAGAAGATGAGCACGCCCAGGAAATCCCTGGGGATCTCCGTCATGGCCTTCTCTATTTGCTCATTGGAACGGACCATCTCCCTGATGAGTCTGGCCGACTCCACATGGGCAAAGACGCTCTTGCCAATGGTGGACTTCCATTTCTCCTCGTAGCGCGCGAGCCTGCCGGCCGAAACGTCGCCGTCCTTCACCGCCTGCGCCGCGGCCTCCCCGGCCATGTACCCGCTGGACATGGACATGGCTATCCCCGCCCCGTGGGTCACCCACACAATAGAACCGGCATCTCCGGCCAGGAGCACTCCGTTGCCATAGGTCTTCTCCGCCGGCGCCCCGTACCATGTGGCGCCCGTCAGCAGCGCCGTAGCCTGCCCACCCTTCAGCCATTTGCTCACTACCGGATGCTGGGTGAAGCGGCGGTAGTACTCCCGCAACGATGTCTTGTCCCTGTCGTAGCCCGTCAGCACACCCACCCCAATGTTGGCCGTGTTCTTGCCCTTGGGCACCCACCAGGCGTGGGCCCCCGGAGCGAAATCATAGCTCACGAAGCACGGGAAAATATGATGGTCATAGTTGACATTGGCAACCTCGAAGGAATAACACTGGAAAGATACCCGCGGCCGCTTCAGCCCAACCCCGCGGCAGACGCCGGAACTGAAACCATCGGCCCCGATAACCACTCTGGCATGGATCTCGACAGCCTCACCGTCCCGTTTGGCCGTGACGCCATGAACGAAGCCCTTCTCTTTCAGGACCTCCAGAGCATTCGTCTGAATCCACAGCTCGGCGCCAGCCGCCACGGCCTGCTTTGCCAGACACTTATCGAAAAGGCGCCGCTCCACTACTGACGACGTAGTCTCAATGACCGGCGATGCCTTGCCAGAACCGGAATAGAGCTGCATCCCGCGGACCTCGTCGTTGGCGATACAGGCGGGGTCGATCTTGATGCCCAGCCGTTTCTCGTAGGTGTGCAGGCCCGCCAGAGACTCGCCGCAACGCTCCGGAAAGCCGATGTCCTTCTTGCGCTCAATGATAAGTGTCCTGGCGCGGCCCCGGGCCGCGCCAAGTCCGGCCATGGCCCCGGCCGGTCCGCAGCCCACTATCAGAACGTCGCAGTTGTAGACCCTGACCATCACCCACCTCCGCCATTACCTGGATACTCTTATGGCGCTCTCGTAACATCCGTCCTCGCAAAGCCTGCACAGAGTGCAGTCATCGGGACGGATAGCCTCGACCCGGGTATCGTCGCTGTCAGTGTCCAGCACGTGCCAGTCGCAGACCTCGATACACAGGCCGCAGGTGACACACCTATCTCTATCTATGCTGATGGTAGCCATGTGACTTCCTTGATGAATTGGGCACGAAACACCGGGTCCGCCTCACGCCGCTTAGCGGTAAGCGCCGCCCGGTCAAGCCCTCGATCAGCGAGGCTACCCGTCGCGTAGCAGCCGCGGTGTATTATATAACTTTTGGCCAGGAAGGGGCAAGGCTAGTCCCGATATGTCGCCATTGACCGGCCAGTTAACGCCATGCTAACATGAAAGCGCTCCGGGGGAGTGGCGGAATTGGCAGACGCGCATGGCTTAGGACCATGTGCCGCAAGGCTTGGGGGTTCGAGTCCCCCCTTCCCCACCGAGTTCCCCTCTCGTTCCCTCCCCACCCAAGCTCCAAGCACTAAGCCCTAAATCCCAAACGCAGGGCTGTCCCGTCATTGGCGGTTAAGAGCGCCCCGATGCAATGACCGAAGTAGGGGGTTCGAGTCCCCCAACTCCACCACGACGGTATTAATATTACCAAGACTAGCTTCTAACTGATTCGTATTTTCTGGTCGGTTGAATTTACTACGCTCCTGGATTCTTAGTCATCTCGTACTGAAGTTCTGGGAAATCTGAGCACGGCGGCGGCCTTGCCAATTGCCCCTTCGAGGTCAGCCGGAAGCCAGTCGTGGAATTCTGGCTCCCCATGATTTCCTTGTGCCTCCCACTCCGGGTTACGCCGGTCGGGATGGGGTACGTGTTGCGTCATGGCAAGGTTTAAGCTAGAATGGCCTTGCGTAGAAGGTCTATGCCGAAAGACTGAAGGTTTTGTTTTCCCCTTCTCCGTGCAAGGAGAACCATGCCATCTGTCGGGACCAAATATGAGCACATTGTATTGGACAACGGAGTCCCCATTGTTTCCGGCACTACCATGAAGGTAGTGGAACTGGTTGCTGAGAAAGTGGCCTACGGGTGGAGTCCCGAAGAACTTCACTTTCAGCATCCTTACCTAACTCTCGGACAAATTCACTCGGCATTGGCCTACTATTGGGACCACGCGGCTGCATTGGAGCATGACATGGAACTGCGCCTTCATTTTGCCGAGAAGGTGAAACAATCAAATAGGCCATCGCCTCTAGTTGCCAAGTTGAAATCAAAAGGCTAGGTTTCGTGTCCGTAACCCTCTACATGGATGCCCACGTTCCTCGTGCGATTACATACACTCTGCGTCTCCGGGGTGTGAACGTCCTTACGGCGCAGGAGGACGATGCGGCAAGCTTGTCTGACTCGGAACTCCTCGATCGAGCTTCTTCTCTGCAACGCGTGCTGTTCACGTTTGATAGCGACCTTCTGGCCATAGCCGCGGAGCGTCAGCGAGCCGTGATGCCCTTTGCAGGATTGATCTATACCCATCCTTTGCGGAGCTCAGTCCGCGCCTGCGTTCACGATTTGGAACTCTTTGCCAAGGTTGCAGAGCCAGAAGAACTAGCCAATCAGGTGGAATTCATACCGCTTTGAATCTAATCCAGTGCGCACTGGAACTGCGTCAAAGTAATGGAGACTATCTGGATCTGCTTTCGTGATATGTCTGTGTCGTCATAGTGACTCTTGGGGTAATTTTGCCAGCAAGAGTATGCCACATTTGCGTGGATGCCAACCGGTGAGTAAGTATGAACGCTGGTGACCCTGCCGTGAGGCTATACTGCCTGTTATGGCAGCGGACCCAATAGCCGCCGCAAGGCTGGGATAAGCTGCCGCTTCCCAAAAAGAAGTTCGGGAACTGTCGCCTTTAGTCCACCAGACGCTGAAGGCATTGATGCTTTGGTCAAGTTCTCCGCCTGGTAGTCAAACGGATACTCATAGCATCAACACCAGTGCTTCTGATAAAGGTCCAATACACTCCGTCCTTTCAGGAGCTCACCACAGAATAGCAGAGCATTATCAAGCTACAATTTCATTTAACCCTTCAATAACTTGAATTAATTCTTCCTGAGATAGCTTGCCAATGAGCTTACCCATTCTTTCTGTGGAAAGTGTTCGGATCTGACTGATCTTAGCCCACGAGCGTTTTGGCAAGTTTCCAGTTTTCAATTCAAGAGTCAGCGGAAAACCGGCCTTTTGTGCCTGGCTGGTAATAGCAATAGCGATAACAGTCCCGGAACGCTCATTGAAGACATCGTGACTGAGAATCAATACTGGACGCAAGCCGGTCTGCTCCCGCCCTCTCGTTGGACTCAAGTCAGCCCAGCGAATCTCGCCTCTTAGTATTCCGGCCATTGTTTCACGTCCACAGTAAGTCCTTCTTCGGCTAGTTCCCTCTCAAATAGTGGATTAAGTTTGGCGCTCTCTGCCGCTAACCGGGCCTTTTTCAAACGCTGTAGTTTTTCGCTAACCGCTTCTTGAATAGCCTGACTGCGGCTCCGGAAAACGTTTCCCGCAACCAGCCTGTCCAGTTCACCAATTGACCGTTGGTCTAATGTAATAGCAATCTTTTCTTTGCCCATCATGACCTCCTGGTATTACATTTTATCATACCAGGAACGGGTGATCAATCATTGCGGGAAACCAGCAGATGCTGTACCTTTGGAATCAACAGGCTCTTCTCAAACAAAAGTTCGGGAACTGCTCCGAATAGCCCGCCAAAGGCTGCGATACCCGCTGCTGCAAGGCAGGCATCCGCCAGAGACCTTTCCGCGTGACTCCCCCTCGATCCCCTTACAGGTAGGCCGGGCTGTCCCGGATCGGACTGTCACTTCACCGGCAATTCAGGACATCCATCACCCCGGACATGGGGACTCGCTATTACACGGCGCCCGATTTGAACGCAGCAAACCCAACTGCTACAATGCAACTTGGCGTGAACAACAGCGTCCGAGCAGGCTCGAAGGGAACGAGCTTCTCCCGGCGCCAGGCGACACCGTGCCCTGTGTAACGTGGGAGGAAGCGTGCAGCGGAAACGATTGAAGCCGCTAAGGCGGTTCGCGAACGGGACCATCCTCATTGTCGGAATGCTGGTGATAGCGTTCGCTTCGGCGGCCTGCCGCAATTCCCCAGATAGCTATTCCGGACCGGTTGAATCGATCACCATTGGGACAGCGCCCCTGGAATCGTCTGAACTGCTCTACGTCGCCGAAGACCAACGCTTCTTTTCCGCCAACGGTCTCAGCGTAACCATACGAGGATATGATACTGGAGCATCCGCGCACAACGGACTGCTCAAAGGAGAGGTAGATATAGCGGTCCCGGCGGAATATCCCCTCATCGGGAGTGCTTTCGAGAAGGACCCTGTCCGCGCCATCGCAAGTATCGACAAAGTCCAATACTTTTATCTTATCGGCCGCAAAGACCGGGGAATTGGGAATATATCAGACCTCAAGGGGAAAAAGATCGGCGTAGCCCGGAAGACGATAGCCGAGTTCTACCTGGGAAGATTTCTTGAACTTCGCGGCATGAACATAGGGCAGGTAACCCTGGTCGATGTCAGTGTCTCCAAATCTGAAGACGCCATCACGAGCGGCGACATCAACGCGATCATGTCCAGGCCCCCTCAGATCTTTGCAATCCAGGAACGATTGGGTGTGAATGCAGTGACCTGGCCGGCGCAAAGCGGACAGGCATTGTACGCCATCATGATCGGCAGGAACGACTGGATAGCTGAGCATCCGGAGCCGGTGAAACGCCTCCTGATTTCTCTGGCTCAGGCCGAAGAATATGTCATTCGGCATCCCACTGAGGCAAAGGCTATTCTCAAAAAGAAGCTGAGCCTTACGGACGACTACGTGAATGGAGTCTGGCCAGAAAATCAGTTCTCGCTCTCTCTCGACCAGTCTCTCATCATCGCCCTGGAAGACGAAGCCCGCTGGATGATAAGCAACAACCTGACCGGGGAAAAGACCGTCCCTGATTTCCTGGGTCATGTTTACCTTGATGGACTCACACGGGTGAAGCCCAGCGCGGTGAACATCATCCGTTGAGGAGGCGGAAACCATGATAAGAGGACAACAATTGAGCAGGTCCAAGACGATAGCAGTCCTTGTTGCCGCTATTCTGTTGCTGAGTCCTGGTATGTCGTCTTGCACCGGAAGAACGGATTCAATCGTCGTGGCATGGTCGCCGTTTGAGTCCACCGCACTTCTTTGGATTGCCGAAGACCAGCACCTTTTCAGCCGCAACAGCCTCAACATAACCCTGCGTAAATATGATACCGGAGCGGGTGCATTAGATGGAATGTTGAAAGGTGAAGCGGACATTGCGATGGGGGTAGCTGAGTTCCCCGTGGTCGGAAGGGTGTTCCGAAAAGAAAAAATGCGCATTATCGGAAACGCCGATAAGGCCGAGTTCATATATCTTATTGGACGGAAGGACCGAGGGATCGAAGCGGTTTCAGACCTCAAGGGGAAAAGGGTTGGGACTACCTTTGGGACTGTGGCGCATTTCTATCTCGGGAGGTTTTTCAATCTGAATGGCATGGACATACAGGATGTAACCCTCGTTGATGTCAAAACACCGGAAGAATGGGTGAACGCCGTTGCAAAAGGAGATATTGATGCAATTGCCACCGCCCAACCGTATGCCAGTTTGGCCAAAGACCGTCTGGGCGCTAACGCCGTCGTCTGGCCGGCGCAGAGTGGTCAACTCCTGTATGGATTGATAGCTTCCTCTGACCAGTGGATAACAAAGCATCCGGAACTGGCAAGCAGGTTCCTTAAGTCTGTGGCACAGGCTGAGGAATATCTCATCCGTAATCCTGCCGAAGCAAAAACCATCGTACAGAAGCGGCTAAACCTGGACGCTGCGTACGTGGAAGCATTCTGGCCTCAAAACCAGTTTTCTCTCTCACTTGATCAGGCCCTTATCCTGGCTATGGAAGACGAAGCCCGGTGGATGATAAGCAACAATCTTACCACTGAAAAGCGGGTGCCAGATTTCCTGGACTACATTTACGAAAATGCCCTCAAGGCGGTGAAGCCCGGGGCGGTGAATATCATCCGCTGATCCCAGCACCTGCCCAAACGAAAATCCCCCCTTTCGTCCCCTTCCCATCTCATGCGGAATCCCGTATGAACAGAGTGAATCGGGACTTTTCCAAAGGGGAAGACATGCCTTGAACGTCATCCGCTGAATCGAGAGACTATGAAAATTCGCACGCAGTTCATCATTACCACAAGCCTTTTCGCGATAATGCTCATCGTCGTCGCTGCCTCCGTGTTGATCACTAACCAACAGGTACAGCGGCTCGACGCTCAGGAGGAGATTGCACGCCGGATTGAGCAGGGGACCACTGAGCTGACCTATCTGGCGGGGGACTATCTCCTCCACGGTGAAAGCCAGCAGCGCGCTCGGTGGGAATCGAGGTTTGCCTCCTTCTCTGCTGACCTGTTAAGTCTGGCGCCGGGCGACGCAGAGGCGCAGGCGCTGGCGAGCAACATCAAGGCAAACGCACAACGCCTGCGCGCCGTCTTTACCGAGGTGGCATCCACGATGGACGGCGCCCAGGGGCAAGACCCGCTCAGCACCGCGTTCGTTCAGGTCTCGTGGAGCCGGATGGCAGTCCAGAACCAGGGCATCAGCTTCGATGCCTCGCGGCTGTCACGGCAGCTAAACCGCCAGGCAAGCCAAACGAAGCAAACGAACATCATGCTGGTCCTGGCCCTCATAGCGGTATTTGCCGCCTACTTTACCGCCAACTATCTGCTGATGTTCCGGCGCACATTGAAGTCCCTAGCGGAGCTCCACGCCGGCGCCAGGACCATCGGTTCCGGTAACCTTGACTTTACCATCGCGGAGAAGAGGGCCGATGAAATCGGCGACCTGTCACGCGCCTTCAACCGGATGACGGCCAACCTGAAAAGCGTCACCGCCTCCAAAGCTGACCTGGAACGGCAAATCACCGAGCGCAAGAAAGCGGAGGAGGCGCTGAAGCAAAGCGAGGAGAAATACCGCAGCCTGTTCACCAGCATGTCCACAGGTTACGCCTACTGCAAGATAGAAGTTGATGCGAAGGACACCCCGGTAGACTTCACATACATTGAGGTCAATGATGCCTTTGAAAGGCTTACCGGTTTAAGCAAAGCGTCTGTTACTGGCAAGAAGGTGACCCAGGCTATACCGGGCATCAAAGAACAGAATCCTGAGATAATCACCACATACGGGAACGTGGCCCTGACCGGGGCGCCGACCGCCTTCGAGGTCTTCTTCGGACCTCTGCAAATATGGCTTACCATTTCAGTATATAGCCCGAGGAAAGGCTATTTTGTGGCGCTTTTTGACAATATCACTGAGCGTAAAGGGGCTGAAGAGCGCGCCATCCGGCAGAAAGAGATCCAGGAGGCGATCAACCGTGTGCTCGAGGCAACCGTGGCCTGCGCCACAGAAGAGGACCTGGGACGCGTCTGCCTGACCATCGCCGAGCGGTTGACAGAAAGCAAGTTCGGCTTTATCGGCAAGGTCAACTCCCCGGGACGTCTGGACGATATTGCCATCAGCGACCCGGGGTGGGAGGCTTGCCAGATCGAGGCCCCGGTTGGCCACGGCAGACTTCCCCGTGGTTTCACCATCCACGGTATCTACGGGCGGGTCCTGCTGGACGGAAAGGCGTTTTTCACCAACGACCCGGCTTCCCACCCGGACCGTATCGGCCTGCCGGAAGGCCATCCGCCGCTCACTTCGTTTCTGGGGATACCCCTCATTGGCGAGGGGAAGACCACTGGCATGCTGGCGCTGGGCAACAGGGAGGGGGGCTACCGGCCCGAGGACCAGCAAGCTGCGGAGGCGCTGGCGCCCGCCATAGTGGAAGCCATCCAGCGCAAGCAGGCGGAGTCCCAGCTTGTTCACCTGGCATCCTTCCCACAGCTCAACCCGATGCCTGTCATTGAGGTGGATGCCGCTGGCAACATCAAGTACCTGAACCCCGCAGCTATGGCGCACATTCCCGCTTTGTCTACGCTGGGACGCAATCATCCCTTCCTGGCAGGCTGGGAAGGCCTGGTCAACAACCTTCAGAGCGGGGCAGCCCGTTCCTTCACCCGGGATGTCAACGCCGGCGACTCCTGGTGGGAGCAAACAGTCGCCTATGTCCCGTCGACCCGGGATTTCCGGATCTACGGCAGGGACATCACCGAGCGCAAACGGGCTGAAGAGGAGATCAAGGGGCTGGTCGCGGAGCTTAGCCGGCGGGCCACAGATCTGGAGGCGTCCAACCGGGAGATGGAATCCTTCAGCTATTCGGTGTCGCACGACCTGCGCGCCCCGCTGAGAAGCATGGACGGCTTCAGCACCGCCCTCCTGGAGGACTACGCCGATAGGCTGGACGAGCAGGGGAAGGACTGGCTTCGCCGGATACGGGCTTCCTCCCAGTTGATGGCGCAACTGATTGACGACATACTGGGACTATCAAGGGTTGTACGCGCTGAATTGCAGCTACAGAGAGTCAACCTGAGTGACACCGCATCGGCAATTGCGGAACGGCTGAAAAGTGCCCAGCCTGAACGCCACGTTGAATTTGATATAATGCCCAACATAGAGGCCCGCGGAGACGCCAACCTCCTGCGCCTGGCGCTGGAGAACCTGCTCGGCAACGCCTTCAAGTTTACCGCCCGGCGCCAGACCGCCCGGATAGAATTTGGAGCCAGCGAACAAGACGGGGCGACAGTGTATTTTGTGCGGGACAACGGCGCCGGCTTCGACATGCAATATGCCGAGAAGCTATTTCGGCCTTTCCAGCGTCTGCACTCCGAGAAAGAGTTCACCGGCACCGGTATTGGTCTGGCTACCGTACAGCGCATCATAAAGCGCCACGGCGGCAATGTGTGGGCTGAGGGAGAACCGGGCAAAGGGTCGACGTTCCATTTCACACTCGCTCAGGGGGGCAAATAGATACAGCCAACCCAAAATCCACCACCCATTGAATCTCCTCAAGGGGAAAGTCCTCTCACCTGCCTGGTGCTACACGCGCCTTTGGGGCCGAAGTGTCGGCCTCCCTTTGGCAAATCCCGATGAATCGGGATGAGCTTGCCGAAGGGGAGATTGAGAGGGATTTTGATGGCGGATTCAGGGCCAACCGGACCATACGGCTATTTGACATGATTCTCCTCTTCGCAACCTGGAACAGCCATCCCTCGAAAACAGCGCCACGCTGAGCCAGCCGCAGGCCCCCGGTTCATCGGGGTCGAAGCGTAGCAGCGACAGCGCACCCAGCAAGAAAGCGAGGGCGGGACCCGATGCCTCGGGTCCCGCCCTCGCCGCTTCCAATCCCCTGTCAGTTTGTGCGGCTACCGTTCCGACTTGGCGCCTTTGACGTTACTGGACCGCAGCGTCAGTCTTCCCCAATGGAAGCATCACTCTGAAAGCGCTGCCTTTGCCTGGCTCGCTCTCAACCTCGATTCTGCCGCCATGGACTTCGGCAATGTACCTGGCAATTGCCAGCCCGAGGCCGGCCCCTCCATCGGCGCGGGAACGCGCCTTGTCCACCCGGTAGAAACGCTCAAAGATGTGCGGCAAGTGCTCAGCCGAGATGCCAATTCCGGTATCGCTAACAGTCACCACGGCCATGTCCCCCTCTGTGGCAACCGTCGCTGATATGCTACCCCCACCCGGAGTATACCGCACAGCATTTTCCAGAAGATTTAGAAGTAGCTGCCTCAGCTTCACCCTGTCCCCTCTTACAGTAGCGTCCTCCAGCGGCCCCAGTTTGAACTGCGGTCCCTTTTCCCTGGCAAGCGCCTCCACATCCGCCGACAACTCCTCCAGGAGCCCTGTCATGTTGACCTTCTCAAGCTCCAGAGGCTCCTTTCCCGCATCAGCGCGGGCCAGAAAAAGCAGTTTGTCGATTAGTGACGACATATAGCCTGACTCCAGAGAGACCAACTCCAGAGACTTTCGATATTCACTTTCTGTCCTTTCCTTGCTCAGGGCCAGGGTGGACTCCGCTTGCATGACTGCCAGCGGTGTGCGCAACTCGTGGGAGGCGTCGGCTGTGAACTGCCGCTGACGGTTAAATGCTGCCTCCAGGCGTTCAATCATGCGGTTCAGGGTCGAAGCCAGTCTTCCCAGTTCGTCCTCGCCAGCCACGTTTATCCTCCGGCTCAGGTCGCTCTCGCCTATCTCCTGGGCTGTCCGGGTTATGCGGTCCACAGGCCTCAGCGTCCGGCCAGCCAAAAACAGGCCGCCAACACCGACAAGAAGGAGGACGGTCAACCCGGAGAACCCTTCGACATATCTGAACGTCCGCAGCACATTCTTTATCTCGGTTGTTGGCCGGCCGACAAGGATGGCAATGCGGTTGCCGAAACCAAAGTTAACAGTGGCAGAATGAAACCGCACCTCCTCTCCACCCCGGGCGGCAAGGGTGCTAAAGGAATTACGCCCGGCGAGGGCTTGCTCGACAAGTCCTTCAATGCCTGTAAGTTCCATAGCGGGGCCAGATCTCTGAAGCAAAGCGCCGGTGGCGCTGTACACCAATACCAATTCATTCGGCTGCTCCACGAACGTAACGCGGCCGCCCCCCACCTCGAGGCCAGTCTGCAGCGATGTTACCCGGTTTCTCAAAGCGCCCTCGAGGCTCCGGTGAAGGTTTTGAGATAGCAGGAAATAGCTGACACCGCCGAAAACGAGCAATAGCGCCACAATAACAGCCAGGTACCACACCGTAAGGCGGAATTTGACGCTCTTGAAAAATATCATGACGCCTTTAGCCTGTAGCCGGCTCCCCTCACGGTCTGAATGAGGCTCTCCTTCCCTTCCTCATCTATCTTGCTGCGGAGCCTCCGGATATACACATCAATGATGTTGGACATGGCATCGAATTCATAGTCCCAGGCGTTTTCCTCGATCATTGTCCTCGTGATAACCACGTTAGGGTGGCGCATGAAATACTCCAGTATGGAGTGCTCCTTGGTTGTCAACTCTATCTTTCTCTGCCCCCGCCACACCTCCCTGGTCTGCGTGTCCATCACCAGGTCGCCCACCCGTAGCTTCGGCGTCCTGGGCAGCGCCTCTCGCCGCAACAAGGCACGGACACGGGCGAGCAGTTCGCTGAAAGCGAAAGGCTTGACCAGATAGTCGTCGGCGCCGGAATCGAGACCCTTAACCCTGTCCTCGACACTGTCCCTGGCCGTAAGCATCAAGATGGGCACATTCATGTCCTTCGCCCGCAACTCCCGGCAGACGGCAATGCCGTCCTTTCTGGGGAGCATGACGTCCAGAATCATGAGGTCGTAGGGGACGGACTCTGCCATATACTGGGCCTCCTCGCCATCGTAGGCGGCGTCGACGGAGTAGCCTTCTTCGAGAAGCCCCCGCTTGACAATTCCGGCAAGCCGACGTTCGTCTTCAACCACCAGCACCCGCATGGCCGCCTCCTTGCTGCCTTCCCATCACCTATATTATATTAAAGTCAGATGAACACAACATGAAGAGACGCTATTTGAAACCCCCCTTGCAGCTATTAACGTGGCGTTCATGTTCAATTCATGCCCGGTTCATGTGCGTGTGTTAGATTTTAGTGTGAGGCGGGAACATTATCAGCACTGCCAGGGATGAAAAAGGGGACGCTATGCCACATGGAGTGCAGGGAAGGCGCCTTCCTGGATCTGAAGACCGCGGGCCCGCGTCACTCGTAGGGGCGACCCTCGTGGTCGCCCAGGTCAGGCGCAAGGCCTGCCCCTACGATAGGCGCAACTGTTTTCGGGAGAACCGTTCATGCCCGGTTGCGCTGGGCGCCGCGAAGTATGAAAATGGGCTTCCATGTCGCGTGGAGTGCAGGGAAGGCCGCCTTCCTCGATCTGAAGACCGCGGGCCCGCGTCACTCGTAGGGGCGACCCTCGTGGTCGCCCAGGGCAGGCACAAGGCCTGCCCCTACGATAGGCGCAACTGTTTTCGGGGAAACCTAAGGAGGTAGGCTACAATGAAAAGTTTGAAGGGCAAGATACTGGCTGTTCTCGCAGCGCTCTTTATGGTCGGGGCCGGCTATGCGCTGGGGGCGGGTGTCACCTTTGCCCC
>JACQTY010000094.1 GCA_016210545.1 Chloroflexota bacterium
ATTGTAAAGAGTTTTGCAAGACACTACACTAGCGGCACGCGGGGCGCGGGCCACTGCGCCAAACGAAATCCCCCGCTCCGCTTCACGGAGTGAACCGGAGCCGCCCCCTTTATTAAAGGGGGCCAGGAGGATTCCCCACTCATGCCCCAGGCTTCAGCCTGGGGCACAGAAAGTACCAAATCAGGAACGGGCGGGTTTGAAACCCACCCCTACGTTCTTGTCTCTTACCTCTGGCATCCTGCCCCTTGCCTCTAAGCGACGATGCGTCTCTTCTTGTTGCTGACGTAGTCCACCAGGAGGTATTCGCCCAGCTTCTCCGGCGAGGTGAAGAACACCCGGCCCTTGTTTATCTTGGTAAGCTGCTCCATGAAACGCGTCATGTAGAAGCTGCGGTCCAGCATAAAGGTGTTGATGACGATGCCCTCCTGGGCGCAGCGCTTGGCCTCCAGCAGGGTCAGCTCCAGCGTACGGGGGCTGGGAGGGTACTGGAAATAGGAGACGCCGTTCTCCAGGTGGGCCGTCGGTTCCCCATCGGTCACCATGATTATCTGGCGGCTATCGGTCTTGTGCTTGGCCAGGAGCTGGCGGGAAAGCTGGAAGCCGTGATGCATGTTGGTGCCGTAGACATACTCGTTCCAGTCGGTGAACGGCAGCAGCGGGCTTTTGATCTCCCGGGCATACTCGGAGAACACCACCAGGTACAGGCTGTCCCGGGGGAACTGGGTGCGGATGAGGCTATCCAGCGCCAGTGCCACCTTCTTGGCGGCGGTGAACTTGCCCCGCAGGAACATGGACCAGCTCATGTCCAGCATAAGGACGGTGGTGCAGCGGCTAAAGTCTTCCGCCTGGTAGACCTCGAAGTCCTGCTGGCCGATCTTTACCGGACTGCCCACGCCTTCCCTCTGGAGGGCATTCATCAGGGTCTTCTCCAGGTGAAGCAAAAAGGGGTCACCGTACTCATATTTCTTGGTGCCCTCGATGATATCGCCGGTGCCGCCGCCCTTCTTCATCTCATGCCGCCCTGCACCCTGCTTCTTCATGTAGGAGAAAATGTCCCGGAGCGCCTTTTGGCCTATTCGCCTCATCCCCCGGGCCGTCAGCTCCAGGTGAGTCCCGTTCTGGGTGACGTAGCCAGCCTCCTCCAGCAGCTCAATGTAGTGCTGCATCTGCTTCAAAGACTCGGCAGCATCCTCGCCCAGCAAGTCCTTCACCTTCTTCGGGTCGATGTCTTTGACTGAGGAAACCGAGCCAAGCCGCCCCATCTCCTTCTTCAGGCCATCCAACTCCTGTAGCTGTTTCATCAGATCCATAGCCTGGTCCATGGAGACCGACTCGTTGCCCTCGAAGGGGTAGGAAGACTTCATCCCGGCCATGGGCATGAAGTATTCCAGGTTGTAGGCCAACTCCGCCATGGCGCTGCCTAGCCCCTCCTTGGCCAGCATGGAGTCTATCAGGCTTTCCAGTTCCTTCTTCTGGGACTCGGACAGGCTGTCCATCAGGGATTCCATCTGTGACATACGCCCCTGCATCCGCTTGATCAGTTCTTCCAGGTCCTTAGGGGGGTCAGAGCCGAAATAGCTGCCGAACTTGTCCATGAACTCTTTGAAGTTAGGCTCGCCCCCCAGCCGCTTCTCCATGAGCATCCGGTTGAGGGCCTTCAACATATCTTTGAGGCCCTTGATCTGCTCCGGGGACATATCTTTCATGGCCTTGGATGCGTCCTTGAAGAAGGCATCGTTGACGCTCTTCTTCAGTTTCTTCAAGAACTCCTCGAACTGGCCGCGGGCCTCGCCGTCCATGAACTCGTAAGAGGAGAGCTGCTGCACCTTGCCTCCCAGGTCCGGAGGCAGATTGTCGAGGAAGTTGAGGTTACGGTTGGCCACCTGCTTCAGCGCCTTAAGCAGATCGTCGGGGGGCTGTGAGGACTCCCCGGGCTTCGGCGATGCCTGCGGCTGGCCTGCGCCCTTCTCGGCATCGCTCAGCTTCTTTTGTATGCCCTGGCGCTCCTTGTTGACGATGTCATTAAGCTCCGCCTGCATGTCATCTACCATGGAGTGGAGATCGTACTTCTTGAGAAGCTCCTGACGCTTGCTATTCAGCCGGCGCAGTAGTTCCTCCATGCCCTGGATACGTTTGTTCATGGGTCCCTGCAACCCGCGTTGCATCAGACGGCGGAGGGCCGAATCCACATCGCCATGGTTGACCAGCTCCTCGGAAAGGGCATCCATCAGCTCTTCTTTCTCAACCGAGAAGATCTCCTGTGAGCCGTCCCACCGCGAGTATTTCGAGCGCACCATGTTAATGTACTCCGTAAACGGACTTGGACGCCTGTGTCTCCTTGTTCAACCGCCGGTTCAGGTGCAGCCCCTCCAGAATGAACTCCACTCCCGAGGCCAGTTCCGCGGGATCTTTGCCCACGCCCAGTTTCTCGATGTTCGGTCCCAGCCCACCCAACACCTCCGCCAACCCCACGTAGGTCTTGGCGGCCATGTCTTCCGACACCTCCACCTTGAGGCCTCCCTCGAACCTCTGAATGAGGTCCGCAAACTCCGAGACCGAGAAGTGGCGGTTGAAAACGTTGAGCACCGCTTTCTGGATCAGGGTTTCGATTATGCGCCCGCCGGTGCCCTCCTCGACGCTCTCCAGCTCGATCTTGCCGGTAGTGGAGGCCACCAGAGCTTGCAGGTCGGTAACGCGGGCCACAGCCCTTTTCTCCCCCAGGCGTATGGCCCGGCGCACGGCATTGGCTACCAGGACTTCATAGTTGCAGATGGACAGGCGGACACTCACGCCGGACTTCTGGTTGATATCCGGGCTTTTCCGCGCCAGGGCGCTGATCTCGCCGATGATCTCCTTCATATAGCCCGGCACTTCCGAGGCGACAGCGCCGTCCTCAAACACTCCCTTTTCCTGCTCCATAATGCCGATCTCCTCGGCTGGGGTGCGCGGGTAGTGGGTACGTATTTGCGAGCCGTAGCGGTCCTTGAGGGGGGTGATGATGCGGCCCCGGCTCGTGTAGTCCTCCGGGTTGGCGCTGGCCACCAGATACACATCCAGGGGCAACCTTATCTTGTAGCCGCGGATCTGGATGTCCCGCTCCTCAAGGATGTTGAACAGGCCAACCTGAATCCTCTCGGCAAGGTCGGGAAGCTCGTTAATGCAGAATATGCCCCGGTTGGTGCGAGGCACCAGCCCGTAGTGGATGGTAAGCTCGTCGGAAAGATAACGCCCTTCCGCTACGCGGATGGGGTCTACCTCGCCGATGAGGTCGGCGATAGTGGTGTCCGGGGTCGCCAACTTCTCCCCGTACCGCTCCCCCCGGGGTAGCCAGGCGATGGGCAATTTGTCGCCTTCAGTTTCCACACGGTTCCGGCAACTCCTGCAAATTGGCTTGAACGGGTTGTCGTTTATCTCACAGCCATCGATGTAGGGCACCTCTTCATCGAGGAGCGAAGTGAGCTGACGTATGAGGCGCGTCTTAGCCTGGCCGCGTTCGCCCAGGAAGATCACGTCGTGCCCCGCGAGTATAGCGTTTTCCAACTGGGGTACCACTGTGTCCTCGTACCCAACTATGCCGGGGAACAGCTTCTCCCCTTTGGAAATCTTGCGAATCAGGTTCTTCCTCAGCTCTTCCTTGACTGCGAGAACTTTATAGCCCGATTGTCGCAGCTCTCCCAGATTCCTGGCCTTCTCCTTAGCCATCAGAAGCCTCGCTTTCCCAACAAATATGCGCTGATAACTTTGTATTTTATCACTTTTGTCCCTTTCGCCCAAATTCCTCCACGCTTGAGCCTCGCCCCAGGAGGATTTGCCAACCTGGTATTCCACCGCCCAGATGCATCGGGAGAACGCAGAGGGAATCAAGGTGGCGCAACGCGCCAGTCGGTTTCCTGACCCCGGCTTTCCTTACACGGTCTGGCCTCGCTTAAGCGCGGATCGCAGCAGGGCCAGGCGCACCTCGCGCCAGGCTCGCGCCAGTCGTTCCTGAGCATCCGGACGTAACAGTTTCCTGGCGCCGTACCGGGTCTCGCTGTACACCGCTGCCACGTATCTCAGAGATCCCGCCTGCTCCGGCAGGAGCGTACAGAGGCGCTCGGCGTACTCCCGGGGGGTAAGATGCGGCTCCGGCGCCAGATGCGCCAACGCGCCCAGCCGGCCCATCTTGGCATATGTCTCGGCGGCATAACCTAATTTGGTAAGCTTGCCCCACCACTGATACCACACGGTGGCCAACATTATTGCTGCGAGTAGCGAGATGCCGGTTACGACCCAGGGCAGCGGGCCTGCGCCCTCTTGCGAGATCTCGACGGCAGAGTCGTCCTCCGGCAAAGGAGCCTCGCCATCTTCTTCCAAATCTGATAGCAAAGGCGTGTTGAGGGCGGGCTGGTTAGTGAACTCCACAGCCTCGGGAGGAGTAGGCTCAAACTCCACCCAGCCATAGGCCGGGAAATAGGCTTCGACCCAGCTATGGTAGTGGAGTTCACGCACAACGTAAGCCTTCTTGGCGTTATCCCATTCCCCGGTGGCGTAGCCCACGACAAAGCGGGCCGGCACGCCCACTGAGCGAAGCATCGTCGCCATCGCGGAGGCGTAGTAATCGCAGTAGCCGGCCTTCTGAGTGAACAGGAAGTAGTCGACTCCATCTCGACCCTGCGGCGGCGCTTTGACGTTGAGGTTGTACGGCAGGGTCTTGAGGTAGTCTCTGATTGCGATCGCCTTATCGTACTGCGTAACGGCTGTGGTGGTTAACTCCCTGGCCAGACGGCGCACACGTTGCGGAAAATTCGCTGGAAGCTGCAGATAGCTCTCGGAGACCCATCCCGGATATTGGCTACCGGCCCCCCGCAGGTCATCCGGCTTCGCCGCCGACACGCTGGACACCATCGAGTATTTCTGGGAAAGACGCAGTTCCGACCCGCTGCGGGCAGCGAGGATGTCGGCGGGCTGGTTAAGCCTGGTCAGGGCCAGAGCCGGCAGGCTGGTGCGCACGGGCGGCCCTGCCCCGAACAAGGTATCCGTAGCTGCGTTCAGGCGCACAGAGTGGTTGACCCTGGCCCTCAAGGCCAATGGCTCGCTTTGGTCCTGCGTCAGCTCATCGCTCAGCAGCCGCGTGACTGTCGGTGAGCTGCTCCACCCGAGGTAGGTGTATGTGTCATAGACCCTGGCCCGCCAATAATGCGGTTCCCGCGACTCGACGGTAAACAGCGCCTGGTCGCTCAATTGAGGCGGACTTCCAAAAGCCAGCGAGTTCCCCCACCTCAAAGTGACAAAAGGTGTTTTTGCCGGCAAAGCGGCGAACAGCCGGCTGAACTGGTCTTGAGCAAACTCCCATGGCGCTTTGGCCGCCTCCATCACCGCGCCGAGAGGCGCCGCCTCGGCAACAGGGGCCCTCCAGGTAGCCAGGACAGCCACCAGTGCAAATACTCCCACGAAGGCCAGACGTGACAGGCCCTCTGAGGGGCGGTAGCCCCGTCGCTCCCTGCCCCAGTCCTGCTGTCGGCGAAGCAAACTGACATGCACCAGGAGCAACGCGCTGGCCACCAGGTACAACAGGGCATGGAAGTAGAAGCCTTCAGGCAAATGCCCGAGGGCAATCAGCAGGACAACGCCGCCGGGTATGACTAACCACCACGCCTGACGGCGACGCAGGACTTGCCAGGCGGCTAGATACCCCAGGCCCCAGAACAGGGCCACCAACAAGACCAGGAATTCAATATTCCCTTCCCTGATGGAATCGCCCGGCACTGCCTTCGCCCAGAAGGCAAGCTCCCTCATCAAGGCAGTCAGCTTGCCGCCCCAGCCGGGGCGCGCCATGGCAGACGCCGCCAGACCGATGGTCAGTCCCGCCCCGATGAGACCGGCGATCAGATGACTGGCAACGCCGGGAAGTCGGCTCCGGGCGAGACCAGCCCCCAGGACAAGAGCGGCGATGGCGATACCGCTGAGAGAAGGAAGACGCTCTTCCCAGCCCGCCCGTTCAAGGAGCCAGGTTACGTTAAGCAGCACGAACGCCGCAAGAAGCAGCGTAAGACCATCGCCCCCTGGCCCCAGCCCGCGGGCCAGCCAACCGCGGCCCCTCGCCGACAGCACGGCTTGCGCCGGCTTCAATGCCTTACCGTTAGGCGGACTCACGCCACGTCACCTCTGCACCCGCTGAAATTGGAAACACGCTAGTGGACTGATTCGTAAATAGCCTTACAATGCCGGTTTTGGGACATGGGAAGTGCGCTTGTGAGAGACCAGATTAGATCCCCCGGCCCGATTCATCGTCCCGATTCATCGGGACTTACTGAAGGGGGCCTGGGGGATTTTCCGATTCCCCTTCTTTGGGGCGGCCTCCGAATTGTAGACTTATTGGTGAGACATTAGACTAGACCGGGTAGGTCGAAGCAAAGGACCGATGCTTTCCGGTTGCCCCCCGCAGCCTGCTGTCCAGGCATTTCTCAATTGGCTGACCGATCTTGACCATGTAAGAGTCCACGGAGATCGATGCCAGCCAGTCCAGTGTCCCGAAAACGTCGCCCTGGCCGCCGGAACCCCCGGCGTCCAGCAGGATGGCCACGGGACGAACCCCGTGTTCCCCGAGAATTGACAGCGCCGACGTCAAACACCCTCTGGAGGTTGGGGTTATCACCACAGCCATGGCGTTAGTCCCAATTTGGTCGACCGAAGAGCCTACCGCTTCGTTCAATGGGTCACGGCCCCGCGGTTGGACCAGGGCCAGAGCCTCCTGCAACCTGCCCCACTGTTGACTGCCTTTCCCCGCGGGCAGGACATAGCGTTTATCGCCAAGGGATATGAGCCCCACCGCCCGGTTGGTTTCTATGTACTTCCTGGCGATCGATGCCGCGACAGTGACCCCGTACTCTGTGGTGCTCTCCGCACCCTCTCCCCTGTGCACATCAGCCTGCATGTCAAGCACGATCCACACCTCCGCCGAAGGCCCTGCAGGCTCGCGGTCGAAGTCTTTCACCATCAACTGGCCGGTTCGGGCGGTAGTGCGCCAGTGAATGTGACCGAAACTATCACCGAATACGTACTCACGCACTCCAGAGGCGTTGGGGCTGGACCGGTCGGTGCGTCCCTGGCTGTAGCCTTCGCCCATGACCTTCCCCGAGGGGAGTAGGAAATCGGCCAGTTCAACAGTCGCTGGATACACGAGGACAAAACCTTGCTCGCCCATAGACAACGGGAAATGAAAAAGGCCGAACGGGTCAGGTGCGTCAACATGGAGCAATCCCAGAGAAAAGCGCCCGCGCCGCTGGCACAAAGTGCGGTGGAACCAGGTGACCGACTTATTGGGCCACATATGAACAACCTGCCGGTTGTTGTGCCCGGGAAGGTCACACTGGTCGTGGACCTCCAGCATGAACCTGGGAAGCCAACTCCGGTTCTCGACTACTATCTTCTCTTCCAACCATTGCCCTGCCTGAACGTATGGCGTTATGCAGGAAGCTTTAGCCTTCAGTCCCTTGACGCCAAAGTAGCTCCATAAGAAACCGAGGAGCACCAGAACAGCCAATGCGTAGCTGACGCGATAAAGCAAAGGGGACCCGGTAGCCAATGCTAACAGGGGGATAACAAGAAACAAGAACGGGAGTAGTTTGCTTTTCATAAGAGAAGCCTATCTGGCAGGTCCTTCGGGGTCAATGACATTACGGGCGTGCGCCCGGTACAGATTGCGATTCAATTATCTCCGTTACTACACTGCGACCGGTAGCGCCCTGTATCCTGGCGGCCGAGTTCACAATCATCCGGTGCGCCAGCGCCGGCTCCGCCAGGAACTTCACGTCATCGGGTAAAGCGAAATCCCTTCCCTTCACCAGCGCTCTGGCCTGAGACAGCCGGAAGAGGGCAATAGAACCTCTGGGAGACGCCCCAAGGTAGATCGCAGGATGTCTTCTCGTCGCCTCGACTACGTTAACAATGTACTGCTTCACCAGACTGTCCACGTGGACCTGTCTCGCGGCATCCTGCAGTCTAAGCAGTTCCTTCAGGTCGACAACCTGCTCCAGGCTATCGATTGGATGAACGTACTGCTGCCTTTCCACAATGCTGATTTCATCAGCAGCCGATGGATAACCAAGGCTCACGCGCAACATAAAGCGGTCAAGCTGCGTCTCGGGTAGAGGGAACGTGCCTTCGTACTCTATCGGGTTCTGGGTAGCCATCACCAGGAACGGGTGCGGCATCGGATGGGTGACGCCGTCCACCGTGATCTGTCGCTCCTCCATGCACTCAAGAAGGGCAGCCTGCGTTTTCGGAGAGCCACGGTTGATTTCGTCGGCGAGGATGATCTGCGCCATAACAGGTCCGGGTCGGAACTCGAAGTCGCCGGTTTTCTGATTGTAAATTGAGACGCCGGTGATGTCGCTGGGGAGAATATCTGGAGTAAACTGAATTCTTTTGAAATTGCAGCCAACGGACTTGGCGATGGCTTTAGCCAGCATGGTCTTGCCTACCCCCGGTACGTCCTCAATGAGCAGATGCCCCTGACAAATGAGCGTCATCAAGGCTAGCTCAGCTTCGTGTGGTTTCCCGATTATGACCTTCTGCATGTTGGACATGATACGTTCGGCGATCGGCAGCGCATCGCTCACTTCGTTTCTCAGCTTTTGCTCCACTTATTATGGTCCCCCTTCAGAAGAACTCTCTCTAATGTCGGCCGTCACTACGAAAACAAGCCACTTTGCCGGAGGAAAGCACGCCCGAGACCCATTGTGCGAGGTCGGATTCGGTCACGCCAGACAGACGGAGGATAAGATATTATGGACTGCTACACGTTGGACTGTCAAATAGCGACGGGCCACACATACCAAGCTTCAACGCTTTGGAGGTTCGTGTTCCGCTGCAGCCAAGCCATCCCTGAGAGCGCTGGCAGCGGCCTGGGCGCGATTGCGCAAATGGAGTTTCTCCAGAACGTGGTGAAGGTGGTTCTTCACAGTGCCTTCAACGATGTTCAGCTTAGTCGCGATCTCTTTGTTGGAAGCCCCTTGAGCTACCAACTTTAGAATCTCGCTCTCCCGGGGGGTCAACGCCTCCATGACCGAGCG
The DNA here is from genome assembly GCA_016210545.1 of Chloroflexota bacterium. GTDB lineage: Bacteria > Chloroflexota > Dehalococcoidia > JACVQG01 > JACVQG01 > JACVQG01. The sequence goes on from JACQTY010000094.1 coordinate 9,054, forward strand.
TGGAACGGACGGTTGGCTGGCAAGCCGCAGGAACTCACGGAGTACCTTGGTAGCTACCGCTGGGGTTAAGGCCACCTCCCCTCTGAACACACCCTCCAGAGATTCGAATAACGCATCAGGACGCAGGTTCTTCAACAGGTATCCCTGGGCGCCGCACTTCATTGCCTCGAACAGGTCATCTTCTTCGTCGGAAACCGTGAGTATTACGATTTTGACGTCGGGAAGCTCCGCCTTGATCTGACGCGTAGCTTCGATTCCGCTGCAACGCGGCATGCGCACATCCATCAGCACCAGGTCGGGCCGTAATTCCCTGGTCTTTTCCACGGCTTGTACGCCATCCTCCGCCTCACCCACCACTTCGAAACTGGCCGACGACGCCAGAAGAGAAGCTACAGCTTTTCGAAATAGGGTCTGGTCGTCAGCTAACAACACTCTGTGGGACTTCAACCTTCTCCTCCTCTGGGCGCAACGGCAATGCCACTTCAACCCTGGTGCCGCTGCCAGGAGCAGATTCAACGCGGAAGGCGCCTCCCACCATAGTAGCCCGCTCTTTCATGGCATCGAGACCGAAGTGCTGCCCATCCTCGCTGTTCACAGCCCTGACATCAAAGCCGTGGCCATCGTCCTCCACTGACACCAGGACGACGCCGTCGCTCAGCCGCAACCTCACAATCGCCCTGGTAGCCCGGGCATGTTTCCTCACGTTGGTCAATGCCTCTTGAATAATTCGAATAAGCTGTACCTCGGCTGCAGGCAAGAGCCGGAATTGCTTCCCTTTCTCCATTTCCAGTTCTATGTGCAGGCCGCCGGTACGTTTGGCCCTGCTGATGTACTCATTGAGCGCTCCCTGAAGGCCGCCCGCCACCGTTACCGACGTCCTCAAGCCGAGGATGGCCTCTCTGGCGTCCGTGTACGCCTCTTCGGCCACTTTTCCAATGTCACTCAGTTCGGCTCTCGCCTCGGCCACCCTGTTCGCAGCCAACATCTGCTGTGCGGCGCCTGTCTTGAGAGATATGTATCCCAGCACCTGTGCCAGTCCATCGTGTATCTCCCTGGCAATGCGGTCTCTCTCTGCCAGCACCACCAACTCCTCGACCTGTGAATGCAGTCGCGCGTGCTCCACCGCAAAGCCGATCTGTCTCGACACCAGGCTGAGGAAGTCCACTTCCCAACCCTCAAGCGGTCCCGAGCGGCGCAACCAGAAAACACCCAGGACCCTTTCTTTGGCCTCTATAGGGGCAAAGACACAATGGCCACCAGCATCGCACGTACCGCCATTGGCCCTGCCCTCCCTGGCTGTTGCAACGCACGAGGACTCGCAGCCCTTCAAGGCTGCCGCCTCGAAGTCTAGGGTTCCCGCCATACAAAGTGATGGAAGGTCCTTGTGATACAACAAAGTCAATCTCCGGTCCTGCGCCAGGTATATCCCGCCGCCCGTACCTGGCACGACTTCCTGGACCTTTTCCGTAATAGCCTTTAACACTTCGCTCAGGTCCAAAGACCTGCCGGCCGCCTGGACAATGTTATTAAGCGCCGACAACTCCACACTCCGTCGCACACTGTCCCTCTGAAGAATCCCAACCTGACGGAAGATAAACACGGAAAAGACATAGGATGCTCCACCTACTAATCCGACACTCAGGACATTGAACCAGGAACCGTTAACTGAGTGAAAATACTCATGACGGACAAATTCAAGCCCGCCAACAAAAACCGCCGGGGCCACAACCCCTATCCACCTTAACTTCCGCAGAGTAACGTTACTCACGTCTGAGATTATACCCTCTTGCCTGGGCAGTTTCAAATAGAGGCGCCCCCAACCTTTGCCAGTAAAGCTCTGGCGCTTCTCCAATAACGGGGGCGGCGGGACCGCCTGCCGGTCCCGCCGCCCCCGGGTACATATCCGCGCCGTGGCCCTCTTTTGAGCTATCCCCAACCACCCCTTTCTTCTTTCCGGCAATTCCAGACCCTCAGTCCGACGACATCTCACGAATGTAAGCCGCGAGCAGGTTGAGATTGGCATTGCTTATCTGGACCGTGCTGTAGGCGGGCATACTTTCCTCTCCTTCGCGGACAGCTTTGATTGTGTCCGACGTGCTCTTGCCCGCTATCCTCGGCCCTGCTCCGGTCCCCTGCCCACTGGCTCCGTGGCAGGCCGCACAGTATGTCGCGTATATCGTGGCGCCGGTCGGGACCGGCGTGGGCGTAGGGGTAGGCGCGGGCGTGGGGGTAGGTGTAGGTGTC
>JACQTY010000095.1 GCA_016210545.1 Chloroflexota bacterium
TCCTTAATGCGTTGTCGCACCTGAAAGTCATGAGATTGCTTCGCTTCACTCGCAATGACGGGGGTTGTTTGTTTTCAGAGCAGTAACCGCGACCAATGTCCCACAGCCCCGAAATCCCCCTGTGTCCAGCAACCCAGGATATGGGTAAGGGTCAGTTTAGTAAAGGGGGCAGGAGGATTCCGGCGGAACCCACCGCCCCCGTTCGAACGGGATGGTGGGTTGCGCTTCGCTTCACCCACCCTACGCTTCTCATTCCCTGCCCGCGCGGTTGACTTATGCTGGCCTTTGCCCTTGCAGTTGGTGGGTTCCAGAGAAACGTGTTCTGTGGTAGAGTGATGGATGCACGAAGTCACCTGGAGGTACGCTGTGAAATATAAGGGGAACATCAAAAAGACGGAAGACGGTTATGCTGTCCGGGTCCCCGGGGCGCCCGGCTGCTGGTCTCAGGGAAAGACCGAAGAAGAAGCCCTGGAGAACATTAAGGACGCTATCCATGCCTATTTGGAGACGGTTGAGGAGCTAACGAACACGCCGCGCTGAGCCTGTCGAAGCGCGAAGGGTCTACGACCGGGGCGCCGCAAAGGAGAAAAGCAACGGGGGAATCCCGATATATCGGGACTCCCCCGTTGCTTTTCTGGGCCGTCACCCGCCCCATTGACCTTGGCTGCCCGCGGGGGTATCATTGCCCCAAGAATTCCGCAATTGGAGGCACACAATGGCCAAGAAGGTCACCGAGGACGCTCACCTGCTGGGGCGTCCCTATCCGCGCAGCCCGGCTGTGGTCACCATGCACGCCCGTGGGCGGGACAACGCCATAGCCTGCGGCGCTTACTGCCACATCTCCGAGGAGCCGCCGCTGTACGGCATCGCTATCGGCCCTGAGCGGTTCTCCCATGGACTTATCGCCGAGAGCGGCGAGTTTGCCATCAACTTCTTGCCCATCGAGTCGGCGGAGCTGATACTGGCCGTCGGCGATGTCAGCGGCAGGGATGTGGACAAGTTCACCAGGTTCAACATCGCTACCGAGAAACCGGTCAAGATCTCCGCCCCGGTGCTGGCCGACGCCTACGTCGCCTACGAGTGCAAGGTGGTGGACCGCTTCACCATCGGCGACCACTCGTGGTTCGTGGGCAAGATACTGGCGGCGCACTACCGGGAAGAGGTCTTCGGCGAGAAGATGGCCCTGGACCTGAATAAGATAAGCCCGGCATTGTACACCAAGCGGACCCTCTTCCTCACTGCCGATAAGTCCAGCCTGCGGCGGGTGCAGGGAGTAAAGCAGTAGTGCCTTGTGGAAATCCCCCGTGCGAATTCTCCGTAGAGGATCTGGACTGACCCCTCGGACGTAGGGTGGGTGTAGTCCCGGCGCAGCCGGGCGAAACCCACCACCCCCGTTCGGGACCAGTTCCCGGCGGTCCGGTGAAAAGGTGATTTCAGGAGGCGATCATGAAGTACTCGGGCGGCGAGACCCTGGTACGGGTGCTGAAAAAGCAAGGCGTCAAAGCTATCTTCTCGTCCCCCGGCACCGAATGGGCGCCGGTATGGGAGGCACTGGCTAAACTCCACGCGGAGGGCGACCAGGGACTCACATACTACAATTGCCGTCACGAGATGCTGGCTGTGTCGGCGGCTATCGGCTACGCCGAGAGAAGCGGCGAGATGCCTGCAGTCCTGCTGCACACCTCGTCCGGGCTGCTGCATGCTGCCATGGCTATCCGGGGGGCGTATATGGACCATGCGCCGGTTGTGATCTGCGCCGGGGAATCCGTGCGCTTCACGGAAGGAGAGGACCCGGAAAGTGGGCGGGGCTGGCAATGGCTGCATTCCCTGTCGGATGTAGGCGGCGCCACCCGAATGGTGGCCCCATATGTGAAATGGAGCCAGGCCATCACCTCTCGAGAGACGCTGGCCGGCGCCGTCGCCCGGGCGTGCCAGATAGCGCGCATGGCCCCCGAGGGGCCGGTTTACTTCTCGGTATCCAAAGAATACCTGCAGGAAGAGGCAGAGGATACCATGCCCCAGATACCCTTCCCTCAGGCGCGTGTCTCGCCCGACCCGAACGACATAGACAAAATTGCCACCCTGCTCATCGGCAGCCAGAATCCCATGATCATCACGCAAAAGTTGGGGACCGATCCTGAAGCCGTCCACAAGCTGGTGGAACTGGCGGAGGCCCTCGGCGCTCCTGTTTTTGAATCTATCACTCAAGATGCGGTCAATTTCCCCAGAGAACACCCGATGCACGCTGGCTTTGATGTTACTCAGGCTATCCGGGACGCAGATGTCGTCCTCGCTGTGGCGGCTATCACCCCGTGGAACCCCCAGCGTACCGGCCCTCCCGCCGAAGCTAAGATCGTATTTATTGACAAACAGGCGCCATACCCCCGGTTCCCCTACTGGAACTATCGCGCCGATCTCATCGTGCCAACCGAGCCGTTCGCGGCCCTGGAGGCCCTGGTAGGAAAGGTGAAGGCGAAAAGGCTCGATCCTTCGGTCCGCTCTAAACGCTTCGATTCATGGAAGGCGAAACACGATCAGATGCTTGTTTCCTGGGATAACCATGCCCGGCAGGCCCGACAAAAGAGACCCATCGACTCTCACTGGCTTTGTTGTGCAATAAATGAGTGGTTGCCCCCGGATGCCATCGTTGTCGAGGAGACCATAACCCATAAGCTATCTATCTCCAGGTTCTTGCGTCGTGTTAAGCCGGGCAACTTCATCATGGGACACGCCGGAGGACTGGGTACGGGGATGGGAGTGGCGCTGGGGGCTAAGGTCGCCTCTCCGGACCGCCCGGTGGTCCATCTGGTAGGAGATGGGTCTTTCAACTATAACCCCGTGCTGTCCGCCTTCGGTTTCTCCCAGGAATATCAAGCGCCTGTGCTGACGGTGGTGTTCAACAACGGGGCCTACCGCGCCATGCAAAGCGCCCATCTCCGGCTCTACCCCGAGGGCTGGGCCTCCCGCACGAGGACGTTCTACGGTGTGGACATTGCCCCCAACCCGGACTATGCCCAACTGGCGAAGGCTTTTGACGCCTATGGCGAGAAGGTGGAAGACCCCGATGAGATTCAGCACGCGCTGGGGCGGGCCTGGGCTGAGATACAGAGGGGTCGCGCCGCACTGCTGGATGTGGTCCTGGACCCGCAGGACCCCAGGGTGTAGAGACGGATGGCTATCGTCCAGGTAGGGGCAACCCAGGGTTTACCGTGTCGAAGCGAGTCCCGACGAGTCGGGAAACGCGGAGAGCCAGCCGAAGGGCGGTTGCCCTTTTCTCTGTGCGGCGCCGGGGAGCCTTTCTTGACTGTCGTTATTCCGGAAAACCAATCTTGTACAAGAGTGTATCAGAATCTCAAAAAGCACTCGGCACGCTCATCCGTGTACAGCTCAGAATTGGCCCGCGCCGTGCAAGCCTTGACCGAAAGCGTCAGAAGGCGTACCCTTATGGCCGGATGGAAGTCCGCAGATGAGAACTGAACTTCTGGAAAGAATCGCCCCGTTCGGACTGATCGCCGTCTTCGGGGCCCTCATAGCCGTCAGAATAAGCAACGTTCTACACATCGGCATTGCCAACACCATCATTGGCAATGTGCAATGGGTCCTCGCCGGCTCCGGTATCGGCGGCATAGCAGCCATATTTGCAATTATCATGTCTATCAGCATAATGGCAGTGCAGTTTGCCTCACAGGAGTACACCCACCGGATAATGAACGCCTACATGAAGAGCTCTACATTCTGGTCCCTGATAATCATATATATCGGGACTCTGATATACAACATTTACTTTACAGGCTCTATTGAAGACCCGGCCAACCCGGTTATCGCCGACGTTTCGATATTGCTTCAGATACTCTGCTTTCTCATGTTGGTCCCCCACTTCATCAGCACGACCTCTCAGCTCAATCCGAACTACATCATCAACAAGATACTGCGAACGGTCAACAAAGACTACATATCGAGCCTGGAAAGGTACTACAAAGACGAGAAGATCAACGTGCCCAGCAACATGGATAGGGTCCTCCCCGTGGTAGAAATTGTCGAAAAGGCCATAATAAAGGGAGACCGCGATACTACGAGGACAACGGTCGATAAACTGTACAAAGCTTACAAGTCATTTACGCAGAATGGAAGGCCGGCATGGATAAGCCAGTATTTCATGGCCTATCTCCTCAGGATCGGCCAGCAAGGAGTATTATCTGAAGATGACGACATAGTGGTGCGCGTCATCAAGTTGTTTGGGGAGATCGGCGCGTCCTCCGGCTCTGATGAAGCGATAGAAAACGCCCAGATGCTGGCAGCCGGCGCCCTCAAAAAAGACTACGATATGGCCGTTCAGCAAGCTATAGACTCACTCCTGCTCATGCTGAGGGCCTCCGCCAGTCTTGAAGCCACAAACAAGATACACGGTATATTGAACGACATGGCCGATGACCTTTTCGAAATCGGGAAACCAAGGCTGGTGAGCTACCTGCTACAGCAAATTAACGCCAGCTCAAATGCAATGGCAGACTCCGGGAACCGATTAGCAGTGGAGAAATCCATAGAGCTACTGGAAAGGATCGGACTGACAGCAGCCCAAAAGGGGCTGACAGACATTGAGCACCGCTGCATTCAGGCCTTTCATAAGATAGGGACGGTTTCCGTCGGCAAAGGAGTGTTAAGCGAGGAAGGCATCATAGGCTCATTGATAAGAATTGAGCGGTCCATACCGGCAGAGCAGCGGGAATTCAAGAGCGAAATTGACTACGTCATTAAGGATATTGAAAAGCTTGCGCCTAAGAAGTCACCGGAAGAAGCTGAAAAGGTGGCCTTAGATGTCTCAGACCTTTGGCTCGAAAGTGACGACTAAGTTGTCGTCCTCAAAACGGCTCTCCCGGAGAGTCAGCTCTGTCTTCGTCAGCCCGGAAGCCAACCCCTGGAGTTCCCCGAGCAAAAAGGACATCATTTCCATGCCCGCGTTGTTTCTGCTGCATTCGGGGGATTCGCTAATCACCAGTCCAAGGTTAGGTTTCTGCTCTTTGATCTCAACATTCAGTTCGTGTAGCTGTTGATAGTAAGCAGCGATGTTTTCCAGCCCGTCATGCCCGTAGAACTTGGTCAGGACCGGAGCCAGCTTGCGTCCGAGCTGAGAACCGACATCAAAACTGGTCGAGGCAAAAAGCTGAGGGTTGGCGAGTAGCGTGCTTGCTACCACTAACCGCAGGTAATTAATGTCAACCATGTTGCCCAGAGCACGCACCGGGGCGTTGCTAAGGCTTTTTTCGAGACGTGCCACCAGGTCTGCCCCGATCTTGTGCGGAGACACGTAGGCATCGTGACTGGTCTTGACATACTGATCGTTCTTGTCGCCGATTACGAAGGTGCAAGACCCGTCTCCACCGGCGCAACATGCAGTCTCAAAAGCGTCGAGGTCCCGGTTTATCAAAGCTGACATAATCCCCGAAAAAGTGCCGGCGTGATAGTAACATATGCCGTTCTTCAGCCCGGTTATGCCAGCGCACTCCACGCAATCTCGGAAACTGACGGTGATTCGAAGTGGGTCAACAGCCACCCCCTCGATCTTCATGGTCCCCTGCTTCGCTTGACTCATGATCGCCGAGAATACCCGCGTCATTATCTTGTCCAGGGTGGCGAAGGCCCTTTCCTTTGGCCAGAACTCGAACTTCCAGAAATAGTCCGCCGGCATGCTGAGCCTTCTCACTATGACATAGGCATTCCTTTGCGCCGCTGACTGCGAGGCCAGGTACAGTAGCCTGGGCATGGCAGGATTTGACTCTGCCAGATACAACAACCTCGATTGAGGTACATATAAGTCGATCTCGCTACCCATGCTCGGACGCAAGATACACCGTTTGTTTGTTACGTTGGCCAGAAGCAAGGTCCACGCCTGGTCGACGATTCTATCCATCGTCCACATCCAGCGAACTTAGTCCCGTCGTTATGGCCCTATCGATGGCGTCATACGCCCATTCGTTGTATTTCACATGCGCGTATAATCCCGCGGCTACGATCAAATAGCCAAACGCATAGAAGGCGTCCAACACCGAGCCCTTCTGGACATAGTCCGCAGCTATGGCGTCCAGGGACGCCCTCTTGATTATCTGAAATACATAGGTAGACAGTAAGCTGACAATGAGTCCACCCATTATGAAGACAAAAGTGACGCTCTCCTTTGCTTTCGACCTCAAGTTTTGAATGTACAGCAAAAGTACGGGCAGCAGCATCAGAACTACGGCCATATCGAACACCCTTATCATCATCCTCGATACCGCCACCGCGGGGTCGCCAGACATGCCATCTATCAACGAGGGTATGCCGTAAACGATGACATACACGGAAAACGCAAATGCCGCTCCAAGGAACATCCAGCCATATCTGTTCATTCTTCTGACTTCAAGGGCCCGCAAGACATAAATGCACGAGGTTATCAGCATGGCGTAATCGGCAAACTGAAGGACCTGTGCCAGAAACACGGTGTCGTCCCCCAGACGGGAATACAGAAACTTCCACAAAGCGAGGATATTGGCTGGCACATAAAGCAGGAGAAAAAGGGACAGAAACAGGAAAGCCTTTTTCAGGTCCTTCGCGTAGGTCGAGGCAACCTTTAGCGAAAGGCCAAACCCCAAAAGGAGGGCTAGAGGCGGGACCGCGCCGACATAGGCGATGGCAACCGCACGGGGCAGAATCAGAGAGCCGAAAGAAAGGGCCGCTACGAAGATAAAGGTGAGAGCCAGGATGCGTCTTGGACTCATCGTCAATATCTTACTCGCTCCGAAGCATGAATGCACTTCTCTTGTCCAGCATGTGCAGTGACCTGTGCGGCGGCCTTTCGCCGACTACCTGGGGAGAACGGCATCCCGTTCCCGTGGGTTGCCCCGCTTGTTCCACAGAACGCCCCCGGGCGATCTCTCGACGGTCCAACAGGACGGACCTGGTCCTTTGACAGAGCAACCATTGCCAGCGTTTCACCACTCAGTGTCATGAACTCGACCTCGTATCCCTCCGCGCCATGAACCAGCACGACTGCGCTCACATCGCCTTTTCCCACCATGCGCAGGCAGGCCAACGGCAAGGAGGACAGACAATCACCAAACGCGGCAACTCCTCCCCCGTTTCCGCGAACCAGACAAGACGTACCATCAGGGCCCGTCCATCCGTCCGGCGTACCCAACTCATCCTCCACAGTATAACATCTCCAAAGGGGGAGTCCTCAATGGTGGCTACATCGTTCTCATCCGCACGTCTAAGTAACTATCTCAAAAAGGCTATCTCCCGCTGCCCGAGGGTCCCAGAGGAGAGCACATGCCGGATTGTCCCCGTAGGACAACCCGACAGGTCTGGACTAACCGTTCGACTGAGCTCACGCCGAAGTCTCACGACGAAGCCTGCCTGCGCCTTACGGTCGGGTTGGGAAACCCGACCTACGGGCCCTTTGAACTCCCCACCACCCTACCCCATCTCCACCCCCAGCTTCCGTGCGGCCTCCTTTGGAAAGTCCGGATCGGAAAGCAGCTTGTGGCCGAACGCCACCAGGTCTACCCTGCCCTCCCGGACAATCCTATCGGCATACTCCGGCTCCGTGATGTTCCCCACCCCGATAACGGGTACCTTCACCACCTCTTTGACGCCCTGCGCCAGGGAAACGTAGTAGCCCTGCTCGGTGAAACGCTCGTGCCCGCTGCCTCCCAGACCTCCTGAGATGTCTATGACATCCACGCCGGCGTGCTCCAATCGTTGTGCAGCCTGCCGCCCCTCCTCCCTTGTCATCCCTCCATCCACCATGTCGTCAGCGCCGAAGCGGTAGAACAACGGAGAGCCTTCCCCTAGCTGTCTCTTGACCTCTTTGATGACCTCTGTGGGGAAACGCAGCCTTCCGTCCAGGTCTCCGCCGAATTTGTCACTGCGCCGGTTGGTCAGCGGCGACAGGAACTGGCAGAGGAGAAAACCATGCGCCCCGTGTAGCTCCACGGCATCGAAGCCAGCGTCCATAGCGCGCCGCGCCGCCTCGCCAAAGGCCTTGACTATTTGCTGCATCTCGCCAACCCTAAGCGCCCTTGGCAGATCCTTACCCTTAGGCGGAGCCACCTCCGATGGACCAGCCGGTTGCTCGCCGGTGAACTCTCGCGCCGCCTTGGCGCCGGCGTGGGTTAGCTGCATGGCCGCCTTTGCCCCCTCGCGGTGAATGGCCTCAACCAGCCGCCTCACCCCATCGATAAGTCGGTCCTCGTAAAGGCCCAGTTGCCCCGCGGACATCTGCCCGTTTTTGAGCACGTACGTATGCTCCACGATGATCAGGCCCACCCCACCCCGGGCCCTGGCCATGTAATGCCTCAGGTGGCGGTCGGTGACCCCACCCTCCTCCGTGGCCATCTTGGTGGCCATGGGCGGCATCACCAGGCGGTTCTTGAGCTTCACCCCATTTATGTCAATGGTATCGAAAAGTCCTGGCACGGTTGTCCTCCCAAAACTAGCTCGGCCCTCAGCTTAGCCCCTTTTTCACGTTTGGTCAAGATGGGCCATCGCCCCAAATCCACCGCCCATTGAACCTGGCCAAGGGGAAGGTTTCTTCACCCGCTCGCTGCAACATTCCAACGCCCGGCTATGGCTGGGCAACGCTCCACTGAACGCTCCCCAACTGTCATTCTGGCCCCGTATCGGTGTACGGGGTAAACTCCAGCCATCCCGGCAAGTCGGGACGGCTCGGTGGCCGGAATGACATGAATGATCCCGCTGCTGCGGGTCGGTCCTGGCCGTTATGGTCGCGGGCCATACTCCATTGTAGGCCGCCACCCGCAGCACGGCGGCAGCGCGGCCCGTGGGGTCAAATACGGGCTACCTCCCCTCGCCAATCTCCAAAATGAATCCGTGTTGTGAGAAAAGTCCCTGACAACGCGGAAACCGCGCCGTTATAATTATATGAGGTAAGAGGAGACTGACCTGTAGATTGTTCGGGGGTACCATGGTTACGAGCACAGCGCAAGCTTTCGGCAGATTGGTCCGTATGCTTCCGGACGGACGAGAACGGACACTGTGGCTGACCGGGACAAGCTCGGTCATTGGCCGGTCACAAGAGTCCGACATTGTTCTGGAAGGACCGTCTGTGGCGCCGGCCCACGCCCGGGTGAACTGCGGTTATTCGGGGTGTACCCTGGTGGACCTGGGGTCGGCAACCAGGACTCGTGTGAACGCTTTTCCAAGAGAACGGACTCCCCTTATCCCAGGCGACGTGATAGAGATCGGAGGAGAAAGACTCCGCTATGAAGCGCCCCCTCCACAACTGACGCGGGGGTCGCCATCCGCCGGCGCGAAAGATGCTTGGGATACTGCCGGGGAGTATCAAGAGTTGGCCCATTCACCCTACGGGTCCGTCCCCAGATTAGTGGTTCATACGCCAGGTAAGACCTGGGAATTGCTGATCCATGGTGAAAGGGTAACCATAGGCAGCAGCCCCGATAACGACATCGTCGCAGATGACCCGGCCGCTTCACAGCGCCACGCGTACATTGAGCGGGAGGGTAACCACTACACCCTCCGCGACCTGCGCAGCACAACCGGCACCTGGATCCACAATCAGCGCATCGTCGAACACACTTTACAGTTCGGGGACACCATCCGCATCGGCCATGCTCAGATTGTTTTCGTCCGGGGTTCCGCTTCCGAGGAGGACCTGGCTGAAACGGCGGAAACCACAAGAACATCGAGGCCCCCCGTGGTCGTGATCCCGGGGATGATGGGGTCTGAGCTGTGGGCCGGTCAGGAACGGATATGGCCGGATGTCCGAAGACTCCTTAGCCGGCCGGAGTCGTTCAACGGGTCCAATTCTGTTCAGGTCGGCGGCCTGCTGGACGACCTGGTGATAGTCCCGAACCTGTTCAAGATGGAGAAGTACAGCCGCTTGCTGCAATTCCTGGAGAAAAACCTGGGCTACAGGAAGGGCATTGACCTGTTGGAGTTCCCGTACGACTGGCGACAGGACAACCGCCTTTCGGCGCGTCAACTGGCAGATACGATCGATAGGTGGAAAGTGGACGGCCCGATCACTATCGTTGCCCATAGCATGGGCTGCCTGGTAAGCCGGTACTACGTGGACCGCCTGGGGGGAAGCAAGAAGGTGGAACGGATGATCCTTATCGGAGGGCCACACTACGGCACTCCCAGGGCGATGGCTGGCATCCTTCTCGGCAGAGGTCTTTTGCCCTTCGGCCTGCAGGGAGAGCGACTGCGGAGAGTCATGGCTACCTTCCCGTCCGTGTACCAACTACTGCCATCATACCCTTCGGTATATGACCAGTACGGAAGACCAATAAACGTCTTCGAGGACACTAGCTGGCTCCCCGACGCTCAACGTCCCTTGCTGGAAGACGCCGCCGAATTCCGGCGCGAACTCAATGGCAGGTGCGGGGTGCCTTGCGTCTCCGTCTTCGGTTACGGTCTCAAGACGATAACCAAAGCCGTGGTCCAGCGAGATCAACAAGACACCTGGAGGAAAGTGGACTTCGTGACAGAGGGGGACGGGGATAACACCATTCCCCGAACCAGCGCCGTACTACCCGGCTCCGAGATCCAGCCGGTCCGGCAGCAGCACAGCGCCTTGTACGCCGACAAGGATGTCAAGGTGCGCCTGCAACTGGAGTTGGTCCGAGGGTCTCGGTGGCGCCAACATCGGACGCACCGGCGACTGCGGACCGGGGTCCTTTCAACCCGTCGCCGGACGATGGGCAGGGTATGAACCCAGCAATCTAACCCGAGAGTATACTCCAATAGTTCGGCGGCGCTACGCCTTATTTCCCGTTGTTCCCATAGTGATCAAAGCGGTACTTAAAAACGTCGGACTTAACGGCGCCGAACACTATCATGTACATCTCCGCCGCAACAAACTTCAGATACGTCCTCAGCCAGCCGTCGGTTTCAAACCTTCTGACAGAGATGAGAACTCTGCCGTTGCGCAGTATGCCAAATCTGCTGACTCCCCTGGCTCTTCGCATGTAGTCATGGTCTTCGGCCAGCTTGATCTCCTCGTCAAATCCCCCCAGGCGTTCGTGAACGTCGCGTCTGACCAGGATGGCCTGAGCGCCATGTGCCAGAAATGGCTCGCAGAACTCGATCGGCCAGTTATAGAACAGGTTGATGGCAAGCCTCTTCAACGCTGATCCGGTGCGCGGCTGCAAGCAGAAAGAAGCAGCGCCCAGTTGTCTTAGCTTGAACTCGGCCACAGCGTTTCTGAGAAAGCCCTCAGGGAGCGCCACGTCGGAGTCCAGAAACAGTAGCAGATCGCCTGCGGCGACCTTGGCCCCCTCGTTCCGGCCCTTTCCCGGCAAGCCCCCAGGAACGACCTGGGCATCATAACGACGGGCTATCTCGCAAGTCCTGTCTTTCGAGTCCGCATCAGCAACTATTAACTCATAATCACGGAAATCTTGCCTGTTTATCGAGTCCAATAATGATGGAAGGTGCTCTTCTTCGTTAAGGGCTGGAATGATTATGCTTAGCATAACTCCTTGGCCACCCGCAGTCTGATATTGGCTGAGGAACTGCGGGTCTTCTGATAGACCGCTTCCGGTTACACGCTCCCCGGGCCCATGGTTCAGCCTTACATGGACCCAGGATTACTGGCCGGGTATAGGTCTTTCCCGTATTAGCTCACCGTCGGGAGACCACAAACGGCCTTCACCAAGCCCGTAATAGGGTAGCAGGCAATCAGACGCCAGTCAATAGGCAGGAGGCGCGACCAACGTCTTTCTTGCCTGCCGACACGTGTTCGGGTCATGAGCAAACGCACCCACGGTCACGCGCACGAGGGCAGGCACATTTGCAGAGCCGCACGATGGCGGTCACACTCAGAAGCAGTGTCTACGGGGATTTCGCCCCAGAGGGCCAAGTCGAACTGGTGCGTCGCGTCGCAACAATGACCGTTACAGTGAATGAAGGGAGAATCGTTCATGCCCGGTCGCACAGGGCGCCGCGGAGCATGAAAACAGACCTCAACACGGGTAGCCCCCTCTCTGAGTCGGAGAGGGGACAGCGAAGCGGGGGAAAGGTTATTTTGGGGAAGAGTCCGAGGAAAGTGAAGGGGGGGGACAGCGCCAGTCTACTCGTCGCCAGTCCCCTTTATTACTTTGAAAAGAGCGTCTACGACAGCCCGGTCGTAGAGGAGGCCCGCATTCTGGACAAGGTGGATTCTGACAGCCTCCTCTGGTAAGACGCTCCCGGGAGTCGCTACGGAGGACAGTGCACTGAACACGTCCGCCACCGCCAATATCCTGGCCTCCAGTACAATCTGGTCGCCTCTGAGCTGTCTCGGATGGCCTGTGCCATTCAACCGTTCGTGGTGCTGCGCCAGGGCCCGCGAGAGTTCGTGAGGCAGAGACGATTCATCGACGGTCCTCAATGATAGCTCGATGTGAGCCTCCACCAGATTGCGTTCGTGCCTGTCCAGCAACGCCATTTTGCCCAGTATTTCCGCTGGAACTGTTCCTTCACCGATATCGTGAACAATCCCTGCCAGCCAGAGATTGCCCACAACTACATCCGAAAGGCCCAGTTCCCTGCCGATGTTCCTTGCCAACTGGGCCACACCCTGCGCCTCCCGGGCATGCTGGCCTCTGGCATCGATCATCCCGGTCAATACTCTTGTCACCCATTCAAAGTTATCGTTCACAGTCAAATGCGCCCGCCAAATCTAGCCAGACATTCAAAAATCGTCTCCCTTAGCAATCCGAGATGCCCACATCAATATGCGCTTCATAACCCCATCAGCGAACACGGCAAGCCCTTCTTCACACCAGACAGCAGAAGGATCCCGGCCGGCCCTGGCGTGACCTGTGCGTTTGACCGGGGCCGGCCCTCCTTAGAATATCCATTCTAGGGATCGAAACCTTCGTCGGCCAGAGCACCCGACGTCGCGCCCAGCGCCATCGCCGCCACCGCGGCCACAATGACCACCAGCTTCACCACACCGCGATGGGAGTACAGAAAGCTATGCAGACGTAGCACTTGAGACTACCTCCTTGCTGAATTTGGTGACCGGGGGCTTGCCATGCTGGAACGGCCTCGCCTAGGGGTCGAGTCCGTCGTCGGCCAGGACGCTCGACGTCGCACCCAGCGCCATCGCCGCCACCGCGGCCACAATGACCACCAGCTTCACCACACCGCGATGGGAGTACAGAAAGCTATGCA
>JACQTY010000089.1 GCA_016210545.1 Chloroflexota bacterium
AGAGGGGGTGGCCCGCTAGCGGGCCGGGGGTGAGGTTGAAACCCTGACGTACCCCGTCTGGACTACTAATATCATTTTGAGATAGATTACTTGGGGTCGGGTTGGGAAACCCGACCTACGGCATTTTGAGATAGATTCTAATACCAAACCTGCTTGGTCGGAACCAAATCCGAAACGAATTCAAAGTACCAATGTTCGAAGCTCCGGGAGGGTTGCCCCCATCGGTCACTTGGATTTCCGTAATTCGAGCTTGTTTCGGATTTAGTAATTAGGATTTAGGATTTGGGTCGTCCGTGAAGGGCAGAGGCGAGGTGATATGATGCCCAACGAATTTACCTGTAAAAAGTGCGGCCATGGCTTCAACCGTCTGGTGTCGAGCAAGGGCCCGGATGTCACCTGCCCCCGGTGCGGCGGCGACGAACTGGAGACCAACTGCTACCTTCTGGGCACCGCCAACGCCAGCGAGTTGACCTTCGAGGACTACTGCGATGTCGCCCTGGCCCCGTGCTGTACCCCTGACTGGAAAGGCTGGCGCAACGTGTTCTTCAGCACCAACTTCTGCAATACCCTTGCCGACCCCGCGGTCTGTCAGGCGAAGCCCGAAGAGGAAAAAGAGAAGCAACCGGAGAAGTAGAGCGTCCTGTAGTTGCCCGATTCATCAGGCAGAGCCCCCCTGGCACGTCGGGCCAACTACACCGAATGCGCCGTTTTCGATGGAACGAAATAGATGACACTGTTTCAGGATGCCGCTGATAAGCTGGTCCAGCGAGAAGCCCCGCTGGCTACCCGCATGCGCCCCCACAACTTCGACGAGTTTGTGGGCCAGGAGCATATCGTCGGCCCCGGGCGGGCGCTGCGCAAGGCCATTGAGTCGGACCAGTTGCCGTCCATCATCCTCTGGGGGCCGCCGGGCAGCGGCAAGACCACCCTGGCCCATGTCGTAGCCAGCATAACCCGGGCCCACTTCATATCCGTGAGCGCTGTCCATGCCGGGGTGGCCGACCTGCGCCACGCCGTCGACGAAGCCCAGGAGCAGCGGCGGATGTACGGCAAGAAGACCATCCTGTTCATCGATGAGATCCACCGCTTCAACAAGTCGCAGCAGGACGCTATCTTACCTTACGTGGAGAACGGGGAGCTTACCCTCATCGGCGCCACCACGGAGAACCCTTCCTTCGAGGTCAATTCGCCGTTGCTGTCCAGGAGCCGGGTGTTTGTCCTCAAGGCCCTCGACGACGCCCACCTGGAGACGATATTGAAGCGCGCCTTGCAGGATACGGAACGGGGCCTCGGCAAGCTGAATGTGGAGATGGATGGCGCCGCGTGGAAGCACCTCCTTGTCATGTCGAACGGCGATGCCCGCACGGCCCTCAATGCCCTGGAGATGGCCGCCTTCGCCGCCCAGCCTGAGGCCGACGGCAAACGCCGGATCAGCCTGGCCGTTGTGGAAGACGCCATGCAAAAACGGGCGCTGCTCTACGACCGGGCTGGCGACCAGCACTACGATACTATATCCGCGTTGCATAAGTCGCTGCGCGGCTCCGATCCTGATGCCTCCCTCTATTGGCTGGGCCGCATGCTGGAGGCGGGAGAAGACCCGCTGTACGTGGCCCGCCGCCTGGTGCGCTTCGCCTCCGAGGACGTGGGCATGGCCGACCCGCAGGCGCTGGTGGTGGCTATGGCGGCGCAGCAGGCCGTCCACTTCATCGGCTTGCCGGAGGGGGCTCTGGCCCTGGCCCAGGTCGTGGTCTATCTGGCTACCGCGCCCAAGAGCAACTCGCTCTACACCGCCTACTCTCAGGTGCAGGAGGATGTGAACAAGACCCGCAATGACCCGGTCCCTTTGCACATCCGCAACCCGGTCACACCGCTGATGAAGGGACTGGGCTACGGCAAGGACTACAAGTACCCGCACGAGTTCGAGGGCCACTTTGTGGAGGAGGACTATCTGCCGCCGTCCCTCAAGGGCCGTCGCTACTACCAGCCCGGCGACCAGGGCTTCGAGAAAGAGGTGGCGGAGCGGATACGCCGGTGGTGGGGGGAAAGGAAGCAGAGGTCCCCATAGGCCGTGGGACGGGTGCAGTACCGAGCAGTCCGTTGTCGCCGTTGCCCCCGACAGGGGAGGGATAACGTGGTATACTTTCGACGCAATGAAAGTGCGTGAAGTGATAAGATTGATTGAAGCGGACGGCTGGTATTTGGTTGCAGCCAGGGGCAGTCATCGCCAATACAAGCATCCAATGAAGTCAGGCAGAGTGACGATCGCCGGCCATCCGGCCGACGACCTGTTACCGGACCTTGCGCAGTGTTATGAAGCAGGCCAGACTGAAACAGGTGAAGTGACATGCATCGCTTTCTCGTAGTAATAGAAAAGGCAGACCACAACTATTCTGCATACTCACCCGATTTGCCGGGGTGTGTGGCTACCGGCGCGACTCGCGAGGAAACCGAGAAGAACATGCACGAGGCCATCGAGATGCATGTTCAGGGGCTACGGGAAGACAACTTACCCGTCCCGGAATCGCGGTCTTTTGCGGAGTACGTGGCCGTCGCGTGAGGCGTCAGGCGTGCGTCCCAGGCGGACTCGCACGTCTCGGATGACGCCCAGTTGCAGAGGCGGGTCTTGCCCACGACTTGGGCGACCACGAGGGGCAGCCCCTACGGGCCGGATCAGGTCGGCTGCATGCAGTTGGGTGCGACCCCGATGAAATCGACGGAAACCTCAAGGCGAAATCCCCCTCGCCCCCTTTGCCTAAAGGGGGCGGCTCCGATGCATCGGAGCGGGGGATTTTCGTGTAACTTCCGCTTATCCTTGAAGGCAACCTGGATACAACTTGGATAAAAGGAGGTGAGGTCGACATGTCCACTTTCCCTAACCTATTCCAGTCCGGCCGCATCGGCTCGCTGACGGTCAAGAACCGCATCATCATGGCGCCTATGGGAACCCGCTACGGCGCCGAGACGCTGGGCGTCTCCGACCGCCTCATCGCCTACTACGCCGAACGGGCCAAAGGCGGCGTGGGTCTGATAATCGTGGAAGCCACCTGCGTCGACCGCAAGCACTCCGGCCTCTATTACACGCTCACGCTGGACAGAGACGCCTTCATCCCCGGCCACGCGGAGCTGGTGGAGGCCGTCCACCGTCACGGGGCCGCCGTTGCCTTACAGCTATTCCACCCCGGCCGCCACGCCGACCCTGACTACAATGACGGCCATCTCCCGGTGGCGCCTTCGCCCCTCGCTTCCCCCCGCACCCGCATAACGCCTCGAGAGCTTTCAGTTGATGATATAAAAGAGCTGGTAGCCGAGTTTGGCGCCGCGGCGCGGCGGGCGCAGCGGGCCGGCTACGATGCGCTGGAGGTACACGGCGGTCACGGCCATCTTCTTCACCAGTTCCTGTCGCCCCGGATCAACCAGCGCACTGACGAGTACGGGGGAAGCCTGGAAAACCGAATGCGTTTCTCCGCCGAGGTCATACGTAGCGTGAAAGCGGCCACTTCCGGCAACCTGCCCGTCCTGTTTCGCATCACAGCCCAGGAGACCAGGGACGGCGGCTATAGCGGCGAAGACGCCTGCGCCTACGCCCGCATGGCCGTTTCCGCGGGCGCCGACGCCATCCACGTTACTGCCGGCACCTATGACGACGATAAGGACAACATCGATCCCACCGTCAGCCCACAGTCCTTTCCCCAGGGCTGGCTCGTTCCCTACGCCCACAACCTGAGAAACCGGGTCACCGTGCCCGTGATAGCCGTGGGCGTCATCCGGGACCCGCAGTCCGCTGATGAGGTAGTGGCGCAGGGGAGGGCGGACTTCATTGCCCTGGGCCGGCCACTGCTGGCCGATCCTGAGTGGCCGTTGAAGGCGGCGGAGGACCGGGTGGATGACATCCGGCAGTGTTGCTCCTGCCTGTACTGCATCGATACCTTCTTCCGCTCCGAGGTGCGTTGTGCCGTCAATGCCGCCTGCGGCCGGGAGCGGGAGTTCGCCGAGTTGAAGCCGGCAGTCACCAGGAAGAAGGTCATGGTGATAGGCGCCGGGGCTGCGGGGATGGAGGCGGCCCGTATTGCCTGGCTCCGCGGTCACACGGTTACCCTCTACGAGAAAGGCCCGGAGTTAGGCTCGGGCCAGCTCCAGTTGTGCGCTGTCCCGCCCTACAAAGACAAGATGTCCTGGGTGCGCGACTATCTTATCACGCAGATAACCAAACTGGGCATCCCGGTGCGCCTCTTGACCGAGGTGGATGCGGAGCTGGTGCGGCAGGAGAAGCCTGATGTGATCATATTGACTACCGGGGCGCGCTCCGCTACACCCGCCATCCCCGGAGCCGAACTCTCCAGGGTCGTGACCGCGCTGGACGTGCTTCGCGGCAAGGCGCCACTGTGGGGCAGACGGGTCGTGGTCATTGGGGGCTACTCTACAGGCTGCGAGACCGCCGAGTTCCTGGCCGAAAAGGAGAACCAGGTGGCCATCGTCTCCCGCTCGCCGGCCCGCGACCTGGGCAGAGGTGTGATCTCCACCAACCGAGTTGAGATGCTCCTGCGCCTGCGCACCAGTCCCCGGGTGGCCATCCTTAACGAGTGTGACGTGAAGCAGATAACGCCGAATGGCGTTACCGTATCAGGCAAGGACGGTGTGGAGAAGCAACTTTCTGCCGAGTGGGTGGTGCTGGCGCGAGGACTGGAGCCGGTGAACGAGTTGGCCGGGCAGCTAGCGGGGCTGGCCAGGGAGGTCTATACTATTGGGGATGCTTTGCGACCGAGGGACATCGCCTCGGCGATATACGAAGGGGCGGTGGTGGGGCGGAAAATATGAATTTGTAGGGCGGTTCACGAATTGCCCCTACGTTTGGCACGACATTGAAGCGAGAAGACATCAAATTCCGTTCGGGTAACCTGACCCTCGAAGGCATCTGGCTCTGGCCGGATGGCAATCCCGACACGTCGGGATTGCCGGCTGTCGCCGTGTGTCATCCCCACCCGCTTTATGGCGGTGACATGAACAACAACGTTGTGCTTGTTATCTGCGACGCTCTCGCTGAAAGATCGATAGCCGCCTTCCGCTTCAACTTCCGCGGCGTCGGCGCCAGCCAGGGGAGCTTCGGCGAGGGAATTGGCGAGCAAGAGGACCTAAAGGCAGCGCTGGCCCTCATGGCCTCCGAACCGAGGGTAAAGAGGGATGCCCTGGGAATCGCCGGGTACTCCTTTGGCTGTACTGTTGCCGTGCCCGTAGCCTCGCAGGTCAGCGGCGTCAGGGCGCTGGCCCTGGTGTCCCCGCCGCTGCAAGGCGCGGGCCTGATCCCTCTCAAGAGCTTTGCCCGGCCCAAGCTGGTCCTATGCGGCGACCAGGACTTCGTCGTCTCCGTTGATGCGCTGGAGGGCCAGTTGAAGGACCTGCCCCGGCCGGTTGAGTGGCACATCGTGCCCGGCGTCGACCATTTCTGGTGGGGACAGGAGCGATTGCTGAGTGACAAGATAGGCGTTTTCTTCAGCCGCGCCTTGTGTGGAAGCGGTCATGTGCCCGGCCCGGAGACCACGCGGTGAGTTCAAGATTCACGGCCATTCTTTCGTTGGCCATAGCTGTCGCTATTCTGGTCGCAATCGGTGTATCTACGGGAGGTATATATGTCTCCCTGGTGGCTGTGGGCCTGGCGCTTGGTCTGCAAAAGTACATCGGCAGCTACTTCGGCTATTTCTTGATCACCTTTTCGCAGATATTCAAGATTGGCGACCGCATCCGCATAGGCAACATCAAGGGCGATGTGAAGCGCATCGGCATATTCCACTTCATGCTGGAAGAGGTTGGAGAAGACGAGAAGCTGGGCGGCGAACTGACCGGACGGATCCTGCACATACCTAACCTCATTGTCCTGGACCAGGCTGTTCTCAACTATTCAAAGGACTACACCGTCAAGGGCCAGCTCATCCACTCGGAGTTTATCTTCGACGAGATCCGTGTCCCCCTCACCCCTCAAAGCAATATACCCAAGGCTGTCCAGACCCTGGAGCAAATCCTTATCGAGGAGAACAGACGCCAAATAGAGCAGGCCAAGGCCATATTTGGACAGGAGTACCCGCGGTACATACACGAAGCGGAAGGCCAGCCGCACATCCTCATCCATGTTGAGCCGCAACACATATGGCTGAAAGGCAAATTCGTCACCCCCTTCCGGACCAGGAATGAGATGAGGACCAAGATATACCTTCGGTTCATGGAGCAGATAGGTAAAGAAGAGGACGTACACCTGGTATGACAAGGCGGGATCGCTGCCCGATTACTGTGATCAATCACCTAATCTGATGTGATGCGGGATGTCTCTCTTGTCATTCTGAACGAAGTGAAGAATCTCTAGTTGTGCTGATGCGTGTATTGCTTCCGTACAAGCTGCCAGAAATATGCACCGCGGAGCGCGTAGTGCGAGCCGTTCGCAATGGAGGCACAGCCCCGATGCACCGATGCATCGGGATTCAGTCGTCCCGAAGAGTCGGGTCTCCCTCAGAATGACAGATGGTCACTCTACTTTGGTTGTTGCCATGATTGGGGGACCTCCTCTTGGCGATTTGCCCCTGGGAACGTAAGCTGCCTCGCGCCTCGATAGGTGAAGTCGAAGCCTGTATCGAGCCAAGTGGAGGAAGTGAGGGTGATGGTCAAGTCATTTAGTCGGCCTTGCCCTGATTGTTATATAATAGGCCCATGCAACAATTCATGACGCAATTCCAACAACTTGTAGAAAACCGGCACCAATACGCCCGGGAATGGAAGCAGAGGACCGGCGGCAGGGTCCTGGGCTATTTTTGTACCTACGTGCCGGAGGAACTGGTCTACGCCGCGGGCGCGCTGCCGGTCCGCGTCCTGGGCAGCCATGAGCCGCAGGACGTAACCGAGCGCTACATAGGCAGCATGTACTGCCCTTTTGCCCGCGACGTGCTGGCGCAGGGGCTGCAGGGAAGGTATGACTACCTGGACGGCGTGGCCATCGCCGCTCCCTGCGTCCACATGAGGGTGGCCTACAGTAGCTGGGAGAGCCATGTCCCCACGCCGTACAAGTACTACGTGAACATGCCGGGCAAGGTGCAGGCCCCTGAGGCAAAGGCATACCTTGCCGGGGAGCTTGCGCTCTTCAAGAAGTCGCTGGAGGCATGGGTTGGGCATCCCATACGGAACGAAGACCTTGACCGTTCCATCGGTGTGTACAACACCAGCCGCCATCTTCTCAGGCAGCTATACGACCTCAGGCGGAAGCCACGGCCGCCCGTGTCCGGCGCCGATGCCATGGCCATAGTGCTGTCCAGCATGCTTATGGACAAGGCGGAACACAACCGTCTGCTGGAGAGGGTCATAAAGGAATTGCCCCAGGAAGGCGCCAGGGACGGAATCCGGCTCATGCTCATCGGCAGCGAGAACGACGACATAGATATGGTGCGGCTTACCGAGTCGCTGGGCGGCCTGGTGGTGGTGGACGAGCACTGCACCGGCAGCCGCTACTTCTGGAACGAAGTGGCCCCTGACTCTGACCGGCTGGCTGCCATCGCCGCCCGTTACGTTGACAGGCCGCCCTGCCCCATCAAGGACTACGAGTCGCGGCGGCGCTGGCCCCACATCGAGAGTCTGGCCCGCGACTACGGCGTGCAGGGGGCCATTCTTCTTCAGCAGAAGTTCTGCGACCCGCATGAGTTCGATATCCCTCCCCTCATGGCCATGCTGCGGGAAAGACTGAACATACCCTGTCTCTTGCTGGAGACCGACGTCACCATCCCGGCGGGGCAGTTCCGCACGCGAATAGAGGCGTTCCTGGAAACGTTCGCATCGTAGCGGGCACGACGGTGGGAAATTCCAAATCCGAAACGCCAAATCCCAAACAATATCCAAAGCAAAATTACCAAGACAGGGTGCTGGCGACCTTGGTGAAGTGACTTCCACACACCTGGAAGAGTTACCGTAAAGGTAGAATCATCGATGGCTTTGATATTGCGATTTGGCCCATTTGAATTTGTTTAGAGTTTAGACATCAGGGTTTAGAAACTATCTCAAAATGATATTGGTAGTCCAGACGGGGGGCGTAAGGGTTCCAACCTCACCCCCGGCCCGCTAGCGGGCCACCCCCTCTCCGAATCGGAGAGGGGGCCAGCAACTGTCTTAAATGTCAATAGGGTTGGAGATC
>JACQTY010000090.1 GCA_016210545.1 Chloroflexota bacterium
CCCTGTACCAGGTTCGCTGTGGCGCCCTCGCCGTGGAGCATCACCCCGTGCCTTCCATTACCTGAGATGATGTTGCGCGCCCCCGGCTCTGCGCCGCCTATGACATTTGTTGCCGATCCATGGATGTGCACGCCATCGAGGGTATTGCCCCAGGCTACAGTGCCCGCGGCACGGGTAGTTCCGCCGATAGCTACGGTGGTACCGTTTGTCCCGATGTAGTTGCCCTGGACCCTGTTATTTGCCGCCGGGAATCCAGGGGCGCCCTCGATACCGATGCCGTTCTCTCTGTTACCCGATATGACATTCCGGTCCGAGATTGCGGCGCCTCCGATAAGATTCTTGCTGGATCCTGTGATCATGATACCGTCCAAACCGTTCCCCGGGGCTGTGGTCCCATCGGCGGTGAGGCCGATAAAGTTTCCCTGGACTACGTTGTTGCCGCCTGGCCCCATGAGAACCACGCCCGCCCCGCCAAAGCCATAGATAGCCAGCCCCTTCACCGTGCTGTTACCGGGGAGAGCCAGTCCCGTAGGGGTGGGTGGCGGGATGTTTGTTCCATCCAATGCGATTCGGGGGGTGCCCTGGTAGCCGGGCTGAGTAGTGGCATCTATGATCACCGGGCTAGAGATGGTGGGCATCATTGTAGAGGGAGTGATGACATGGGGGCCTGTGCCCGGGACATTAAACTTTATTACATCCAGGGCGGGGGTGGAGTTCGCTTGCATGATGGCGGCGCGAAGGGTGCAGATACCACTCCTGGGGATGGGAGATCTGGCGCGGGGGAAGTTGGCTGTATCGCAAATGCCATCATCCAAGTAACTATCACTGAGGTCTGCCGTCGAGTTCACCGTGAATGTGCTCGCAGGCTGGCTGGCGCCGTACCTGGGGGTCAACGATATCAGGGACAGCAGTATCCCGGTTGCCAGGACGAGGCTTCTCCAGCCGGGAAGTCCAAGGCCGGGCGGCAAACGTCTCCAGGTATTCATCCTCGTCTCCTCGGCTGCCTTCATTCGGTCTACTTGCAGATTGGCAATAATTTACTCCGCAAATGACCAAAAGTCAATGTGGGCCGATTTCCAAAATCCACCGCCAATTGAATTTCGCTGAAGGAGCGGTCACATCACCAAATTGGTGCAAGTATAGCCTCTCCCTTTGGAAAAGGGAGATGGAGAGGGATTTGGCAAATCCCCCTTGCGTCCCCCTTTAGAAAAGGGGGAGAGACGGCCAAAGCCTGCAGCTTTTCTTGACATCCTTGATATTGCTACTGGAGTTTGATGGCGGATTCAGGTTTGCCGGCAGTGACCGATGTTGGGCACGGGGACTTGCGTCAGCCGCCGGGGGGCAAGGGGCGTTTGCTGTCGCCTTCACTGCTCGGGAGAGCGACCGTTCCGTCCGCCCCGCGGGGGTTTCGATCGCACATCGACAGCTACTATGATTTGACAACCGATTCCGTCTTAACCTATAGTGTAGTTGGTTTCGTGCCGAAGCCATTGTGCAAGGAGGCGCAAGATGCCTTTCCGTTTGGGTGTACCGGAACTGATAATTATCCTGCTGATAATCCTGGTTATCTTCGGGGCAGCCAAGCTACCCCAGATCGGCGGCGCCCTGGGCAAGAGCATCAAGGAATTCAAGAAAGAGGCATCCGGGGAAGGGGACAAGAAGGCCGAAGACAAAAAGGCGGAAGGACAGAAGGCCGAGGCCGCCAAGAACTCGGAGAAGCCCGAGGCCGCGACTACGAAGAAGGGCTTCTAGCTAGAGAGCGGATTGACGGCTAACCAGTTGCGACGAAAACAGAAACCCCAGAACCAAGTTCTGGGGTTTCTTGTTTTCTGGAATTACCGGCGAACGGGGGGGGCCTCGATGGTCATCAAACGACTATTGTAACGATATTATCGCCAGGTCTACACTGGACCAGGGCTGGCTTGAGTTGGGCGAGGTTGGCGGCGGGCCAGCTTGGCCAGCCAGATGCTGGCCTCGTAGAGCACAATCAGAGGGATCGCCAGCAGAATCTGGTTGATCGGGTCCATCGTAGGCGTTATTATGGCGCTCCCGATAAACGCCCCCACGATGGCGTGACGCCGGTACTTGTCCAGGGTCCGGGGGCCGATCATGCCTATCTTGGCCAGGAGGAATGCTACCAACGGCAGTTCAAAGATCACCCCAAGCCAGAACAGGAGACGGCTAATGACCGACACATAGTTGCTGACCCTGATCGCCGGAGTGGCGAACTCGGTGCCGAAGGTGACCAGGAAGTTGATGGCAGGCGGCAGCAATACGAAGTACCCGAAAAGCGCTCCCACGGCGAATAACACCAGCGACGACGGTACGAAGGCAAACATGAACTTCCGCTCTTTGGGACGAAGGCCGGGAGCGACAAACAGGATGATCTCCACGATCATGTACGGCAGGGCGAGCACAAACCCGCTTATCAGGCCCACTTTAATGTATGCTCCCATCATTTCCGGTAGCTCAGTGTATATGAGCTGGATGCCCGGAGGGATAGGGCGCATCATGACCTTGAAGAGGTAGCCGGTGAAGGTGAAGCTGAGACCGGTGGTCACTGCGAAGACTATAGCTATCCGCAGGACCCGGCGCTGCAGCTCTCGAAGATGTTCGGTAAGAGTGAACTTCTTCTCTTCGCTCACGAGGTCTTGCTTTCAGTAGTCTTTTGGGGCGCCGGTTCGGCGGCTGGATTGTTCGGCGGCGGGCCAGAGAAAGCGGGGCGCTCAGGGACAGCGGCTTTTCCAGCTTTTTCGGCGTCCTGCGCAACAGGTACGGATTCTGCAGGCGGCTGAGTGACTTGCTGCGCAGCATCTTGAACGGGCTTAAGAGCGTCGGCCACGGTCTGGCGGAGCTCTGTCCCTATCTTCTTGAAGTCCTGGACAGCCTGCTTTCCTTCTGCCGGGAGGTTCTCTTCGGAGAGGGTCTTGGTAACCTCCGAACCGACTTTGCTTATCTGTCGAACGAACTTGCCCAGGCCGCGCGCTATGCCTACCATACGCTGCGGACCAAAGACCGCGAACGCGATGAGCAGCACCACCAGTATTTCCAGTGTCCCCATGCCGAGGAATTCCATATGTAAACCCTCCTATATCTTATCACAGTTCGCCCCTCCCAGCAGGGTCCGGCGACCAAAGCCCGCCCTTAATCCGCCATCAAAACGCGCCTTGACCCTGGATGAGGTGAAGGGAAAGAGGTTCAGGAAACTTTCTGACGGGGGTCTTCCCGACTTGTCGGGACAGATTCCAAAGTCCCTCTCCGAACCCCGATCTGTCGGGGTTCGAGAGTCTCGCAAGGCGGACAAGATTGGGGGATTTAGGGGGTTGCCGAGCGGCTTTTGGGTACTCTTCGAAAGCGGAAGACGGTCGTAATCGAGCACCCCGTAGGTGAAAGAACTGTTCGTTTGGTGAGATTCAATAGGTGGCGGATTTTGGCCGCCCACCTTGCTTGGCGCAGTTGCAGCGATGGCGTATAATAGTTAAGGTTTCGAAGTGGCCTCACCCCGTTGAGTCTCGTTTCGTGAACTGCCTTTACCCGCGTTCGCTTCCCTGCAATAGGCAAGAAGACATATGAAAAAAACTACGCTGCTCGCCCTGCTTGGTATTGTGGCCGTGTTCCTGCTGGTCGGCGGCCTGTCGGCCTGCTCTGCCCCTTCGCTGGATGAGCAGGCCCAGGACATCTACAAGAGCCTGATGTGTCCGCTGTGCGCCGGGCAGACTATCGAGCAGTCGCAATCGGAGTTGTCTGTCCAGATGCGGGCCTTAGTCCGGGAGAAACTGGCCCAGGGGCAGACCAGGGAAGAGATCCTTCAGTTCTTCGTGGAGAAATATGGGGAGATGGTCCTGGCGGCGCCCCCTAAGTCCGGGTTTAACCTGCTGGTCTGGGTTGTTCCGGGAGTAGCGGTTGTGGTGGGTGGGTTCTTCCTCTACCGCCTGATCAAGACGATGCAACGGAAGGCGGCAATTCCTCAGAAAGCCACCGTACAACTGTCCGAACAGGAACGGCAGTACTGGGAAGACCGGCTCAAGAAAGAGCTTGAGGACACCGAACAGAAGCCCTAGTTGGCATTCCAAGACGGCCTGGCGGTGTCGCTGCTCCCGCCTTGTTGAGATGCAGCAGTCAGGCGGCGAGGTGCGATGGTAATCTCCAAGAAGATAACGCTACAGACTACCGGTAATAGCGACGTCATCGACATCACTGCTCAGGTCGCCAAAGCGGTGGGCGAGAACGGCATCCAGAGCGGAATTGTTACCGTATTCGTCTGCGGTTCCACCGCGGGGGTTACGACCATCGAGCACGAGCCGGGGTTGGTAAGCGATCTCCAGAGTATCTTTGAAAAACTGATACCGCAAAGCCTGGACTACAAGCACAACGTGCGCTGGGAGGACTATAACGGGCACTCGCACCTGAGGGCTTCCCTGATGGGCGCCTCCCTGGTGGTCCCCTTCGCCAAGAAGGCGCTGCTGCTGGGGACGTGGCAGCAGATCGTCGTCATGGACTTCGATACCCGGCCCCGCGCCCGCGAGGTGGTCATCCAGGTCATGGGGGAGTAGTTTACTCCCCCGTAGCCCCCCCCCGACGCCATTGCACGGGGAATCCCCCATGCCCCTTTCTCCGGGGACACCATGAAGATTGGGCGATCATACACATGATACAGACTCATGTTTGTGATACGCTCCTAAAGCTAATCAAGTCTGAGAATCAAAATATAGAGAAGTCACTACTTATACGTTCGTCCTTCTCAATTACAGATTTGGAGAACCATTTTCCATCCTCTTGAAAAGTAATTTCCGACTCTCGTATTTGCCGAAACAACGGCTTGTCTGGTAACCCATATACCAATTCGTGGTGATACCTCCCCTTACAAGGATAATCGACGGGGGAGTCAATTTGAGGTAGAATGCGAGAATCCGGTTTGTGAGCAGGAATTATCCATAACTGACCTCCATCCAACGGTGCAGAGCGTTTACCGGCTATCTCTATATAGGTCTTTCTTGCGTCAAGTTCATATTGGAGTGGTTTGTCCAGTGCGTTTGAGAATGCTAAAGCACAAAGAATAGTTTCCCCCCTAAGTCCTCTCCATTCCAAATCAAAACGGTCAAAGGACAATGCATAATGGTAGGCGCTCTCTATTTTCGTTAATCGGTACTGCAGTTTGAGTCCCGCTATAAGAAAGAGTAGGGCGGGGATGCCAGCAAACCATACCAGGGGGATGTAAGGTAGATTCTCTATCTTTTGAGGTATGTTGGGTAAAATAATATATCCCGCCAATATTAGCAAGTTCAACACATCCCACCATCCAAGAGCGGCCTCCAACTTGCCAACTGGGCGAATCGCCAACCAAAGGAACTTGAATATTGCCATGCCCCTATTCTACCACTTGGCCGACTTGCTTCAAGTGCATAATCGCCAAAGGTAGTTTATGCCTTTGTACCCCTCCCTGAGATCCTTCGCTCCGCTCCAGGATGACAAGAAAGCGCCTATTCCAGGGGGAACCGGCGCCTCACACGGAGGCGACTGCAAGTCGCCGTGGCCATCCGTAGAGCCTAACCCAGCGCCGGCCGCTTCTTGTGCCATTCTGTGCTTGCCTCGTAGGCCCAGCCCGCCCGCAGCACCGTTCCTTCGGCGAAAGCCCTCCCCACTATTTGCAGTCCGATAGGCAAGCCGGCTTTCGAGAACCCGCAGGGGACTGAAAGGGCGGGCAACCCGGTCAAATTGATGGGGGAGGTGTTGCCCCCGGTCCCCGTCATCAAGTCCACCACCCGGTCGCCAACCGTCAACGACCTTTCGCCTATTTTCACAGCCGTTATGGGTGTTGTGGGGATGACCAGCACGTCCACCCGGCCAAGAACGTTGGCAAAGTCTCTGCGCACCAGGTTCCTCACTCGCTGGGCACGCAGGTAGTCTGCGGCCAGGATCAACCGGCTCACCTCCAGCCGCGCCCGGACGTCGGGCCCGTAGTCCGCCGGACGCGTCCTCAACCAGTCCTCGTGGACGGAACCGGCCTCGCTGGACACAATGGTCCTGAGGGCCAGGCGCGCGTTGTCGAGGCTGCCGATGGACACCTCCGATACATTCGCGCCCAGTCCTTCCAATACCTTCACCGCCTTTCGGAAGGCGGCGGCGACCTCGCTGTCCGTCCCTTTGGCGGCGCCCGTCTTGATGATCCCCACGCGCAGCCCGCGGACCCCGGCTTTCAGACCCCGGCGGTAGTCAGGGACAGGCACGTTGGCCGATGCCGGGTCCTTCGAGTCCCACCCTGCTATCGCCTGCAACATCAGGGCGGCGTCTTCTACGGTCCTGGTCATCGGCCCGGCATGGTCCATCGACCACGCCAGAGGCAATACCCCGGCGCGGCTGACTCGCCCGTAGGTGGGCTTGATTCCGACTATGCCGCATAACGACGCCGGAATACGGATGGAGCCCCCGGTATCAGAGCCCAAAGAACCGGCGCACAGGCAGGCTGCCAGCGCCGCCGCCGAGCCGCCGCTGGAGCCGCCGGGGATGCGCTCCAGGTCCCAGGGGTTACGCACCGGGCCGAAGTGCGGGTTCTCATTGCTCACGCCCAGGGCGAACTCGTGCATGTTGGTCTTGCCGATGATTACGGCCCCGGCCTGCCTCAACCGGGCGGCTACCGTACAGTCCTCGTTGGGGACGAAGTCAGCCAGGATCTTCGAACCGGCGGTGGTGCGGACTCCCTTTGTGTTGTACAGGTCTTTCAACGATACCGGCACGCCGTGGAGCGGCCCCCGGTGCTTGCCCCTGGCGATCTCCCTTTCTGCGCGGCGCGCCTCGGCCAGCGCTGATTCGCCCATCACTGTGATATAGGAGTTCAGTTTCTTGTCCAGCCGCTGTATCCGCTCCAATGTCGCCTGGGTGACCTCCACGGGGGAGGCCTTCCCCGCCTTGATCTGCCGGGCCAGTTCGGCGATGCTGAGGAGGGCGAGGTCGGTCTCTTTCATTTCTTGACCCCCTGTGCTGAAAAGGTGACGGCCGGCTCTTCGGCGGCCACGTCCACCTCTCTGAGCTTCTCCATCTCTTCGACAAAGCCAGCGTATCTGGTTGTCAGGCCGCCCAGCCGGGCTGCCGGTATGTCCAGCCCGGCCACCACGGCCAG
>JACQTY010000091.1 GCA_016210545.1 Chloroflexota bacterium
CCTCTCCAAGACAGTTGCTGCACCAATTTGGTGAAAAAGATGCTGCTTTGCCAAGATTCAACGGGTGGTGGATTTTGGGAGACCAAACCTATTGACAGGATACACTAAACCGTGTACAGTGTGGCTAGAACACATGTTTGGCTACCGGAGACCCAGGAGCATGATTGTTGCAGTTGAAGCACAGGGTACGCGGTCGAAAATCGTATCTCTTCTTATTGTCTCTCTCGGGGAATGGGAGAAAAACCCTCGCCTTTAGGCGAAGACTTTAGTATTCCAGTGTTCGCGAGGTTCGCCGTAAGCTGGCCAGATTTCTCGCTCGCCCCCGATGGGGGTTGAGCGGGGAAAAGCTGTCAGCTTTAGCTGACAGTGGTTTACTCTTGTTCCTTCAGTTGGTTGCTTTTGGCAACGGTATTCGCCGAGTCGGAACGTTGACAGGTTTAACGCTGGCAGCATAGAATGAGGCAATGAAGTTGGTGACAAGAGTTATGGACGCACCCGGCGAGCAGCCGCTGCCGTCAGAGGACTATCTTGCCGAGAACGGTCTCTACTGCGGCGATGCGCGCGCGCTCTTGACGCGGGTGCGTCCCAATTCTGTCAGCGTCAGCATTTGGTCGCCCCCCTATTTCGTCGGCAAATCCTATGAGAAAGACCTCTCGTTTGACGACTGGCAGAAACTCTTGGAGACGGTGATCGCTCTTCACTTCCCGGTCATCAAGCCTGGCGGCTTCTTGGTTATCAATATCGCAGACATCTTAGCCTTTCCTGACCCCACCATGCCTCGCGTACAGGCAGACAATGTGTCCACCAAGAAGTGCCCCATCAGTAGAGGGCAAGTCTTAGCTGCAAAGAACGAGCATCCGGACTTGAATCGGTACCAACTAGCCAAACTCTTGGGGTGCAGTGAGCAGACAGTGCAGCGGCGCATGGAGCATAACAACGTGCGGGGTGGCAAGTACGCTACGCAAACCAGAGTAAAGCTAGTCGGCGGCCTTATTGAGGCGTGGACAATCGCGGCAGGCTTTTACCCGTACGACAGGCGCGCATGGGTAAAGGACCCATGTTGGGAGAATAGCCAGTGGCATAGCTTGTCTTATCGTTCAGTGGACGAGTTCGAATACATTTACGTGTTCTGGAAGCCCGGCATCACCTGTGTTGATCGCAGCCGTCTAACGCAGCAGGAATGGAGTGAGTGGGGTTCTCGGGGTGTGTGGTACTTCCCCTCTGTGCGTTCACACGCTGTGCATGAGGCAGAATTCCCGGTCGAACTACCCAAGCGAGTGATTCGCTTACTTTCTGCCCCTAACGACCTGATACTTGACTGCTTCGTGGGCATTGGGACGACCGCGGTTGCGGCCATAAAGGAAGGCCGCAGGTATATGGGATTCGATTTGACGCCTGAATACATCGCTGAAGCGAGGCGGCGCTGCTTCAAAGTGCAACTGGGACTTCTCGATGACGCTAGACCCTAGCACAATTCAAAATAGTCTAGAAGTCTTGGAATCCATCGAGAAGGCCACCCTGCGATTGGTCGTCCAAGCCATCTATGACTTCAGAAGCCAGGCTAGCGAGATGTTTGCCGAAGAGCACGACCTTGTAGCTGACATCGGGGAAGACATCACCAGGGAGGCCGTTGATAGGCTGGGTATGTCCGTAATCCCGGTGCGATTGTTCGGGAAGATGGACTACAAGCGAGCAAGGTATTTGTTTCTGCCCCAGTTTGCCGTGAGACAAGCGCTGTTCATTGATTCAAAGGCCGAAGCGGTTAGCGGCCAAGGCACGGCTACGATACAGACTGCCCAAACGTCAATGAAGATTCGGCAGTATAGGGCGGGAGCACTTGTAGAGGAGGCCGGCAAGCTCCCTACCATCATCGAGAAGGAAGGTCAGGACCTTCTCACCACTACGGTATTTGTGAAGTACAATGGTATTTGTGAAGTACAATTATAGGGAGATATCAAAGACAGAGAATACTCTGGAGAGCATAAGCCTCCTTTGTCTCCCCAACGGGCTACTCCAAGAGCGCTATAATCCCAATGCCGATGACACAATATGGTTGGCTGGCCGGAATGCGCCGACGCGGGGTGAAGCATTTCGAGTGCGTGTCAGCTTACCCCGCTTGAGGCAAAAGGCGCGGTGGCGGGTCCAGTACATCACTCTCACCTCTACTCTCCCGCTCACCTGGGATGAGTGATATCTCCCATTCCTGTACAGCCGCATGGCTCTTGTCTGCGGGGCGCCTCTTGCGCAAACTGCCGCATTGCATTGGCGTCGAAAAACGCAAGGAGAACGTCAACGGCAAGGTCACACATCTTCGACATGCTTCCCCTTCATTGCCCGCCACACCGCTTCCGGAGTCATGGGCAGGCGGTCCATGCGCACGCCGCAGGCGCGGTAGATAGCGTTGGCTATGGCCGCGGGCACCGGGACAATAGGTATCTCCCCTACCCCCCTCAGCCCGTACGGCCCGACGCCCGATGGCACACAGATACGCACCGTTTCGATGGGCGGCACATCCGTCGCCGTGGGGATACGGTAGTCCAGGAACGAGGCATTCTGCAACTTGCCATCCGCATAGTCATAGCCTTCGGTCAAAGCCCAGCCGATGCCCTGGGAAACCGCGCCCTGGATCTGCCCCTCAACTAGCGCCGGGTTTATCTCTCCGCCCACATCCTGGAAACACGTGTAGCGCAACAGCTTCGTCTTGCCGGTCTCCGGCTCGACTTCCACATCTGCAATATGTACCGCGAAGCCCGGGGCATTGGATATACTGGTGGAGCCTACGCCTAGCACCGGCCCACCCAGCCGTTTTACCGTCAGAAAGGCCACGTCGTCCCAGCTCATAGCCTTCCCCCCTTGTCCGCTCACGCAGAATTGGCCCTCGCTGTAGTCTATGGCCTCGGCGGCTACGTTGAGCCGGTTGGCGGCATGGACCTTCATCTGGGCAACGGCATGCCGGCAGGCATGGTCCAGGGCAACGCTGTACGTGACGGCGGTGCGGCTCCCCACGGTCTGGTCGGAGAAAGGAGAAGAAGACGTGTCGTTGGTGTGTATGCTTACCCTCTCCAGGGGTATCTGCAATAACTGCGCCGCCATCTGCCGCAGGGCCGTGCGCGTGCCGGTCAGGTCCACGTGCCCGGTGGTGATGTTCACCGTGCCGTCCCGCTGCACGTAGACCCAGGCGCTGCTGGTGCTGGCCTGGGCGC
This sequence comes from Chloroflexota bacterium, assembly GCA_016210545.1. Taxonomy (GTDB): domain Bacteria; phylum Chloroflexota; class Dehalococcoidia; order JACVQG01; family JACVQG01; genus JACVQG01. The sequence continues at coordinate 3,204 of JACQTY010000091.1, forward strand.
CCAACCAGTATCCCGCGGCCAGCCCCCTTCCCCGGTGCGGCCCCTCGAGGCTATCGGTCCATGCCGAGTGCCCGGCCACCGTATCCAGCAGTTGCCGCAGCCCGATGGGGCCAAAAGTCTGGCCCGTGGACATGGGGTCCCCCTGGCTGACGGCGTTCACCTGACGGAAGGCGAGCGGGTCCATCCCCAGTTTCTCCGCCATCATGTCCATGACGGTCTCCACGGCAAACACCGACGGTGTGCCCCCGGGCGCCCGGTACATGAGGACAGGAAGCTTGTTGGTAACTATGTTGCTGCTTTCGACTTTCATGTTCTCCAGCTTGTACGGCCCAAAGGCGATCATTGCTCCGCTGGCAGTGGGGCTACTGGGGAAAGCGCCGATATCGTAAATCAACCGGGCGTAAGCGGCCACAAGCTTGCCGTCCTTGCGCGCCCCCACTTTCACTGTCATGTGGGCGGGCGCCCCAGCCCCACCAGCGCGGAAGACCTCGTCCCGCCTCATCACCAGCTTCACCGGGCGGCCCGCCTTCTGAGACAACAGAATAGCGAGAGGCTCGAGAATAGCTGTGGTCCGGCCCCCGAACCCTCCCCCCACCTCCGTGGGCACAATCGTTAGCTGCGCCTGAGGCAGACCGAGGAGGGCTGTAAGCTGGCGCTGGCAGTTGAACGTCCCCTGGGTCGATGTCCACACGGTTACATGGCCCTCCGCGCCGACGCTGGCTGTGCAGGCCAGCGGTTCCAGGTAGCCGTGGTTGACCACCTGGGTGTCCAGGGTTCTCTCCACCACGACATCGGCCTCCCTGAATGCTTTGTCCACGTCGCCCCACCCCAGCTCGCTGTAGGAGGCGATGTTCCCCGGTCTGGCGCCTTTCTCCGCCAGGGTGGCGGGGAGAAGGTCGGGGTACAGCAGAGGCGCGCCTGGCTGCATGGCGGCTTGAGCATCCAGGACAAAAGGCAGTTGCTCATAGTCCACCTTGATGAGCTTGACAGCCTCGTCGGCTATCTCCAGTCCGGTAGCAGCTATCGCGGCCACGGCCTGGCCCTCAAAGAAAGCCTTATCTCCGGCCATGACCAGCTTTCGCAGGCTGGCGGCGCTGATCCACCCCTCCATGCCGAACGTCTGGGCCGCCTTCCCCAAAGGCGGCAGGTCCTTCCCCGTGATTACCGCTTTCACCCCGGGCTGGACGGCTGCCCGGCTAGCGTCGATGCTTTTTATGCGAGCGTGCGGGTACGGGCAGCGCAGGACCCGGGCGTAGAGCAGCCCTGGTAGAAAGGTGTCGGCCCCGTATCTGGCCTCGCCCGTCACCTTGTCGTGGCCGTCGACCCGTGGCGCCGATAGGCCCACATATTGACGACCTTTGGGGGGTTCAAACGGCTGGGGCCCGTGGCTGGCCGCCGCGATAGCCTTGACCATCCGATCATAGCCGGTGCAGCGGCACAGGTTGCCCGCGATGGCCGCGCGCACCTCCGCTTCGGATGGGGCTTTGGAACCCTGAAGCCAGGCGGCAGCGGCGAGGACGGTTCCCGGAGTACAGAAGCCGCATTGCACCGCGTGGTGGTCGAGGAAAGCCTGCTGGACGGGGTGTAGAGCAGACTTGCCGGCGGTGTCTGGACCGCGTGCCGCCGCTGCCAGTCCCTCGATGGTCAGGATATCGCGACCCTCGGCCTCCCTGGCCAGCACCAGGCAGGAGTTCACCGCCCGCCCGTCCATGATGACTGTGCAGGAGCCGCAGTTGCCATTGCCGCAGCCTTCCTTGGCGCCGGTGAGGTGCAACCCGTCCCGCAGCGCCTCGAGCAATGTCTGCGATGGCTTGACCACTAGCTGACAATCTTCGCCGTTGACGCGGCAGGAAAGCAGGATATTCTTCATTGCGATCCAAACCTCCAGTCCAAATAGGCTGAGGCGCCCGCATAGAGATTACTCGGGCAGACGTAAGAGATAGCCCAGTATATTACCGCCCCAGGGTCCAGTCAAGACGGAGCAGAGACCAAAAGACACCACCTCTACAATCTACTCAAATCAAAAGTTCTTTCACCAGCTTGGTGCTACACCCGCCTTTGGGATGCGACTATGGCC
>JACQTY010000092.1 GCA_016210545.1 Chloroflexota bacterium
ACCGGGCTTTCACGGAAAAGTTCCTGCCCAAACTCTGGAAAGATTAGACCCGACAGCTATTGGGGGAGAATCGTCCATGTCCCGTTGCACAGGGCGCCGCTAAGGATTGATAATGGACCTCACCCTTAACCCCCTCTCCGAGTCGGAGAGGGGGCGGCGAAGCGGGGGGAGAGGTTGTTTTTGGACGAGTCGCCAAGAGCCGTCTTCAAATGGCAGCATGAATGCGGGGGCAAGCGGGTGAGCAATGGGCGCCACTGAAAAAATCGCCCGGTTCATAGCGGAGACCGGGTACCAGGACATACCAAGCGAGGCCGTGGAGAAGGCCAAGCGCACGGCCCTGGACTGCCTCGCGGCAGCTATGGCTGGCTGCGCCGAGCCGGGCAGCCGGGCCATCACAAGCTATGTGAAGAGGCTCGGCGGGCCGCCCCAGGCGTCGGTTTTTGGCTCAGGTCTTCGAACTTCAGCGCCGGATGCTGCCCTGGCCAACGGCTCCATTGCCCACGCCCTGGACTACGACGACGGCGGTATGAAGGTCGGCCACCCCAGCGTCATGGTCCTGCCTGCCGTACTCAGCCTCGGCGAGCATCTGGGTGCACCGGGCCGGGAGACGCTGGCCGCCTACATCCTGGGCCTGGAAGTCCAGGGCAAGATAGCCCTCAACACCGACTTCAAGCTCATGGACAGCGGCCTGAACAGCCAGAGCTGGTACGGCTCTGTGGGCGCGGCCGCCGCGTGCGCCAGGCTGCTCCGACTGGATGAGGCCAGGACCAGAATGGCCCTGGGCATCGCCGCTAACCTGGCCTGTGGCCTATCGGCTAACCAGGGTAGTATGGCCGGGCCCATGGGGGCCGGCAACGCCTGCCGTAACGGCGTCGTGGCCGCTCTCCTGGCGCAAGAGGGATTTACGGCCAGTCCCGACGTCATCGAGGCCAAGAATGGCTTCTGCCACACGCTGGCGGGCCCGAGCCGCTACGACGTCGAGCGCATGGCGGTGGGCCTGGGCAACCCCTTCTACATCATATCTCCGGGAGTCGGGTTAAAAAAGTACCCGAGCTGCTATCACACCCACCGGGCGCTGGACGCGATGTTCCAGTTGATGGAGGAGCACAGCCTCAGCAACGAAGACATCGCTGAAGTCGAGGTGGGCGCTTCGGAGCGAGCCCTGCGCGTGCTCGCCTTCCCCGAGCCAGCGACACCCTACCAGGCCAAGTTCAGCATGCCTCACTGCGTTGCTGCTGCCATGGTGGACCACATGGTGACGCTCGACACCTTCACACTTCAAAAGCTGGAAGATCCCCGCATCGTCGAGGCCAGAAAGAAGGTCCATATTTCCTTCCCCAACATTCCTATCTGGCCTGGGCTGGCCGATGTCGGCCCGGAGACCAAGTTCGTTGGCAATCCAGTTACCATCCGGACGAAGAATGGGCGAAGCTACAGCGCACGGGTGGACATACTTCGGGGCGACCCGGCCCTGCCGCTAACCGACGACGAGCTACTGGCCAAGTATCGGGACTGCGCCAGCCACCGGCTGTGCCCGGAGGACATTGAGCGCAGCGCAGGGTTGGTGTTGGGGCTAGAGAAGGTGGCTGACATCGGGATGCTGATGGCCATTCTCAGTGCGCCCTTACCCCGGTCGTCTTTGGGCAAGACTCTGGATTTGAGGCGCTAAGTATATACTCTTGGCTACTTTGGAGGAGGGATAACATGACACGGAAATTGCTATGCCTGGCAATGTTGTTTGTACTGGCGGCGCTCCTTGCCTGTGCGCCCAAGCCGGCCGCCGAGCCGCCGGCGCCAGCCCCACGACCGGCGGCGCCGGCGACCACGCTACCAGCCGCTCCGTCTCAGAGCCCGGAGGACGCGGCCTGGTCGAAGGTCGTAGAGGCCGCCAAGAAGGAAGGCAAGGTCACTGTCTACGGCTACACCTTCATTAGCGACCTGAACCCGGCGGTGACAGACGCTTTCTACAAAAAATATGGCATCAGGGCAGACATAATAACCGGGCCGGGCTCCATGAACTCAGAAAGACTCCGGACAGAAGCGCGAATGAAGAATGTGGTAGCTGATGTGGGCGAGTACGCCCCCACTTTTGCCACTGTCCTGTCGCAGGAAGGGCTTGTGACTCAGATGGGCAAAGAGTTGCCGGTACTCAGGGAAGACGTGTGGCTCGCCCCGCCCTCTATGGATAACGGCGGAAGCACCATTCGCGGCTATCCCTCGTTGCAGAGCCCCTGGATAAATTATGACATCGTAAAGGCGGAAGACGCCCCGAAGTCATGGTCGGACCTGCTGAACCCCCGCTGGGGCGGGAAAATGCTGATCATAGACCCCCGTACTGCCACCAGCGCCGACCGGTATGTGTATACCCTGACCAAGTATAAGATCGTGGAGCCTGACTTTTTCACGAAGCTGACCGGCCAAAAACTGATGATCCCCGCCGGAGTCGGCACTCGCCCTCCCTGGACGGCTCTGGCCAAGGGCGAAGGCTCCATCATAGTAACCGGCGCTGACTCGCAGGGATCCCCGGTCGTCGCGGAGGGCGGCCATATTAGACCCATCGTGTTGGGGGGAAGCGTGCTGGCCACCAGCAGCGCCTTTCAGCTAATCAAGAATGCTCCTCATCCCAATGCCGGAAAGCTGTTCATTGATTTTGCCCTATCCCAGCAAGGATATGGCATGGTAGTTAACGCGAATCTGCTGGCCTCGTTCAGAAAGGACGTTCCCGACCGCTCAGTAATGGCCAGTCTTCAGCCTTTCAAAGTCTTCGCCAACACCATTGAAGAGGAAGCCCAAATTGCCAAGAACATGCGGGAGGGAGTAGCGGCCAAGGCGTTAGCGATTCAATAGGATAGCTTCTTTCGGGAATAGAACGTCCGACAAGTCAACTCTGCTGAAAATCTACGTGAGTCCAGGCTACAGAAAGGAGAATATCGTAACCTTATGGACAGCGTTTCCAAGACTATCCAGATCAAGGCGGCCAATGGGTCCATCCCCGGCTTTATCGCGCAGCCAAATGCAGAGGGAGTCTTTCCCGGCATCGTAGTAGTCCAGGAGTGGTGGGGGCTGGCAGACCACATAAAAGAGGTGTGCATGCGTTTGGCGCGCCAGGGCTTTGCGGCGGCTGCCCCGGACCTCTACCATGGCAAAGTGGGCCGCTCAGCGGAAGAAAACATGGCGTTGCGTGCCCAGGTTTCCGATAAGGGCGTGTTGCAGGAGTTAGATGGGGCAGTTGCCTACCTCAAGGCGCAGCCATTTGTCAAGAAGGAGCGTATCGGGGTCATCGGTTTTTGCTTCGGCGGCCGCTATTCCCTGCTCTTTGGGTGCCACAGCAAGGAACTGGCCGCCACGGTCGTATACTATGGGCCTCCGATCAATACCCAGATAACTGAAAAGACCCCGCTAAACCCCATCGAGCTGATCCCTAACCTCTCCAGTCCTCTATTAGGTATCTTTGGCGAGGCCGATGCCTCCATTCCCTTGGATGCTGTCGGCAAGCTGAGGGAAGCACTGCAGAAAGCCGGGAAGTCGTTCGAGGTGCAGACCTATCCCGGAGCCCAGCACGCCTTCAACAATGATACGAACGCGGAACGACACCACCCCGAAGCTTCTAAGGACGCCTGGAAACGTACAATAGACTTCTTGAATCGCCACCTGAAGAGCTAGGCAACAAACACAGAATCGTTGTCGTCAAGAGTAAGAAGTTTTCTACCAACAGTCTTTGCCGATAGGGGGCAGTAATGGGCGAAGCAGTACGCGAGGTCAACCGAACACCGGGAAAGGAAGCCTCTGGCTCACGTGCTTTCCGGAGCAGCAATCGAGCCAGTTTTTGGACCCGAAGAAGCCAGACTCCTACCTACGAAGTCGTGGGGGAACTGGGACGCTTTGACGCCAGGGACGTCCTGTCCAGCAGGGCCGCCTTGAAAGCTGGAACAGATCATTACCAGGATTACTACAGCCGGCATCCGGAGAGAGAGGAGAAAGACAAGAAGCTAAGGCCCTTTGCCAGCGCCGAGGCCAGAGAACACCAAAGGTCCAGTCTTTTCGGAGATGAGCCGCTGGCCCTGGCGCTGAGCAACGCCTGTAAGATAGCCTATCTGCTGGGAGATACCAACTGCGGCCAGGTCGCCGAGCGTAAAGTGGAAGTGGACCGCCGGGTAGCCGCGAAGAGCGTCAAGGCAGCGGCCCGCTATTTCGGCGCGGACCTGGTCGGTATCTGCGAGCTGAATCCAGCGTGGGTCTACAGCCACTGTGGCAACGATGACACGCCGGGCCTCAAGTGGGGGGACCCAATCGATCTCAATCATCGATATGCCATTGCCATCGCCGCTGCGCACAATTTTGACATGCTCCTGTCGGGCAGGGGGATTGGCATCATGCCCACCATCGAAACCAATGAGACCGCCTTCAGCAAGGTTACTATCCCCGCCATCCGGCTGGCGTCTTACATCCGGGCCCTGGGCTACCCTGCGGATGCCCATATGATGACGAGCAAGGTCAACGCTGTTGCCGTGGCCGTAGACGCCGGGTTGGGAGAGGTAGGCAGAAACGGCCTGCTGATTACCAAAGAGTATGGCCCTGGCGTGCGCATCAACGTCGTTACCACGGAGTTGCCGATGGCGCTAGACATGCCAGTTGACCTCGGGGTGCAGGACTTCTGTGAGCGCTGCTTCAAATGCGCCGATACCTGTTCCTCTGGCTCCATATCGCGGCGGGGCAAGGAGACCATCCGTGGCGTCAAGCTGTGGCCGGTGGACAATGACCTATGCTCGTACCTGAGAGCCTCGCAGGGTGGGGAGCCGGTCTGTTTCAATTGTCTTAGCTGCTGCCCCTGGACAAAACCGCACAATTTCGTCCACCAGAGTGCTGCCTGGCTAGCAGCCAGGTTCTCGTTAGCCAGGACCGCTCTTATCTGGATGGACGACGTGCTCTACGGACGCATACCCCACCAGCATCCGCTCCCCGAATGGCTGGAGTCCGATATGACAAAGCGCAACTTCAAAGAGCGACTTTCGGTGCTATTACACAAGATCTAAAGCGGCGACTCTTCCCCTTCCAAGAAATTATCTCAAAATGCTGAGTAATATTGAAACAGGCTCGTAGGTCGGGTTTCCCAACCCGACCGTAAGGCGTAGGTCCCCGATACATCGGGGCCTACGAGGGCCAAACGGCATGTGCCCTTCTCTAGTTCTGTCGGCAGCGGCGCCTCGCCTTTTTGGGATAGTTTCTAATGGAGGAGTTTGAATAGGGGTAGGAGGACTCTGTAGCGGACGGGCCCTCCTGCCCGACTCCACATTCTGCCCAATCGTTCAACAAAGCCTGATCTTCGGTTAAGAGAGGGCGATCGTGCCTGGGTTTCAGCAGGCCTGACGGCAGGCGGACAGGACAGTATTATCATCACCAGGCGCACCGGGCGAGAGTCATATGGTCATGGGTTCAGTTGAAAACCAGGCTTAAAGGGGGAATAGGGCATGAGATTGAAGGACAAGGTAGCCATAATAACTGGATCTGGCTCCGGACTGGGCAGAGCTAGCGCTCTCCTCTTTGCCAAAGAGGGGGCCAAGGTAGTGGTAGCCGACATCGTGCCAGTTGACGGGGAGGAGACCGTAAGAAGGATAAGGGGAAATGGCGGCGATGCCGTCTTTGCTCAGGTCGATGTGACCAAAGGGGCAGATTGTGAAAACATGGTCAAGGTTGCCGTGGAGAAATATGGCAAGCTCGACATCATGTTCAACAACGCCGGGATACTGGGCGCCGCGGGGCCTATTGCCAGGATAACCGAAGAGCAGTGGAATCAGGTCATCTCCGTGAATCTCACCGGGGTATTCTTGGGCACAAAATATGCCATCCCGGAGATGCTGCAGCGAGGGGGAGGAGCGATCATCAATACTGCCTCCGTCGGCGGCATAATTCCGACCCGGTTTGGAGCCCCATACTGCACTACCAAGGCGGCAGTGATACAGCTAACCAAGGCGACGGCTCTGGACTACGCGGCGAGGAATATCAGGGCGAACTGTATCCTTCCTGGTGTCATGGAAACGCCCTTTCTAAGCAAAATGGGTGGTGGGCCGGACAGAATTGAGCAATACAGGCAAATCGCCCTCAGGAGCGAACCAATCGGGAGGTTTGGTCAACCGGAGGAGGTGGCCCAGGTTGCATTATTCCTGGCGTCGGACGAAGCCTCCTTTGTCACCGGTTCTGCAGTGGCGGTAGATGGCGGCATGCTGCTCGTATAGCCAAGGATCCCTCGGTAGGTGTGCCTGAGATCGAGGGTGCTGTATCCCTGCTATCCCGGCCAGGCAACTCGTCCCGGCTGGGTAGTCCGGTGCGCCCAAGGAAGTTTGTCAGCGAAGTCATGAAGCAAGTACAGGTGAAGGACAAGCAGGTAGTGGGGATGCTCAATCCGGCATATTTGCCGCTATTCGTGCTGGATAGGGCGAAGAAACTTTCTGTTGTGGTGGGCCCGGCAGGGTTCGAACCTACGACCAACCGGTTATGAGCCGGCCGCTCTGCCACTGAGCTACGGGCCCACCTTCCGACTTATTTTACTCGACCAGTATCCACTAAGCAAGCGTACAGGGTCCCCAGAATCCGCCACCTCTCCAATCTACTCAAATCGAAAGTTCTTTCACTAGCTTGGTGCTACA
>JACQTY010000099.1 GCA_016210545.1 Chloroflexota bacterium
CAAGAAATCCTCCAGTTCAGGTGGATAGAGCACCCCGATTTCTAATCGGGGGTGTCGGGCGTTCGAGTCGCCCCAGGGGTACCAGCAATACTATGTATTACGTGTACGTGCTGAGAAGCGAAAAGAGTCTGGTGGAGCACGCCCATTCCCGAATCGAAGGTGTCGCGGGGCTTGGTTCTGTCTGTCTTTGGTTGGTCCGAGAGGAGGTATGAGCAATGACGATACCATTCATTCTTATCGCGATCGGCGCGGTGTGGCTCCTCGTTAAGCTGGGTGTGTTAACGGGAAGCATCTGGGGTTATACCTGGCCGGTGCTGCTCATCGTACTCGGCCTTAGCTGGTTATTGGGCAGCTTCCGGCATCATCGCCATCATATGTGGTGGTGCTGCGGTCCCGGGGAGCACGACGAAGGCAAGGCAGGTCAGTCGTAGGCGTTGTTTCCTCAGTGTGCCGGGGTGGTGGAACCGGTAGACACGCTGTCTTGAGGGGGCAGTGAGGGTAACCTCGTAGGAGTTCAAATCTCCTCCCCGGCACCAAACATAATCATCAAACGACACTGGCGGCGTAGCCAAGTGGCCAAGGCGGGGGTCTGCAAAACCCCTATTCAGCGGTTCGAATCCGCTCGCCGCCTCCATTTCTTGTTATGCCGTTCATCTGGTCTGGCCTGGTAGATCAGGCAACCGCACTAACTGCTAAAAGCGCCGTCCCGACTTAAGTCGGGACGGCGCTTTTCTTGTATCCCGCCGGTACTGGCCCTTCCCAACCACTGCTACCTACTGCCGCGGTTGGCGTAACACGAACTTAACATTCGAGAAATATGGACGAAAAATATCCCCTTTAGACTTGGGTGTATAGTCCGGTTTGAGGAGGGTAGGCATGTATACGGCGACGCCGCTCACGTTGTTCCAGAGCGCACTGGGCCAGGTGGCCCAGGCGAAACCTGAGGTCAACTCCGGGGATACCGCCTGGGTGCTGGTCTCGGCCGCCCTGGTCATGATCATGACGCCGGCGCTGGGCTTCTTCTACGGGGGCATGGTGAGAAAGAAGAACGCCCTGTCGACCATAAACTGGAGCTTCATTATCGTGGCCCTCATCAGCGTCCAGTGGGTGCTCTGGGGGTACAGCCTGGCCTTCGGGCCCGATAAGGGGGGCCTTATCGGAAACCTGTCCTGGTTCGGACTCAACGGCGTCGGCCAGGAGCCAAATGCCGACTATGCCGGCACCATACCGCACCTGGCTTTTATGATCTTTCAGGCCATGTTTGCCATCATCACTCCGGCCCTGATCACTGGCGCCTTCGCCGAACGGATGAAGTTCAGCACATTCCTGGTATTCATCCTTATCTGGGCCACGATTGTGTATGACCCGATAGCTCACTGGGTGTGGGGCGTTGGTGGCTGGCTGCGCAACATGGGCGCCCTGGACTTTGCCGGCGGCACTGTGGTGCACATATCTTCGGGTGTGGCGGCTCTGGCGGCGGCGATGGTACTCGGCCGAAGGCAGGGTTACGGCAAGGAACCTATGGAGCCGCATGACATAACAATGGTTATCCTGGGCGCCGGGCTGCTCTGGTTCGGTTGGTTTGGTTTCAATGCGGGTAGCGCGGTGGGCTCCAACGGGCTGGCGACCAGCGCCTTTGTGGTGACTAATACGGCTGCCGGGACTTCGGCGCTAACCTGGATGCTGATGAGCTGGATCTTCTCAAAGAGGCCCAGTGTGCTGGGCATGGCATCCGGCGCAGTTGTCGGCCTGGTGGCTATAACACCGGCTTCGGGTTTCGTTGGGCCGCTGGCGGCGATTGCCATAGGCGCCGGCGCCGGGGTCTTCTGCTTCCTGGCCGTCCGGATGCGCAGCCGGTCGAGACTGGACGATTCCCTCGATGTCTGGGGCTGTCACGGCGTCGGCGGCACCTGGGGCGCCCTGGCGACGGGGCTGTTTGCCAGCAAGGCGATCAACCCGGCGGGCGCCGACGGACTGTTCTACGGCAATCCTCAGCAGTTGTGGATCCAGTTCATCTCCGTGGCCGTGGTGTGGGCGGTATCTTTCAGCGCCACGTGGGTGATTCTGAAGGTGCTGGACGCGACCATGGGCTTGCGCGTGAAGAACCACGAGGAGGACATGGGGTTGGACCTGTCCCAGCATGGCGAAGCGGCCTACCGCATTTAAGGAGAATAAGATGAAAAAGATCGAGGCCATCATCCGCACCGAGAAGCTGGAGGACGTCAAGAACGCCCTCGCCGACAAGGGTATTCTGGGGCTTAACGTCACCGCCGTAACCGGCCGGGGCGTGCAGAAGGGCGTCACCTACTCGGGCAGGGGAGGCAGTCCGGTTACTGTCGATATGCTGTCCAAGCTCAAGTTGGAGACCATTGTCCGGGATGCTGATGTGGACAAGGTGATAGATACCATTATTGAGGCGGGCCGTACGGGGAATATCGGCGATGGCAAGATATTTATCAGCCCGGTGGAGGAGGTCATCCGCGTGCGGACGGGGGAGCGGGGGGAAG
>JACQTY010000100.1 GCA_016210545.1 Chloroflexota bacterium
AAACTAATGTGTGGAGGGTCTTTCCGCCGCAAAATGCAGGCCACAGACGGTTCCGTTGTGCCTCTTGCAGCTTCCTTTCGAAGTGTGACCCTCTGTGTCCAGCCCGAGATGTGGGACATGCTCAGTTTAGTAAAGGGGGTGTCCCAACGCCGATGCATCGGCGTTGGGACGGGGGATTCTCTGTCTCTGTCTCTGTCCCTATCTCTGTATCAGCGAGTGTTTTCTCCACGGGCGCGGTGTCGGGCTCTTGTGCTCCAGCAACTTCAGGGTGCGGATAAGCACCGGACGAGTATCCCGCGGGTCGATGATGTCCTCGGCCATAAGCTGTTCCACTGTGTGGAAGGGGAACCTCATGTAGGTCTCCATAAGATGGTGCAGCCGCTGCTCCCTGACCTCAGCCGGGTTGTCGGCGCCCTTGATCTCATGGCCCCAGATGGCATCAACAGCTTCTCCGGGAGCTATGCGGGCGACTCGCGCCGACGGCCAGGCGTAGACGGAGTCCACCCCCAGCCGCAGTGTTCCCATGGCGAGACGCGCTGTCCCGAAGCACTGGCCGATGTAGACTACAACCCTCGGCACTGTCGCCTCGGCCAGGGCGAAGACCGGTTTGGCGGCATTACGGACGAGGCCGTCCGGAGAACGCTCCTGCTCGGCGCGGGACTGGAACCCGGCGGTGTCCACGAAGATAACCAGCGGCACGTTGAAGGCATCGCACCAGCGGACGAACCGGGCCATCTTATCGCAGGTGTTGATGTCCAGGGCGCCCCCGTTCACGGCTGGATTGTTGGCTACCACGCCGACACTCCGCCCGTTGAGCCGCCCGAAGCCGATGATCATGTGCGGAGCAAACAGCGCTTGAAGCTCCAGGAACTTCCCCTTGTCCAGGACCGCGGTAATAACCTGGTGCATGTCGTATGGCTTGCCCATATCGATCGCCAACAGTGATTCTTCCCGTCTCTGCGGGTCGTCTCCGAGGTCTATTACCGGGGCCTTTTCGCGATGGTTGAGCGGCAGGTACGTCAGCAGCTCACGGCAGGTCTCGATGGCCTGCTCGTCAGTCTCCATTAGAAAATCGGCGGTGCCTGTGACGGCAGCATGCAAGCCGGCGCCGCCTATCTGCTCCTGGGTGACATCGGCGAAGGTTACGGCTTTGAGGAGCGGCGGCGAGGCCACCGACATGAAGCTGGTACCCTTGCGCATGACCACGAAGTCGGCCATGGTTGGAGCGTATGCCGAGCCGGCATAGCACGGCCCCAGCATAAGGGATATCTGGGGCACGACGCCCGACGCCAGCGCCGGGACAGGGAAGATGCCGCTGGTGAAAGCCATGCCTGACCCGCCGACCACCGGGCGGAAACCGGTGCGTCCGAACATATCGTGGACCTTGATGCCCCCGGAGTCCACCATCCCGACGTACGGCACTCCCGACTCTATGGCCTTCTCGACGAGCTTGCTCACCTTGTGGTTCTGCCCCACCGATTGCACCCCGCCCATGACGGTGAAGTCGTGGGCGTAGGCAAAGACGGGCCGGCCGTGCACCTCGCCGAAGCCGGTGATAGCGCCATCGGCGGGCAGCTCGCGGTCATCCACGTCGAAGCCGGTGCGCAGCGGGCGGATGAACAGGTCAAGCTCCTGGAAGGTGCCCGGGTCGAAGAGTTTGGCCAGCCGCTCGCGGGCGGTGAGTTTGCCCATCGTGTGCTGGCGCTCCACCTCCGCTGCTCCACCCCCCTGAAGGAGCTTCTGCCGTCTTTCGTTCACCTTGTTGAGTTCATCTTGAAGGCTCATGATGATACCTCCACGCGACAACTTGTAGTTGCCCGATTTATCGGGCCTGGCATTTCCAAATGGGCCGGTACACCGTTCAAGAATAGAGTCCTTTTCTGTCATTCTGTCCGAGCGGGTATCGGACTCCGACGTTTCACTCGGAGAAGGATCCCAGCGACTGAAGAATCTCTTGTTTCTCCATTGCGCTAATTGGTGTTGCGCCTGTCACAGCCACGACGACTGAAGTTGAGCGTTGCCCAATCTTCATGGCCGTACAGGTCAAAGAATCTCAAACGAAAGTGTCACAGGTGATTTTTCGCCTCCGGCTCAGAATGACATTCTATGGCTTCTCCCCGGAGAAACTTGCGCATGACGTTAATTGATCTCGGCAAGGTCGTAAACGGGGACCTCGGCAGTGCGTTTGGGCTGCGTGTGTGACCAGATCAGTTGCTGAATCTTCTCCAGCACTCCAGGCCGAAGCAGCACCTCACCACACTGAGAGCATACTTCAGCGGGGATATTCTCAAGGATGTAAACCTTCCCCCGATAGACCTGGGGGTGAGTTACAGTCTTCTTACTCAGTTCTCCTTTGCAGAAAGGACATTTTGTCATGGCTTTTCTCCTCGTCTTGTTCTTTCATCAATCCAGTCAGCAAGCTCAGGTTGATAGGAAGTAATGATGGCTATACCCGGTGGATATGAACAGTGAACATGCAAACTTCGGCCTCTTGCTGTCTTACCCAAAACCAAACAGCTAGAACCCCGAGGGTCACTGGGGTAGTCCTCTATTATCTCAGCCGCCTCTGAAAGAAGCGCTTGAACCACTTCTATGACTGCAATATCTCGCTCAATCATTCTGCTACCGGCGTGCAAGGTAAACCAATAGTTTCCTTCCTCAATCTTCCGACGGATTGAATCCAATAAACTATCTGCCAAAATATTTTAACTCCATCATTGGCTAAACCCAAACCTTCTTAGTTTGCCCCGTTAATCAGTACCTTAAGCCCAATGAATTGGGCAATCACATGAATCCTATATTTCACACTTTTGCAAAGAAAAGAAGTGCCAGCCATGCAACAATAAACAAAGCTGGCAATACCGTGCCCAGTAGCCTTTACCAGATAGGCTTCGTTTCACGGTTCCATCCTTTCAATTCCCTGCAACTGGTCAAAGTCCCGGTCATAGCTTAGAATCTCCCTGGCTCCAAAGGTCTCCATGTGTGCGGCGGCCAGAGCATCTTCAAAGTCCAGGAAAGGGAGTGACGCATAAATGTCCAGAGCGCGTACATAAACTCGCTTTTGGGGGAGCCGTAACCCCCGAAGGGTAAGAACAGGCAAAAGTCTCCCCCGGATCTCGTCGTGGGGCAAGCGATAGGGAGATCGGGGAGAAGAAAGCACGTACACCACCTTAGCAATTATGGCCTCGCAGGTGAACACGTCCTCTTCTCCGCGCTTGACGCGTTGGAATAGTGCATAGCAGGCCTCGGCTTTCGCTTCGTCGTCTCGCGTGAGGTAGCGCAAGATGACGTTGGCGTCAAGGAATTTCATGCCTTGCGCATCTTTCTGAGCGTATTCTCCGCCTTGGCGTCCTTGGCGGCGCGGAAAATCTTCTCGAAGTCCTCCGGCCGATGCGATGGTTTCACTGACCCATACGCTGACTCTAGGGTGAACGAAGCTCGCTTCAGGTGCACATGGGTATTTTCGATAGTAAAGGATACCTTATCCCTGGGCTTCACCCCCAATATACGCCGCACCTCCGCAGGGATGGTCACTTGTCCTCGCTGTGTGATTGTTGTGGTGATCTCTTTCATTAGATGTCTCCTCAATGATCCACTATACTTT
>JACQTY010000101.1 GCA_016210545.1 Chloroflexota bacterium
AAACTAATGTGTGGAGGGTCTTTCCGCCGCAAAATGCAGGCCACAGACGGTTCCGTTGTGCCTCTTGCAGCTTCCTTTCGAAGTGTGACCCTCTGTGTCCAGCCCGAGATGTGGGACATGCTCAGTTCGCAAAAGGGGGACGAAAGGGGGATTTTCCTGTTACACAGACAGGCAGTGGGAAAATCCCTCTCAGTCTCCCTTTTCCACAGTGAGAGGCTAAAGCGACCTCTCCAGAACAGTTGCTGCACCAGCTTGGTGAAGAAGATGCTGGTTTGCCAAGATTCAACGGGTGGCGGATTTTGGGGACCGGGGTGGATTGACTCTCGCCAGGGGGCATGGTAGCATTTTTTGAACAACCAGGGTGGGAGGGACTCAAATGGATAAGCTATTCTGGCCAGTAGTTGCGCTGCTTATGGGTGGCGCTGTGACCGTCTCCGGTGGCTGCCGCGGCAGCGGGGGAGGCATTCCGTTCAGTCTCGTTGACCAGCCCCAGGCCTGGGCGGTCCTGGCCGAACAGCCCGCCTATGTCGTTGTTACGGAAGGCAACTGGCAAGCGTACTATGGCGCAGTCCCGCCGCAGGCCGACTTCAATAGCAAATTCTATGTAGTGGCGTCCTGGGGGACAAAGCCGAACCCCGGCTATCGCATCTCGGTCACCGGGGTCAAGCAGTCGGGCGCCACTGTGGAAGTCCGTGTGAGGTTGGATGAACCCGATCCAGGGAAGGTCTATGCCCAGGTCATAGTACGGCCCACGGCGGTAGCGGAAATAAGCAAGAGCTCTCTCCAGCAACGCGGGTCGCTCACATTCCAGTTCATCGACCAAAAGGGAAATCGACTGGCCCGGACTGAGTCGCGGCTGTGAAAAAAGAAAGGCCCCGATGCATCATCGGGGCCTTTCGCAAAACGCCGCCTGGCGTGTCACTGCACAGCCAGGAACGCGTTCACCCTTCCCAGAATCGAAGAGAAGCCGCTGGTCGGGTCAGTTGAAGCCTCAAGTCGGCCCCTTACCTCGGCGCTCGTCCACGTCGGGTATTTCGCCAGGACGAGCGCGGCGACGCCGGTCACGTAAGGCGTGGCCATTGAAGTACCAGAGAGATAGCCATAGTTCTTTATCCCGATGCGGTTGTTGTGATTGGGCAATGTGGAGTAGATGTCGGTACCCGGGGCGGCTATATCCACCCAACTACCGTAGTTGGAGAAACTGGCCTTGGCGTCATTCTTGTCAGTAGCGGCAACGGCTATGACGTTGCTGTAATAGGCGGGATAACTGGGTGAGCTAGTATTGCTGTTACCCGCCGCAGCTACAAGCAACACGCCCTTGCTGGAGGCATAGTTGAGGGCGCTTTCCATAGTAGACGAGGCAAAGCTTCCGCCAAGGCTCATGCTGATGACCTGGGCGCCGTTGTCAGCGGCCCAGATGATGCCATTGGCAATCCAGCTATAGTTCCCGGAACCGTTATCGGCTAAGACCTTGACATTCATCAGGCTGGTGTTGTAGCCGACTCCGGCCACACCCTTGCCATTGCTGGTTACGGCAGCGGCGATACCTGCTACGTGCGTTCCGTGACCGTACCTGTCGTCTACCGTCCTGCTGTTGGTGAAATTCCTGTTAGCAATAATCTTGCCCTGCAAGTCCTCATGGTTCTGGTCAATGCCGGTATCCAGGATGGCCACCTTCACCGCGGAGCTGCCCGTAGTGAGGTCCCATGCCTGAGGCGCCTGTATCTTGGTCATCCCCCACTGGTTCCCGAAGTAAGGGTCGTCTGGCGTGTAGCTCGCCTGAGCGATGTAGTCGACCTCGGCAAAGACTACCTCGGCCTCGTTCTTGTACTCATCCTTTTTCCCCTTGGACTTGCCCGCCTCGACCTCCACTACCTGCACGTCGATGCCGGGAATGGTACCCCGCACCTTTCCACCGTGTTTGCCGTGGACCCTCTCTTTTGCCGCCTCGTCCGTGCCGCCGCGGAACTTGACCAGGACCACCTTGCTGTCGTGGTCACCCTGGGGACCGTCTTCGTCAGCAAGAACAATAATCGGATTGAGTAGTAGTGCTGCGATGAGCGCAACGGCAATGATCCAGTACCTGTCTCGCAAAAGCAACCTCCTTGACATATTGTTTCTCTGACGGGACGCTTTGCTCCCGTATCCCGTCAAAACATATACCGCAAGTGTATACTTGTCGACCCATCGCTGTCAAGAAACAACCACGCATAGACCGTCATTAACCGCTAGTATATGCGCGGATAACTACTAGAAAGTAGACGACCGACAGGGTAGACAGGCCCCTTGTTACCCAATGACACAAAGTGCTACACTTAGCTCGGTGGTATGTTTTGGCGCTTGCGGCTACACCTACGACGACGGGGGCGGTCCTTCTAATCTTCGGGTTGCCCGGCGCATCTCCGTCTTTGCCCGTGGCTATTTGCCTGGTCGGGCCATCGAAACAATCCACCGGCTGAGGCTGATGCTAGATTGATGGCTGCAACAACCCCCGGTAGCTGGAAAAGGCATTCGTTGCTTTTGTCCATTTCCCTGGGAGTCCTCGTCGTCGACCAGTTATCCAAGCTGTGGATAAGGACTTCTCTCATGCTGGGAGAATCCTTCCCCCGGGACTGGCCGGTCCGTTTTACCTACGTCCAGAACACCGGCATCGCCTTCGGCGTTAAGGCCAACCAGTTCGTCCTTGTCTTCCTTACCCTGGCTGTGGTGCTACTGCTGTTGTTCGCAGCCCTGAGGTATCACCTCTTCCAGACGCGGCTTGTCCGGATTGGGCTGGCCCTGATGATAGGTGGGGCGGTCGGCAATCTGATGGATCGGGTACGCCTGGGGTACGTGACGGACTTCATCGACTTCCAGGTATGGCCTGTATTCAACATAGCTGACTCGGCGGTGGTCGTCGGGGTCGGACTCCTCTCCTATTTCTTCCTGTTCCAATCGGAAAAAGGGCGTCAGAGCCAGAAGCAATAGCGGGCGGGTGTGCGGCGAGAACGGCCAACGGATCGCCACGCACTTGTTGCCAGACGGTTAGGCCTCTCCCCCTTGCCCCTCTCTGCGGACGGAGAGGGGCTTGATGGCTGTTTCTCGCAAATTCACACACCGTAATCGCGGGGGCAAATGGCTGAAGAGTTTCATCTGACGGCTAATGTTTACGGCGTCCGGCTGGACAAGTTCGCAGCCGAACAGTCCGCGCTTTCCCGGACACAGATACAGAGGCTGATCGACGAGGGGTATGTCACCGTTAACGGACAAGCCGCAAGGTCCGGTTACAGGCTTGAGATAGGCGACAGGGTCGACATTCTGGCCCCCCCGCTTGTCCCGATTACGCCGGCCCCCGAAGCCATCCCCCTGGCAATTGTCTATGAGGATAACGACCTGCTGGTGGTGGACAAGCCGGCGGGACTTGTCGTCCACCCCGCGGGCGGCCACCAGAGCCATACCCTGGTAAACGCCATCCTCGCTCATTGCCCCGACCTTCCGGGAGTGGGCGGGAGCATGCGCCCCGGGATAGTGCACAGATTGGACAAGGACACCTCCGGCCTGATCATCGTGGCCAAGAATGAGGCTGCCCACGCCAGTCTTTCGGCCCAGATGAAGGCGCGCGACATAGTAAAGCGATACTGGGTCCTGGTTAGAGGGACACTGTCCCCGGAACGGGGCGCTATCGAGGCGCCCATAGGCCGTGATCCTCGCCATCGCCAGAGGATGGCGGTAGTATCCACGGGACGGGCTGCCCGCACTGCCTACAGGGTCCTGAAGCAATGGAAAGGACTTACCCTGGTTGAAGCTACACTGGAGACCGGGCGCACCCATCAGATCAGGGTCCACTTTGCCGCCATCGGGTTTCCGGTGGTGGGCGACGCCACCTACGGAGTCAAGACGCCCTACCTTCAAAGACAGTTTGTGCATGCTTGCTACCTCAAGCTTCGCTTACCCGGCGCGGGCGAATTCGCCGAGTTCACGTCCCCGCTGCCGCCGGAACTCAGGCAAGGGCTGGAACGGCTCACCGGTGAGCCGGCTCAATACCTGTGAGCGTGAACAAGGCACAAATATCCAGTCTCAACCACCAAGTCCCATACGATACACAAATGCAAACCAGCGAAATCCCCGGATTTCCCCTAATCCGTGAATTCTTTGTAGATAGAAAAGCTAGCAAGTCCCGGTGAATCGGGATCTCCCTCGAGAGGGGCATCGTGCCCCTACGGACGGCGTTTCACCGGGGCATGGCCGCGTAGCGGAGTCCAATGCCTGCTCGGATAAGGGACAAGGAGACTTGCGTGCGTAGCTCCCTTAGTTGTAGCCAACCTTGAAGGTGGGCGTTTTCAATCTGAATTCACGGATTATGGATTTCCCTTAATCCGCCATCAAAATCCCACTCAATCTCCCTTTAGCAAAGGGAGGCCGACACTTCGGCCCCAAAGGCGAGTGTAGCAC
>JACQTY010000103.1 GCA_016210545.1 Chloroflexota bacterium
CTAATGGTCTCATAATAGTCTATACAGGCTGTCCGAAAACGCCCCCAGCCCTGAGATTCTTCGCTTCGCTCCAGAATGACAATTTCGGACAGCCTCGGGTAATGTTTTCTGAGTCCATGTTATTTTAAGACGATTAGTAACTTGTTGAAACTGTGTTTATATTTCTCCCATTCTAATTACGCCCCGTAACTAACTTATCTATCTCCTCAATCAACGCCTTCAAATACTCCCCCTCCTCCACCGTCCGCACCGGCTTCCCTTTGCGGAACAGGGTGCCCCGGCCCTTGCCGCAGGCAATGCCCACATCGGCCTCCCGGGCCTCGCCGGGGCCGTTCACCACACAACCCATGACGGCAACCTTGATAGGCTTATCCATCTTGGCCAGGCGTGACTCCACGGCCCTGGCCAGCCCGATAAAGTCGTACGACTCCGAACGCCCGCAGGTGGGGCAACTGACCAGCACCGGGCCTGTCTGACGCAGGTCCAGGCTCTTGAGTCTGTCGTAGCCCGCGGCCACCTCTTCAGTTGGCGGCCCGGTCAGCGATACCCGCAGGGTATCGCCGATGCCCTCGTATAGCAGGATGCCCAACCCTACAGCGCTCCGCACCAGGCCCGCCGGAGCCGGGCCAGCCTCGGTGATCCCCAGGTGGAGAGGGTAGGGCATCTTCTCGGCGATCCACCTGTAAGCCTCAACTGTGGTAGGAACGTCAAATGCCTTGAGGGATACCTTAATAAGTTCAAAGTCCAGGCTTTCCAGCAGCCTGACCTGTTCCAGGGCCACGGCCACCATCTTTTCGGCAGTGGACCCGGGTAGGGACTCTGTGGACTTAGGCAGGCTGCCGGCGTTGACGCCGATGCGGATGGGTACCTGGCGCTGCTTGGCGGCATTGACCACCGCCACCACCCGCTCCCGGTCGCCAATATTGCCAGGATTCAGCCGCAGGCCATCTACGCCGGACCGAATCGCTGCCAGGGCAAGGCGATAGTCGAAATGGATATCGGCGACAACCGGGATGCTACTGGCCTTCTTGATGGGGGAAAGCGCTTCAGCGGCCTCCATGTCGGGGACCGCCAGGCGGATGATCTCGCAGCCGGACTCGTGCAGCTCCTCGATCTGACGGACAGTAGCCCTGACGTCCCGGGTGTCGGTCTTGGTCATGGACTGCACGGAGATGGGCGCGCCGCCGCCTATGGTGACGCCACCAATGGAGATGGGACGGGAGAGACGCCTCCTGGTCATCACAGGTATCGAGGCGTCATGGACTAGCTTCCGCCGATCCATCGCAACACATCGAAGTAGGTCACCACGACTATCATTGTAATGAGTACGGCGAAGCCGACGAGATGCACCAGTCTTTCTTTGCTCGGGGAAATGCGCTTTCCTCGCCGGGCGGCCTCGATGAGCAGGAAAAAGAGGCGCCCCCCATCCAGGGCAGGAATGGGCAGCAGGTTCACAATGCCCAGGTTGATGCTGATGAAGGCAGCAAAACTCAGAAGTGGACTGACGCCCCCTTGGGCGACTTCCCCAGTCGCCCGGAAAATACCAACCGGTCCGGTGACCTCAGGGGCAGTACCGCGGGCAAACATACTGCCTATCTCGTTCCGAAACAGCTTGAACGTGTTCACCAGCGTGCGCATACCGAGTGGTATCGCCTCCCAGAAGGGGTGGGACTCAGTCACCAGTGTGAATTCCTTCATCTGGGACCTGATGCCTAGCGGGCCTTCGCCCGGCGGCGGGGCCCAGCGTGGAGTCGCCCTTACGATCTGGCGCCCACCGTCTCGCTGGACGGCCAGGGCTATCTCCTTGCCCAGGTTAAGATGGATGTCCCGGATAAGCTCTGGAGTGTTGCGTACCGGGTGATCGTTGATCTCCAGGATAACGTCGCCAGCCCTGAGCCCGGCCTGCTCCGCTGGCGTCCCCGGGGCCACCTCCTCTATAGATACAGGTCCCTGAGGCACCTGCTGCGGGATCATGAAGGTCAAGCTCAAGAGAAGCGCGGGAAGCAGAAAATTCATCAATGAGCCTGAGCTTAAGACGAGGAACCGTACAGACTTCCTCTTACTGGCAAAGCTGCCGGGGTCCTTTGGGTCTTCCTCTCCCAGGAGCCGCACGAATCCGCCCAACGGCAACGCGTTCAACGAGTATTCCGTCCCTCTCCATTTCACGCCTACGATGCGGGGAGGATAGCCAAGACCGAATTCCTCAACCTTCACCCCTGTCAGCTTGGCGGTGACGAAGTGTCCCAGCTCGTGCACCAGAATGAGCACCACGAGCACACCCACGAAGGCAATCAAAGCCGTACCTATAGGCATACTATTACGACTCCCTCCCTATAACTCGCGACGACCTTACCCATGAAACGCCAATCAGACCGCGATGGCGCCAGCTATCTCCCGCGCCCGGACGCGGCTGGACGCATCGGCCTCCAGAATGGCCTCCAGGGTCGGCCCCCGCCTGCCATCCCTCCGGATACCAGAATTCCCGCCGCACCCTTCCAGCGTGCGCTCGATAAGCCTCGGTATGTCCACAAAAGATATCCGGCCGTCAAGAAACAGCTCGACGGCCACATCATCGGCAGCCGCCAGGACCGCCGGATATGTTCCCCCCAGCTTTCCCGCTTCCAGAGCCAACCGGAGGCACGGGAACCGGTCTACAGCAGGAGATTCAAAGGTCAACGATAGAGGCTTACTCCAGTCCATACGCGGAAGGACAGGATTGGCCCACCGTTCCGGATAAGACAGGGCATACTGGATGGGCAAACGCATATCCGGCGCCCCCATCTGGGCCTTCAACGAGCCGTCCCGGAACTCCACCAGGGAGTGAACGAGGCTCTGCGGATGGAGGACAACCTGGATCTTGTCCCAGGAAAGGTCAAATAGCCAGTGGGCTTCGATTGCCTCCATCCCTTTGTTCATGAGGGTGGCCGAATCGACGGTCACCTTAGGCCCCATTTCCCACACAGGGTGCTTCAGCGCATCCGCCGCCGTAACGCGGGATAGTTCTTTTGCGGACAAGTTACGGAAAGGTCCGCCCGAAGCAGTCAGAAGCACCCGGGCTGCCTCACCTTTCTCGCCACGAAGACATTGCCAGATGGCGCTGTGCTCGCTGTCCAGGGGAAGAAGTCTTGCGCCCCACTGGAGCGCTTCGGCCATGACCAACTCCCCGGCCATCACCAGGACCTCTTTGTTAGCCAGCGCCACGGTCTTGCCCGCCCGGATAGCGGACAGCGTGGGGAGTAATCCGGCCCTTCCCGCGGTGGCCACCACCACCATGTCTACCTCGGGCAGGCAGGCCATCTCCTCCATGGAAATCCACTTGCAGCCATCTTGCTCGGGGCGCCCCGCCCCTTCAAGATAGAGCCATTCAGGCCCGAACTCCCCGGCCTGTTGCTCAAGCGCCCTACGGTTGCGGCCGGCCGCTAACCCCACAACTTTCAAACGATCGGGGAAAGCCCTCACCACATCCAGCGTCTGACGACCGATGGAGCCGGTGGACCCCAGTACGGCTAATCTCTTTACCTTACGACCCATATGACATAATAATACAACACCATACCTACAAAGACAATTGAATCCAGCCTGTCCAGCATGCCGCCGTGCCCCGGGATCAAGCTGCCGGAGTCCTTCACGCCCGAACGCCGCTTCAGCCACGATTCAGCCAGGTCGCCAAGCTGGGCGAAAACACCAATGAGAGCACCCAGGACGCCGGTCTCTATCGCGCTCATGGGCAACGGCTGCGCCGCGAATCGCTGGGAAAGAAACGTTACGATAAAGACGCCTGCAATTGCCCCGAGGAATCCGGCTACAGCCCCTTCCTTGGTCTTGCGCGGGCTAACTGTAGGGGCCAGCTTGTGGCGTCCCCAGGCCCGTCCGACAAAATAGGCGGCGGTATCACAGGCAAAGGTAGCCCCAATACCCAGAAGCACCCAGTCCCTGCCCTGAGGTACCTGGCGTAGCGCGATCCACAGCCCCAGCAGGCCGCCCAGGAACAAGGCGCCCGTCAACGCCCAGCCCCAGCCTCTCACTCTGCCCCTGCGTTTACCAACACCCAGTACCTCCAGGAACACAAAACCAGGCACGAAGGCCCACGGCATAAGTATGGTGAGCCATCGCGGGAAGTCAGGGCTGAGGATTATCAGAACAAGAGCGAGGCCCTGTCCGAGGGTTAGATACCGGCGACCCCACGCGGTCAGCCGGTACAGCTCCAGGCTAGCCGCTACGGTGGCAACGGCAACGAGGGCAATAAACCCGAACCTGCCGAACCACACGGCGGCAAACACCAGGGGCATTATGGCCAGAGAGCTGAGGACGCGATACCTTAGCATTGGCTAGGCAGCTACGCCGCCCTTGCATTTTGCCGTCGGGACCAGGCCGCCGAAGCGGCGTTGCCTCTGGCTGTAGGCGCGAATAGCATCCTCGATCTCTTCCTCATCGAAGTCCGGCCAGTAGGTTGGAGTGGCATAGTATTCGCTATAGGCAGCTTGCCACAGAAGGAAGTTGCTCAAACGCAACTCTCCGCCAGTGCGAATGATAAGGTCCGGGTCGGGCAGCCCCGCCGTGAAGAGATAGCTAGCAAAAAGCTTTTCATCTATGCTCTCCGGCGGCGCCTTCTCTTCGATGAGCCGCCGCACTACACCAAGGATTTCCGCCCGTCCACCGTAATTGAACGCCAGGCTAAGGGTAATGTTAGTGTTGTGACGGGTAAGCTCTACGGCTTCCTTCACCTGGCGGACGAGGTGAGAAGAAAGCCCGTCCGTAGTACCCAGGTGGCGGATATGCACCCCCCTCTCGTGGAGGGCGCGCGTTTCTCTTTGGATGACCTGCCCCAGCAATCGGAAGAGGCCGTTGACCTCGGACCTGGGCCGGCTCCAGTTCTCAGTGGAAAAGGCATACAGCGTAAGATACTTCACGCCGCGACCGGCAAAAGCATCGATGACCCTTCGGATGTTCTCGGTGCCCGCCCGGTGTCCCTCGACACGCGACAGGCCCCTCTGCTTGGCCCAACGGCCATTTCCATCCATTATTATGGCCACGTGTTGCGGGACCGTGGATATACTGGCCATGTCTTCTTGCGACGCGGCTCCTTGCTTCTTGATGGCGTTCCTAGGGTGCACCTATCTCCCGCCCAATGACTATGTGCTGGATTTCAGAAGTGCCCTCGGTAATAGTGTAGAGTCGGGCATCCCGATAGTAGCGCTGGACGGGCGAGTCCATCATGTAGCCGTAGCCTCCGTGGATTTCCATGGCCTCGCTGGTAATGTCCACCACCACTTCGCTGGCAAACAGTTTGGCCATGGATGCCTCTTTCAGGCAGCGACGTTTCTGGTCATGCATCCAGGCGGCATAGTAGGTCAGCCAGCGGGCCGCCTCCAGTTGCGTCGCCATGCGGGATAGCTTGAAGCCGATCGCCTGGAATTTGCCTATCGGTTGGCCGAACTGCACCCGTTCAGAGGCATACTTCAGGGATGCCTCGTAGGCAGCCTGGGCCACACCCAGACTGCGACCGGCGTGGGAAATGCGACCGCCGTCGAGGGTCTCCATCACGTAACGGAACCCTTTACCCTCCTCACCGACCAGGTTACTCGCCGGCACCCGGCAGTTATCAAATACCAGTTCCGCAGTCCCGCCGGACCTGTTGCCCAGCTTCTCCATTTTGCGGGATACGGTAAAGCCCGGCGTCCCCTTCTCCACGACAAATACGCTCACCCCTTTGCCGGGGCCTTTGCTCCTGTCCGTGTAGGCCGCAACGCAGACGAAATCGGCGTAGGGGCCGTTGGTGATGAATATCTTTGTGCCGTTGATGATATAATGGTCCCCGCTCCTCACGGCCTTCGTTTGCATGTTGGCGGCATCGGAGCCGGCATTGGCCTCGGTCAACCCGAAGGCAGAAATCTTCAGCCCCCTGATAGCGGGCGACAGATACTTCTGTTTTAGCTCCTCGCTGCCGTGGTCAGCGATCATTGAAGTGCCCAGTCCTGAGTGGACCATGACAGCAGAGGCAATCCCGCCCGATATGCGGGCCACCTCCTCCAGCAAGATACATTCGCTCAGTTTGCCCAGTTCAGCGGCGCCATACTTGGCTGAATACCGGGCGCAGATATAACCCAGTTCCCCCATCTTGGGGAACAGGCCCGGGGGGAAAATCTCGGTAGCCTCTGCCTCGTCCACCAGCGGCGCTATTTCCTTTTCACAGAAGCTCCGCACCGCCTGCTGAAACATCTTGTGTTCTTCTGACAGGTCAAAGTCCATGCAATATCCCTAGCTTTCCAAAAGCTCAGCTTCTTTTTGTTGGCCGACCTTGTTGACATCCACCGTATGACTGTCAATCAGCTTTTGCAGCGCGTCCGTCGAGCGCTTGAGTTCATCGGTCGATATCGTCTTGGCTTTCTCCATCTGCCGCAGTTCCTCCAGGGAATCGCGGCGGATGTTTCTCAGTTCTACCCTGGCTTGCTCAAGCCTCCTGTTTACCAAACGCGTCAATTCCAACCTCCTCTCCTCTGTGAGGGAAGGGATAGTCAGACGAATAACGGCGCCGTCGCTACTCGGCGTCAGACCCAAATCCGACTTGAGGATGGCCTTCTCGATACTTCCCACCACGGTCCGCTCCCAGGGCTGGATGACCAGTAGCCGGGACTCAGGCGCAGATATGGCAGCGATC
Organism: Chloroflexota bacterium; assembly: GCA_016210545.1. GTDB lineage: Bacteria > Chloroflexota > Dehalococcoidia > JACVQG01 > JACVQG01 > JACVQG01. The sequence continues at coordinate 6,659 of JACQTY010000103.1, forward strand.
TGGTTGAGCGGCGTGGGGATGCCATGATAGTCCACGCGGAGATGTTCAACCAGAGCCGGGGTAGCCCGGCCGGTACGGATACCGGCCAGTTCGCGGCGCAACGCGTCTATGGCCTTGCGCATCTGTACTTCAGTCTGGACGAGAACATCCTTGCTGGTCTTAATCTGACTCATAGCTACTTCCTTGCAGCCTTCAGGCCAAAATGCCATTCGCACCACAGGGTCTCAAAGTATTTTTCCGGAGGACAAAAATTGCAGGTTACCTTGATGCGCGGGTCAAAGGTCTCAGCAAAGCTGTCGAAATACCCCTGCTCCACGCCCTTGCAACTGAAAACGCCCACGCCCGCCTTCAGCCTCTCTTGCTGGGAGGAGCACTTCAGGACTTGCAACACGGCTTCGCGTTCCGATATTTGTTCTATGCGCAGGTCGCCCCATAGCGTCCATGTGGGGGCCAGTTTCAGGGCCTTGACCACCGCCGCGATGCCATTCCCATCCACTTTGAAATTCGCTTTGACCTGGCTGGCCTCTACTTTCCCAAATCTCCGCCACACCTGCTCGTCCACCTTTATGGCATTCTCTACCCCGAATTGTTTCTCCATGCCGATGAACCAGTAGCCGTCGATGCGAAGCGTGTTGCGAAGTGCGTCGTTGAGCAGGGCCAGGATGGTCTCCCGTGGAAGCTGGGACATTTCTTCCCACTTCATGTCTCCACCTCCTTTCCTGCTCCGATCCCGGGACGCCAACAAATCAGCATATTGAAAAAAGAGATACGTTGGGATCGAACCATATCCCTCAGTATCTCAAGATTCATCGTGTGTCCAGGTCTGTAGTGGGAAACCCGCTCTAGCCGCTGTCAGTCGACCGTTCGGACCGACTCCCACATGAGCAAATCGCGCTCAGCAGCGCCACAATCGGAACTCCCACTCCGGCGAAGGCATGCGTTTCCCGGACTGCCCGCCGATGCCCAAAACGTAACACATCCGGCGACTTAGTTACCGAGCTCGAAACGCGAGAACCGTCTCACACGTACATTCTCGCCCACCTTCGCAATGGTCTCGGTAATAAGGTCCTTCACTGATTTCCCGGGGTCCTTGATGAACGGCTGGTCCAACAGGCAGACTTCCTGGGGATTGAGCTCGGCGCCAGCCGGCATTTCCTCGCGAGTAACGAACTGAGGAGAGGTGGCTACAACCTGGAGCACCAGGTCGTGGGCCAGTTGCATAAACTCCTGTGTCCGAGCTACGAAATCGGTCTCACAGTTGACTTCCACCAGAGCACCTACCCTGCCGCCGGGATGAATATATGCCTCTACCAGGCCCTGGCCGGTGGACCGACCTGTTTTCTTTTCGGCCTTAGCCAGTCCCCGCTCCTTGAGGACCTGCATAGCTCTTTCAACGTTTCCCTCAGCCTCGGCCAGGACGTTTCGACATTCCAGCACGCCCGCCCCGGTCCTCTCTCTCAATTCCTTAACAGCACTTGCTGTAATCTGCAAATCGTCCTCCTACGCTGCCTTCTCATCATCCGGAGCAAAGGATAAGGTCTCCGCGGGTTGGCCAGCCACGGCGGCCGCAACCTGGGCCGTCGCCCCCTCCCGAGCTGCCTTACCTTCAAGGACCGCATCCGCCATCTTACTGGTAACAAGTTTCACGGCCCTGATAGCGTCATCGTTGGCCGGAATGATGTAATCGATAGGGTCGGGATCGCAGTTCGTGTCTACGATGGCTACGACAGGCACCTTCATTCGTTTCGCCTCGGCCAGAGCAATCTTCTCCTTGGTGGGGTCGACGATGTAAAGGGCCGACGGGGGCGCGGTCATTTCCTTGAATCCACCCATCATGAGGTTCAGCCGTCGGATCTCCTCCTGCAACTTCAGGTTTTCCTTCTTCGGCAGGCGTTCCAATTCGCCCTTGGCCAATTGGTCCTCCAGCCGGACAAGGTAATCGATCCGCCCCTGGATGGTGGCAAAATTGGTCAGCATACCACCCAGCCAGCGCACATTGACATGAAACATGCTGCAGCGCTTCGCTTCGTTTTGGACCGCTTCCTGGGCCTGCTTCTTGGTGCCTACGAACAAGATAGTGCCGCCGTCAGCTACAAGCTCTCGCACGAAGGCCATAGCTTTCCCCAGCATCCCGAGAGTCTGCTCCAAATCAATAATGTGAATTCCGTTGCGCTGGGTGAAGATGTACCGCTTCATCTTCGGGTTCCAGCGACTCGTCTGGTGACCGAAATGCGCTCCCGCCTCCAAAAGCTCCTTTATAGATACGGCGGGTACCGTCTGCTGTGTCATTGGCTCCTTTCTGCCTGTCCGTATTAGTGTACTACAGGATATACCTGCTGAGGTCGTCATCCGCGACCAGGCCCCCGACATGCTGGTCTACGTAGTTCTTGTCCACTACAATAGTCTGTCCGGCCATCTCCGGGGCCGAGAAATTGAGCTCTTCCAGCGCCTTTTCCATTATGGTGTATAGACGCCGGGCGCCTATGTTCTCAACTCTTTCGTTCATCAAGGCGGCCAGCCGCGCCACTTCGTCAATGGCATCCTCGGCGAAGACCAGATCTATCCCTTCTGTCTTCAACAGGGCCTGATATTGTTTGGTAAGCGCGTTCCTGGGTTCGACGAGTATCCTCTTCAGGTCTTCCTGGCTGAGAGGCGACAGCTCCACGCGGAGCGGGAACCGTCCCTGTAGCTCAGGAATAAGGTCTGCCGGCTTACTCTGATAGAACGCACCAGCAGCGATGAAAAGTACGTGCTCCGTCTTGACCGGGCCGAAACGAGTCATGACCGTCGTGCCCTCTACTATGGGCAAGAGGTCCCTTTGCACACCCTCTCCGGATACGTCCCGCCCCACTTCGACACGCGGCCCAGCCAGCTTGTCCAGTTCGTCGATAAAGACTACGCCGTTTTCCTCTACATGGTCTATGGCGCTGTCTACGACATCGTCAAAGTCCACCAGACGATTGGCCTCTTCCCTCGTCAGAATGCGGCGGGCGTCCTTTACCGCGACCTTCCTCCATCGCCTTTCTTTTGGATAGCTACGGTGCGACGTAAGAAGCCCATAGTTGTCGGACATATCCCCGAAGGAATCAGCTGTGTCCTCCGGGTTCAGCCGGAGGTCTGGAGGTCCCGGCTCTTCATACTCCACACCTACCTCTATGTCCAGGAGCTGGTCCTCTAGTTGTTTGGCCTTCACCAGATTCGCCACGAACTGCCTGTACCGGTAAGGACGCCTCTTTGTCTTCAGACTGGTCTTATCCGCAATCAGAGACGTCCTCGGCTCTTCAACGCCGAGGGACTTCACGCCTTCAGCCCGGACGGCTGCTTTGGCCACCCCCCTTGGCCATTGCTGGCACAAGTAGTCTACGATCCTTTCGGTGGCTAGTTTCTCTGCCTTAAGCTCTACGTCCTTGAGCTTCCTGTCATACCCCCGGGTTACCGCGGCCTCTACCAGGTCAGTGATAATAGATTCCACGTCCCTGCCAACATACCCCACTTCAGTGAACTTGGTCGCCTCTACCTTGGTGAAAGGTGCATCTATGAGAGCAGACATCCGCCGCGCGATCTCAGTCTTGCCGACCCCGGTAGGCCCTATCATCAGGATGTTCTTCGGCATAACGTCCTGCCTTAGCTCCGGTGATAAATGACGGCGTCTCTCCCTGTTCCGTAGGGCTATGGCAACCACTTTCTTCGCCTGGCTCTGCCCTACAACATACTTATCAAGCTCTCTTACAATAGCTTTGGGAGTAAGGTTATCCATATAGGCGTTACATATCCCCCGTCGGTCTGATTTAGTGTAGCACAAGCTTCTGTAAAGGGCAACAGCATGGCGCTGAGCGCGACCCGATAGCCCATCTGCCCCGGCTGCCGAAGGCGGCGCGGGCCGACGGCCAGAGCCCTCAAGGAATAGCTCGCTATGGTTGCGTGATGTGGAACGTCAACTCTGAAGGCGGCTGGCGTCCCTCGACAAGCAACAATACTGGACTACCAGCATACGAAAAGAAGACACGTCCTATTTCTTGCCCCACAGGTCTATGAGCCACCGGTCCACATACTTCTGGGTCTCCTCCGTGATGTCGGTGGGGGTCTCCAATACCTGCCGGGCATTGACTGGTATGGTGACCGCCGCCGGCCGGAAATCCTGGACGTCTTTCCTTACCGAACCTGTACTCTTGGCTTTGTGGTAGGTAGTCTGCCCTTCCTGTGTGAGTATCCAGTTCATGAAAAGGCGCGCCGCGTTGGGATGAGGAGCGCCTTTTACCTGACCAACCACCAGGTTGGTGGTAACCACGCCTTCGGTCATTGGCAGGGCCTTGATGGGGGCGCCCTGCTTCACATAATCGCCAGCCATGGTGTCGGCTAATATCAACGCGACCGGATACTCGCCACGAGACAGCTTTTCCGCCGTTTCCTGATCCCCGCGGGTCAACACGAGGTCTTGCTTACCCACATCGCGCAGGAAGTCAACGGTGAGTGCTTTGGCATTGATTAAGGGTATGAATGCTATGTACATGCCCGTGCTCACCAGGGGACTGTGCGCCATCATTTTGCCCTTCCACTTAGAGTTCAACATGTCCTGCCACGACTTGGGCTCTTCCTCGGGCCTGACCATCTTTGTATTGACCATGGGACCGAGGAGTTGGAGGTTCTCCTGCAATAGATAGCCCTCTTTGTCCAGTACAGGGTCCAAACGGAAATCACCCTTGTTGGCCAGCGCCGGCAGTGCGGGGGCTACCGCCAGGAGATCTGAATTCCTCATATTCAAAAGATGTACACCAGCTCCCTGGGCAACATCAGCCACAATCTGGCCCACTCGTCGCTCAGTCTTCAATCGCTCGGTGAATTCGGCCCCCCGTCCAGTGACAAGATCGAGACCCACACCGTAACGGGCCTCAAACGTCCTCTTGATCTGTATCCCCGTATCCCCAATATACCCCCACGTATACAACGTGACTTTGCCCTCTTTTTGGGCCGCCGCTATTACCTTCTGCCACTCTGCATCCTCGGGGCTTACCTGCGGCGACGCCGTTGCCGGCGTCGCCGGAGCACCGGTGGCGACGGGGGTTGCCTTGGTCGGCGCAGGAACCCGGGATGGAGCACAGGCAACCACGATAACCGCAATGATGGGGACCAGAGCAAACACCAGTTTCTTCATGCGCCTCCTTGTTTTGTCAGCAGAATGCTCGCCGATTATAGTTCACAGCCGAATATCCTGTCAAGCCAAGCTCGGGGCCAAGCTCGGGGCTTCCAGCCATCCTGTTTAGATGCACGGAGCCGCCACGGGCAGTTCCGGCCAACGCGCCCGGGCATGAGCCTCTGACCATGCTTGGTGCGCCAACCTGCACAGCCCGCGCGGAGGAGCATTGTTGAGTAAACTAACGCTTTGGAAGACATTGACGAAGTATTTACCCTTACTCCCTGGTCACACATTGACGTCATTGCCCCTGGCTTACTCCACAGTTGGTTGCTGGCAAGGTATGCCTGGTCTATAATAATTAGCAGTCTCGGCTTGAGAGTGCTAAAATGTTTATAAAGGGCATTCAGCACCGCGCCGGAATCAGTAGACCTAAAGACGTGAAAAGGAGGTGTTCAAATGGCTACTGAATTGAAGCCGCTGGGTGACAGGGTGGTAATAAAGCCTAGCGCGAAGGAAGAGGTCACCAAGAGCGGACTTGTTCTGCCCGACACTGCAAAGGAGAAGCCCCAGGAGGGGGAAGTCATCGCTGTGGGACCAGGCAAGGTAGGCGATGATGGCAAGCACATTCCAATGGAGGTCAAGAAGGGCGACCGGGTCATCTACGCCAAGTACGCCGGCACAGAGATAAAGCTCGACGAGGTCGAGTACATCATCCTGCGCGAAAGCGATATCCTGGCGAAGAAAGCATAATTAGGGGAGGAGATAAATGGCTAAGCAAATCACTTACGGGGAGGAGGCCCGGCGGTCCCTTAAGAAAGGGGTGGATATTCTGGCCGATACGGTCAAGATAACCCTGGGGCCAAGGGGTCGCAACGTTGTACTGGACAAGAAATTTGGTCCGCCCGCAGTCATCAGCGATGGCGTGACCATCGCCAAAGAGATCGAGCTGAAAGATCCCTTCGAGAATATGGGGGCGCAACTGGCCAAAGAGGCGGCTAGCAAGACGAACGATGTCGCCGGGGATGGCACCACTACTGCAACAGTTCTGGCCCAGGCTATGGTGGCCGAGGGCTTCAAGAATGTAGCCGCCGGGGTCAATCCTATGGCTTTGAAGCGCGGCGTGGAGAAGGCGGTTGCTGCCATAGTTGCTGAGCTCAAGAACAGAGCTACACCTGTCACCAGCAAGGACCAGATCGCCCAGGTGGCGACCATTTCCGCCGGCGACCCCGAGATAGGCAAGTTGATCTCCGACGTCATGGACAAGGTGGGTAAGGATGGGGTTATCACCGTTGAGGAGTCCAAGGGTATTCAGTACGAAATTGAGTACGTAGAGGGAATGAAGTTCGACCGCGGCTACATCAGCCCTTATTTCATTACCAACGCCGAGCGCATGGAAGCGGTCACCGATGACCCTTACATTCTCATTACTGACAAGAAGATCTCCGCCGTGGCCGACGTCCTGCCGGCCCTGGAGAAGATACTCCAGGTATCCAAGAACGTCGTTATCGTCTCCGAAGACGTGGACGGCGAGGCCCTGGCCACGCTGGTTGTGAACAAGCTTCGGGGTACTATGAACTGCCTGGCCGTTAAGGCGCCGGGATTTGGCGACAGGCGGAAAGCCATGCTCGAAGACATGGCGATCCTCACTGGCGGCCAGGTGATCTCCGAAGAGGTTGGACGGAAGCTCGATTCGGTCACCGTAAAGGACCTGGGGCGAGCCCGCCGGGTTGTCTCGGACAAGGACAACACTACGGTTATCGAGGGCAAGGGTTCCGACCAGGCCATTCAGGCCCGCATAAAGCAGATTAAGGCCCAGATCGAAGAGACCACCTCCGATTTCGACAGGGAAAAGCTTCAGGAGCGGCTGGCCAAACTGGCCGGCGGCGTCGCCGTAGTCAAGGTCGGAGCCGCCACCGAGGTGGAGCTCAAAGAGAAGAAGAACCGCGTTGAGGACGCTCTCTCGGCCACACGGGCCGCCGTCGAAGAGGGTATTCTGCCCGGAGGCGGCGTAGCTTTGATCATTTCGTCCTCGGTCCTGGACGCGTTGCAGCTTGACGGCGACGAGGCCATCGCGATCAGCATAGTAAAGAAGGCAGTGGACGAGCCGTTGCGCTGGATCGCCATCAACGCAGGTCAGGAAGGCTCAGTAGTGGTCGACATGGTCAAGAAGAGCTCTCCGGGTACCGGCTACGATGCATCCAAGAACGAGTATGGCGACATGGTGCAGAAGGGCATTATCGACCCGGCCAAGGTGACACGGGCCGCTATCCAGAATGCCTCCAGCATCGCCATGATGATCCTTACCACCGAATCGCTGGTGAGCGATATACCGGAAAAAGAGAGACAGATGATGCCGCAAGCGCCGCCAGATATGGGGTACTAGACCAGGAATTAGCGGATAAAGAAGGGGGGCGGCCTCTTCATGCGGTCGCCCCCCTTCTTCTTTCTCGCTCTACAGTTTCAGGAGTCCCTCGAGGCGTCCGGCATTAACCCGCGGCCCAACGGCTGCCATGTTGAGCTTAGGCGTCACTATGATCTTACTGGCCACGTCCCGCAAATCTTCAGCAGTCACAGCGTCAATCCTGGCGATTATTTCATCTATAGTCAGAATGCGGCCGCTTAACAGTAGCTGGCCGCCCAGAAAACCAGAGACACTCCGGGTATCCTCCATCCGTAGAAGCATCCGCCCCTTGAAGAACTCCCTGGCCTTGACTATTTCCGACTCCGGTATGGGGTCCTTCAACTTGGCCAACTCATCCAGTATCGCCTGCACGGCCGCCTCCACCTTCTGAGGGTCAACTCCCGCATAGACCACCAGAGATCCCGCATCCAGAAAGAATTGTGGATAGCTGTGGACCTCGTACGCCAGGCCGCGCTTCTCCCGTATTTCCAAGAAAAGGCGACTGCTCATCCCCTCTCCCAGGATGACATTCAGCAATCCGAGGGTGAAACGTTGCGGGTGCGAAGCTGATATGCCCTTCAATGCAAGGCAGAAGTTAACCTGTTCGGTTTCTTTGTTCTCCACCTTGATACGGGGGGACGTCTGATTGTCCTGAGCCGGGTACAAATGTTGGGGCTCACCCTTGCCCCAGGACGCGAAATGGCGGCCCATCCTTTCCACCACCTCATCATGCTCCACATCACCAGCCACAGAGATTACCGTGTTGGTGGGCAGGTATTGCCTCGCCCTGTAGTTCACCAAATCCTGCCGGGTAAAGCTGCCCACCGTCTCCCGCGTGCCCCCTACATCCCGCCCCAATGCCTGCTGGGGCCACAGTACATCGTCGATAAGCAGGTCCACCAACTGGGAAGGAGAATCGCGACTCATGTTGATCTCTTCGATAATAACCTGGCGCTCCTTCTCCACGTCGTCGAGACGGAAGCGCGGGTAAAGAAGCATATCTGCCAGGAGGTCGACGGCCAGGGGGAAATGCAAGCGGGCCACTTTAGTCCAATAAATAGTAAGCTCTTTATCGGTGCCGCCGTTCAGGATACCTCCCACCCCCTCTATGACCTCGGAAAGCTCCCGCGACGTCGGCCATCGCTCACTCCCCTTGAACAGGATATGTTCCAGGAAGTGGGATACGCCAGCTTCGGCATCGCTTTCATAGCGCGAGCCGGCCCCCACAAAAAGGGCCACACACACGGAGTAGGTGTTGGGAATACTGCTGGTGACTATTCGAAGCCCGTTGTCAAGACGGGTGAGTTTATGCACTACATGACCTCCTGTAACATTCATTCTAGTTGATGAACGGAGTTGCGTCAATGAATAACAGATGAAGCGTATTTGGATCTGGCGCGTAGCGTTGCTGGGCGAGCAACTCCTAAATCGCCACGGTATGCCGGGTCGCCGCCTACCTGGGGTAACCCAGAGCGCCTTGAAATCTTTTTGACGATGTGGCTCAAGGAAGATATAATTAGGCGTACTAATTTTTCCGTGGAGATGACTCAGCTTGAGACAAATTAAGAAGGTACTCCTCATCAACCCCCCCTGGTACCGGCTTTTCGGTGAGGAGTCACCCAGTTCCCCTTTGGGGCTTTGCTATATCGGCGCCGTACTGGAACAAAACGGGTACGACGTAGCGATCTACAATGGCGATTTCTCCAAATCTGGCATTGGGTTGCCCTCGGCTACCAAGAAGACCACGATGTACGAGACCTACCTTCATGCCCTGCAGGACCCCGGCCACTCCATCTGGAGTGAGGTACGTGCCGTGGTCTCCCAGCAGAAGCCTGACGTGGTAGGCATCTCCCTTCGCACCTCGGCCTATGGCTCCGCCATAAACGTGAGCCGCATTGTAAAGGAACTGGACCCCACCATACCTGTAATATGGGGGGGCGCCCACCCTACCGTTCTGCCTGGCGAGGCAATCAACAACGCCAACGTAGACATCGTAGTACGCGGCGAGGGTGAGAACACAGTCCTGGACATTTTAAGAAGCAGGGATAACCTGGAGAGTGTCCCCGGGATTACATACAAGAAAGATGGTCGGATTATTCACAACCCGGACCGCGCCCTCATCCCCAACCTCGATGAGTTGCCCTTTCCCGCGCGCCACTTGATACTAGACTGGCAAAGCTGTCCTCCGGAAGCCTTGGGAAACATCTTCGCAACCCGCGGCTGCCCCTACGATTGCGTCTTCTGCGCCTCTCACAAAGTATGGAGCCGCAAGGTAAGGTACAGGTCAGCAGCCAATATCATCGCCGAGCTTCAACACCTGCAGCAGAAGTTCGGTGTCCGCCAGTTCTCTTTTGAGGACGACAGCTTCACCGTGAACAAGAAGCTGGTCAGCGAATTCTGCAGCGGGCTCCTGAAGGCTGGATTGAAGATCAGGTGGAGATGCGAGACCAGGGTGGACCTCGTTACCAGGGAACTCGTAGAGCAGATGAAAGGGGCGGGATGTGAGGAGATATTCCTGGGCCTGGAATCGGGCAGCCCTGAGACCTTGCGCCGATTAAAGAAGGGTATCACCGTTGAGCAGATGAATACGGCGGCGGGCGTTTTGCGGCAATCTGGTATACGCTTCAGCGCCTTCTTCATGATCGGGTTCCCCTGGGAGACAATGAAAGAGATAAACGAGACCCTGACGCTGATGAAGGAGTTGGACCCCTTTGCCATAAACCTGAGCATCGCCACTCCTTATCCCGGGACGGAGTTGCATAAGATATGTATCGAGGAGGGCGTGGTCTCGGGGAACATGGACTGGAGCACCTTTTTCCATCAGAGCCCCGATATGTTCTTCTCCAATAAGTTCTCGCGTCAAGAAGTCAAAGAGATTATCAAGAAAGCTCAGTTGATAGTTGAGCGGCATAACCGCATCAAGAAGCGGCAACTGGTCCTGTTCGAGCCGCTCTACGTGGCCAAGCGCGTCATCAAAGGCAGGTACTATTACCCCAAACGTCTGTGGAGTCTACTACGTTACATATCAGGTTGACGCCATCAGGACCGACCACGATCATGAGAGACATGTCAACGACCAGGAACGGATGAACTTGCTCAAGACCTTCATACTGTTATCGATCGCGGCTCTGCTATCCTCCTGCGCTGCCTTCCCCTGGCTACCACAGAGGCAGACATTGCCTCTTGGGAGACTGACGGGAAACGCCAAGGACGCCGGCTCCGCTAAGGACGGCATGAATCTCGGCATGGTCGTGGACCTTACCGGCCCGCTGGCATTGGCAGGTAAAGACGCTATTGCCGGAGCAGAACTTGCCATAGAGCAGCTAAACGAGGCCGGCGGCATCAAAGAGCAGCGGGTACGCCTTTTGGTGAGGGACGCAGGCGGTGCCAAAGCGGCGGCTCAAGCCCAGTCCTTGGTTAGCGATTACCAGGTATCTGGCATCATTGCACCCCTGTCCAGTAATGATGCCTACTCCATCGCTCAAGCCGTGGAAAGACGGGCACTGGTTTTCACCTACGTCGCCAATGCTGCTTACATGACCACCGAATGGGAGACCCCCAAGTCTCTGTTTCAGATCGGCCCGAGCGACTATATGGAGAGCAAAGCCCAGGCAGTGGACCTCTCGGGCCAGAAATATGGAAGGTACTTTGTGGTTGGCGCGGACACCGTTGAAAGCAGGGCTCGGGTGAGCGCCTTCGAGGAATGGCTAGCAAAGCTGCAGCCTGGCGTCACCTTCCTGGGAGCGATGTGGCTCTCCCCGGGACAACATGTCTATGGGGCCGCCATAGACAAGGCTCTAGCAGCTCAGCCAGACCTGGTTTACTCTACGCTTGAAGGCAGCGATCTGGAGGCTTTCACCCGGCAAGCGAAAGCACGGGGTTTTTTCGAAAGGGTGGCGTTTACAGCCCCCTACGACGTAGGTGTACTTCAATCATTGAAGAGCGACATGGTCTCAGGAGTCCGAGCCTACTCTCGGGCGCCATTCTTTGCGCTGAGCAGCGCGCCAGCCATGGCCTTTGTCCAAAGATACTGGGCCAACACCGGCAAATATCCTTCCGACGCTGCCGTTTTGGCGTATGAAGCAGCAAGGGTTTGGGCGCAAGTAGGTGCTAGCAGTGATTCCCTGAGCTGGAGTGACCTCCTGAGGGTGGCGGAGGGAATGAAGTTTGAATTCCTGATGGGCAGCGGGTATTTGCGGAGCCTGGACCACCAGAGTAGCCTCGGCTCGTTTGTCGGCTACACCCAGTGGAGCGACACATACGGGTTTATGACGTATCGTGGTCTCAAATACTTGTCCGCTGACGGTCTGTGGCGACCAGAGGGAGAGGTGAAAGAGATAAAAGAGCGGCCGCCAGCTAGCAAGTTGGCTATGGTCTCTGATATTTCCAAAGAGTTAGCTTCAGTTGTCAAAGACGCCGGCGCCGCAGCCGAGCTTGCCGTAGAGGAGATAAACAGAAATGGCGGTCTGCTGGCGCGGCAGGTGAAGTTAGTCCAGCAGGATGCATCGGACGATGCCCAGAGGACCGCGGAGAAGTTGGAGGAGCTTATTATCGGTGGCGGGGTGTCGGCAGTCATCGGGCCAGTGAGCAATAGCACAGCGGCGCAAGTGATAGGCATTGCCAAGGTACGCGACGTAGCAATGTTTTTTAGCTACGCGAATAGCGAACGTCTCACGATGAAGTTGTACAACGAAAAGGTTTTCCAGGTAGGACCCAGTACGTATATGACCGGGCGTCTGCAAGCTCTGGCCCTTTCGGAAGAGAAATACACTCGCTATTATCTCCTGGGCCCCCGCATTGGAGCAGCCCAGGAGGAAGCGAACGCATTCAAGGAGTGGATGCAGAAACTAAGGCCCGACGTGAGATTCGTGGGCGAGGTCTGGCTGCCGATGGCTACTCAGGACTACGCGCCGGCAATCAACACGATATTGGCAGCCAGGCCCGAGATGGTCTATTCAAACTTACAGGGAGAGGACCTTGTCCGGTTTACACGCCAGGCAAAAAGCCAGAAGTTTTTTGAACAAGTAGCTTTTGCTGCTTCCTATGACGTGGGCGTACTTCAGGAGCTAAAGGGAGACATGCCCTCAGGGGTAAAAACGTTCGCCCGCGCCCCTTTCTTCGCCTCGGATGACCCGGGGCTAAAGCAGTTTGTAAACCAGTACCGTGCTCGGACATCTCTCTACCCTTCGGACGCAGCCGTACTTACCTACCAATCGGTTATGCTGTGGGCATTTGCCGTAAGCAATGCCAATAGCGTTACCGGATATCATATAAGCCGGTTCCTGGGAGGAAGGCAATACGCAAGCCTTTTCGGTCCCCGGATACTCCGATCCGTGGACCACCAGGAAAACGCAGGCATCTTTACGGGCTATACTGAGTGGAGTAACGAATACGGTTTCATGGTCTTCAGGGACACGAAGTATCTTCCACCAGAAACTGTGTGGCGTTCGCCCGGAGAGGTTAGCGCCATCAGGCTAGCGCCTTAGAATTATGAGATTCATTCCCTCTTTTACATTCAGCATAGCCGAAATCCTCTCTACATTCGCCTCCTGGCAAAAGCTAAGACGACACATGGCGTCGCCTTTCTACAAAAATGCCTATTATATGCTGGCTAACTCGGGCGTCGCTGCCCTGACCGGGTTTTTCTTCTGGCTGGTATCAGCACGCTTCTATACCGCCAGAGACGTGGGGTTGGCGTCGGCCACTCTTTCATCTGTGGTTTTTCTTGCCTCCATAGCCGATATGGGGTTGAGCATCAGCCTCATCCGTTTCCTTCCCAGCGCCACCAACCGGCTAAGTCTGATCAACACCTCTTTCACCGTAGGCGTTCTTGCTTCCTTTCTGGCAGGCGCCATTTTCTTAACAGGCCTAAATCTATGGTCTCCGGCCCTGCTGTTAGTCAGGGAGAACCCCTTGCTGGCGTCATTGTTCTTACTTTTGTTACCCCTTTCTGCCGTTTCCGTCATGGGAGACCGCGTGTTCATAGCCCTGCGGATAGCTAAGTATGGCTTTATCCGGCATCTGTTAATAATCCTGGAAATACCCCTTGCCGTGGCGCTGGTATCGTGGCTGCACGTCGCGGGTATTCTAATGGCTGCGGGAATAGCGGTAGGTCTATCTGTAGCTTTTAGTCTCTTTGTGCTGCTACCCCGCATCCAGCGAGGCTACTTCCCGTGGCCGGGTTTGCAGAGAGAGTACCTGAAGCAGACATTCGGCTATTCTATGGGCAACCATGTCTCTTTTCTTCTCCTGGGTGCGCCAGGCTGGATATTCCCCTTGCTGGTAGTGAACTTGCTGGGACCGGAGCAGAATGCCTACTTTTACATCTCTTGGACAATAGGTGTCACTCTTGCTGCGATACCCTCAGCCATTTCTTACTCTTTCTTTGCCGAGGGTTCTCACGATGAGAACGGGCTTCTCCATTTTGCCACCAGTGCCCTCAAACTGTCCCTGTTGCTGGTTGTTCCGGCCATCGCCGTAATTTTCGTTGTGAGCAATAGACTGCTGCTCCTCTTCGGAAGGGCTTATTCTGAGGAGGGTCTGCTTTTGCTCCGGGTGCTGGCGCTTTCAACCTTACCCGGCACCTTCAACACAGTATATTTGACATACAGGAGAGTGACCAAGGAAGTTGGACTGGTACTGGGAATCAGCGGGGCAATCGCTTTGCTCTCACTGGTTGCTGGTTATCTACTGGTTCCTCGCCTGGGTGTTCTGGGTGCAGGGTTAGGTTATTTAGGGGCGCAGACAGTAGTAGCGTTGTGGCTGGGAGCTAACCTGTACGTCAGGAATCTCAGTGCCAGGGGACACAAGACCGAGAAGGTTGAAGAAAATGTCAGGCGATAGGAAGATTCTTTTTGTAGCTCCGCGCTGGCAGCCATTCAGTAGCCTCAAACCTCATCTATTGAAGCTGGCAAAGAGTGGGGACGAGGTGATTGTGCTCACCAAGGTTCCCTTGCCAGATGGCGACGTCAATCGCCTGATGCAACTTGGCTGTAGCTCGGTGCGGCCCTTGGACAGCTACCTGAGCCACAAAGAGATAGATGAAATCCGCTCTGAAGTCGTGAGACTGATAGAGGGGCTGCCGCAAGCCTCTCCGGATTTTGCCCGGGCTGTGGACTACAAGGGGATATCCCTGTGGCAACTCGCCGAAATGGCAACCTTCTACCCGGTTTTCGATGTTGTTCGCTGTTTACAGGCGATGAGCCGTGCCCTGGAGCAAGAAAAGCCCGACGAAATTTGGGCATGGCAGGACCGGGGGCCCAATCTTTTCTGGCACGACGTCCCCTGGCGCTCGTTAGGAGCATTTGCTGAGTACTGGCTGCACTCCCGTGTTATAGATTATAATCAGCTAATTGCACAGTTGGCTGCCTCCGCCGGGGTGAAGTTCCGTCCACTTCTGTTGCCAGCATGGTTCAGAGGAATTGCTCCTTTAGCCGGAAGGATGGTCGGCTTTGCCTACAGGCTTTACCTGGAGCATCAAGAACGCAGAAACTCCAAGCGTTCGAACCGATCAACAAGGCCGCCAAATCCGGGAGTGGAGAACGGGGTCATGATAATGTCCGGCGGCGTCAGCACCGACTACGTCGCCATCCCCATCGCCCAGGCTATCGAGAACGAGACGGGCACCAGGGCTTTTGTAGCCCGGCTGGCCAGACATGTGAGGACCGAGGAGTGCGAGTTGCTGGACCAGGAAGGAGTCCACTATATATTCTGCCAGGAATTCGCTACCGAAGATGTTTTCTCGGCAGCGAGGAAAGACAGGAGTAGACTGGTAAGCAGTTGGCGGGAAATTCAAAGGCTACCGGAAATCGGCCAGTATCTGAAGTGGGGTGGTATCTCCTTGTGGGCAGTTCTTCGCGGTGACGTGGAATTGATGCGCCATGGCTACTTGCCTGTTGTAATGAAAAATATTGAGATATTCTGTCGGATTGTAGACCAGACTAAGCCTGGGGCTTTAGTGATCACGAATTTCTATTCACCTGAGGAGCGAGCGGCAATTTGTATTGCCCACAAGAGGAATATACGTACTCTAGCTGTGCCATATTTCCCATTGGCAGAAGGGTCTCCGCCTATCAATATGATGATAGACACGATTGCGCTTTGGGGTGATGATATGAAGGAATTCCTCATACGGAGGACAATACCATTGCCCCACCACATGGTGATCACAGGCAATCCAGCCTTCGAATATAGGTGCCGAAAAGCCGGAATAGAGTTACCATACAAAGCTGCGGGTGTTTGGGGCCCGGAAGTAAAACAAAAGAGGGTGCTTTTCATTTCTCAGTCAGCCCAACAAGACTACACGGAGGAGAAAAGGCGTTTACATTTGGAATGCGTATATAGCGCCGCAGGCTGTCTACCAGACATCTTGTTTGTGGTGAAGCTGCATCCCATGGAAAGCATCAACATGCACCTGAAGTTGATAAAATCAATGAAGCTAATAAATGTGGTCATTGAACAGAACGCCGACCTGTATCAGACAATCCTGGCCAGCGACCTGGTGGTAACCTTTTCCTCTACCGCGGGGTTCGAGGCCATGCTGCTGGACAAGCCGATAATAGCCATAAACTTGGTGGGGGAGCCTATTGGTAGAATACCCTATCTGCGAGATGGCGCAGCCTACGGGGTTTACGAGAGGGAGCGGTTGCCACAGGCCATCGAATGGGTATTGACTGACCCGGACATAAGACGGCAACTGTCTCTCAAGCGCCAACAGTCTTTGCGCCGCTACCTCTACCAGTGCGATGGCCAGTCCGCAAACCGTATCGCCGCAGAGATATTTGATATGGTCGGAGAAACACGGTGAAAGGAACAGAACACATTGGGGGCATAGCGGCCACTCTGGCCTTCTTGTTCCTGGCTGGTTTTGTACTGTTGGTCACCCCGCAGCCACCTCTGGGCTACGAGCTGAACATCTATGCCCACATACCCGTGATCGCCTGGGTATTCTTCGGCTTCAGCCTGCTGGGGGCCGTGCTGCTGATACTCAAGGCTGTTTTCTTGGATAAAGAAGATTGGCGGCGGTCAGGTATCCTGGGTTTCCTACTCCTGTATCTCAGCATGATTTCCCTGGTTATGCTCCCCGTATTTAGAGGCTATCTCAATTATGGGCGGGGAGATGGCCTGGCCCACCTTGGCTTCGTTCAGGATACCCTGCGGTCAGGGAACTTTTTAACAGACGACATCTACCCCGCTAGAGAGCTGATAGTCGCCAACTTATCCCTATTTTCGGCAATATCGCCGATGTTCCTCGAGTTAACGATCCCCGGTATAGCCCCAATGCTCGGCCTGCCCTTTTTCTATCTGCTGGCACGGGTGACCCTGGGCTCGTCCCGGCAGGCCCTGCTGGGCATGCTCATATTGAGCACCACCACGCTCGGCATAACGAACTCCCGGTTCGCCCCCCAGGACCTGGGCAATTTAATTACCGTGTTTTTCCTATTTTTGTACCTCCGTTTCCGGTGGGAGTCCTCCGCCGGTGGACGGGCGCTTCTGGTACTCATGGGCCTGTGCTTGCCCATTATCCACCCATTTACTGCCACCATAATAATCCTGTGTCTGGTTGTCATGGAGATTGTTTTGGCCGTAGTAAGGTACAGGCCGCAGCCTTCGTACATAGTATCACCCCCCTTGTCCAGCATTTCCCTGGGACTAGCTATCATGATTACGGTTGTATACGTGTTGTGGAGCATGTATCACACCTATCTCCTGGGAACGCTCAGCAGTACTATAGAATATATGCTGGGCAAAGGTATCCCGCAATCCCTCTTTGAGGAATACTTTATCCAACTTGCAAAATACAAGGTCAATCTGTACTCCATTGTTGCGAAGATGTATGGCCACACCATATACTATGGCATCATCGCACTGGTTGGCGCAATCATCTTCGTCCGCCGGTTTTCAACCAAGGATTCTGGGGGCAGAAACAAACTGATGCTCTTGGCCTTCGCTGTGGTCCCTTTCTCAATAACTATCTTGCAGACCTTCTCCGAGATATGGCGTGTGCACCCGGGGCGCGCCGCCGTGCTGGTGGAAGTAGCCTTTCCGGTGTTCGCAGCAGTGGCGTTAATGCGCATCTTTAAGAACAGGCTCCGGTTACCCCTTACTGGAAAGAGGATTGCGCCTTTCAGTATCCTGGCGATAGCTCTGCTGGCGCCCATGGCCAGCGTGGTTATGTTCGATGCCCACCTTACCCCGCTCCGGCAGTGGCCCGGAGAGCAGGTTACACGACAGGAGTACAGGGGACTGGGGTGGTTCTTCGCTCAAAAGGACGAGTCGCTAGGAATCAAGGAAATAGGCATCCGGCATTTCCGGTTTGCCTCACTGTATCCGAAAGCAGTAGCCTCCGGGTGGTACGGCTCTCCCGAACTTGAAGTGAAAGACCATTTTGGATATAATTTCTATGTGCAGATGGGTGAGGCACTCGAGCGAGACTCCTATGTGCTCACCTCAGAGTATGACTGGCAGGTTCAAACGGTACTGTTCGCGTACCTGGACAGGTTCTCCGCTGGAGATTTCCGCAAACTGGACGATGACCCGTCCGTGTCGAAGCTTTACACGGCCACCCGTGAGATGGAAGTACGCTACGTTAGGGCTCTGGCGAGGTATTAGACCCAGTTGAAAATCTTCATGGCCTGCGACCACCCGCTGCCGCCGGAGCTTTACGGAGGTATCCAGTACTATGTTCTGAAACTGGCGGAGGCCATGCAGCGGTCAGGCCACGAGCTGGAGGTATTCTCTCCAGTAAGGGACCCGTCGCGTTATCCGTTTCGCGTCAATGCTGTCAGACGTTATGGCATCCTGTTCGCTGAAGGCTCTTTGGCTGCTCTCAAGACATACCCCTTGGGCTACTTCAGGATGTTGCATAGCCTCCGAGGCAGCCTAAGCAACGGCAGCCGATGCGATATTCTTCATGCCCACAATCCATTCATCTCCGGCAATGCCGGACGTCAGGTAATAAAAGAGACGGGGATACCGGCTGTCCTCACCTACTATGGCTGGGATACTGCAGAGAACCACCTGCAGCACAAGGGCCTTACGTGGACGGAAAGGCTGGCCCGCCTGAGTCTCAAGGGATACCGCAAGATTGTAGTCTACAATGCGTTGACAAAGGTAGCCCTGCAGGAGCGGTTTGGGCTGATCCCGGGCGAAATCGAGGTGTTGCCGCTAGCCGTGGACACCGATTTCTTTCGGCCAGGTGTTTCTGGCGAGTGGGTGAGAGAAAAGTACGACATACCGCGTGACAGGCCGCTGGTACTGTTTCTGGGCAGCGTGGGGAAGCAGAAGGGCGTCCACGTGCTGATAGCCGCAGTAAAGGAGGCTCTGCAGAAAACCGACCTGTATCTCATGGTTGCTGGCAACGGGCCTTTTCTGGAGACTGCGAAAGAGATGTCCAGGACGATGGGACTCGATAATCGTGTAACCTTCACTGGCGGCGTGCCCGAGGAAGACCTGCCCGCCTTTTTAAATGCCTGTGACATTTTTGTGAACCCCAGCCTCGACGATTGCTACAGCCTTGTGGTACTGGAGGCCAGCGCCTGTGGCAAAGCGGTCATCGGCACCGACCACCCGATCATGGTTGAGGAGTACGCCGGACACGGCAATAGCGGCCATATCCTTCTCTGCCCCAGGGGCGACCACCGGAAGCTTTCCGGGGCGATATTACATCTGGTTGATAATCCCGATCTGAGACAGAACATGGGAAGAAAAGCAAGGGAAAAAGTAGAATCGAGGCACACGTTGACCAAGTATTGCGATAGCTTGTTGCAGATTTATGAAAAGGCTATAGGTAATTAGGCATGAAGGTCCTTCTAATCAATCCCAACTACGTCACCCAGGTGTATGGAGAGGAGACTCTGGACTACTTGGTAGCGCCCCTCGGGCTGGCCTACGTAGCGGCAGTTCTCAAGCGAGACGGTGTGGACGTGAGCTTGCTAGAGGCTAATGCCCTCGGCCTGGGCATGGACGACATAGAAAAAGAGATCAAACGCCAGAAGCCGGACCTGGTTGGCATTACGGGGACTACGCCCCTTATTGCCCGGGTAGAGGAAATCGCCCGGCGAGCCAAGTCGGCAGACAAGGGCATCAAAGTGGTGGTGGGCGGTCCCCACGCTACCATTCTTCCCCAGGAGGTGTTGAAAAGCCAGAACATCGACTTCTGTGTGCGCGGGGAAGGTGAAATCACTGCCCTCGAGCTTGTGAAGGCATTGGAAAAGGGCGGCGACTTTGGCGCCATTCTGGGGCTGGGATTCAAGAGCAACGGGCAGATCCACCTGAATGACAGCCGCCCGCTCATCAAAGAACTGGACAGTCTCCCATTCCCGGCCAGGGAGTTGCTCCCGATGGAAAAGTATATTTTCCCTCTTCCTACGGGTGCAGTGGCGCGGTTCACCAACCTCATCTCAAGCCGGGGTTGCCCGTACCTTTGCACTTTCTGTGGGCAGCACAATATCTGGACGCGCCTGGTGAGGTTCAGAAGCCCGAAGAATGTTGTCGATGAGATACAGGCAGTCAAAGACAAATACGGCGTCGCCTTTGTGGGTTTCACCGATAGCAACTTCCCGCTGAACCGCAAGATAACCATGGACATCTGTGACGAGATGGCGGCGCGTGGGATCAAGATAAAGTGGGCCTGTGGCTCACGGGTGGACCTGGTAGACCAGGAATTGCTGAGAAAGATGCACAAGGCTGGATGTCAGCAGATCAACTTCGGCGTGGAGTCGGGAAACGCCGAGATCCTGAAGGGTTACAAGAAGGGCATCACCATTGACCAGGCCAAGACTGCCATAAAGCAGGCGAAGAAGGCCGGACTCAAGGTGTATACCTACTTCATGGTGGGGGGGCCGGGCGAAACCAGGGAGACGGCGGAGGAGACGATCAAGTTGGCCTAGAAACTCGACCCCGACTACGCCCAGTTCTCCGTTGCCACGCCATTTCCGGGGACGGAGCTATTTGAGATGGCCAACGCTGGGGGCGCGCTGGGGAGCTACGATTGGACTCAGTTCCTGACCTATCAGGCGCCCCTATTCGCTACGAAGAACCTTTCCGCAGCGGAGCTCGAGGAACTCAAGGCCAGAGCGTTCCGCAGCTTCTACCTCCGGCCGTCTCTGATGTTGAAGAAGGCACTGCAAATCAGGTCTTTGTCCGATATCAAGATTCTGGCCAAGGGGTTCCGTTTTGCTTTGAAGCTGGGTAAGGGGAAGGCAGCAGCGGCCGCGGCCAAAACATCCTAGTAGCATGTAACATTTACTTTTGATACTGGTGGCACAGGCGTCTCTGCCTGTGCAATGGCGAAAAATGCCCTGTTACAGCGTACTAGCAAGACGTCCGTCGGCTCAAGGCAAACTGCTGGAAGGAGTTGCACCCAAATAGAGAACAGCGATTCCAAAGGCGCCAGAAGATTCGAGTTGGCCCAAGTCTGGGAGAAGGATTTCTGGGCAAACGTGTGGACGGACGACCGGGCCAGGCAGACCAAGGCCAGGTCATACTGGGAACACTACATAGCCGTCCTCAAGGAGTACGCGCGTCTGAAGACGGACGACAGGGTGCTGGATGTGGGCTGCGGTCCCTTCGGCATGATCAGCTATCTCGCCCAGGGGCAGAGGTTTGGCCTGGACTCCTTGATGCACTTCTATCTGGCCAGTTTCGATATGGAGAAGGAGGTGACCTGGGCGAGCGGCGGCGCAGAGAGTTTGCCTTTTGATGACGCATTCTTCGATGTGGTTATATGTACAAACACTATAGACCATACACGGGTGCCACAAAGGGCGCTGGCCGAAATGAACAGGGTACTCAAGAGTGACGGGGTTCTCTTCTTGACCGTGCATATCTACTCCCGGCGTGTGAGAACCGTCAAGGCGTTTCTGGAGAGAGTAGGTTGGGGAGACCCTCCACATCCCTATTCGTTTAATGTCCCAGACGTAAAGCGCCTGTTAAGTGAGTCGGGCTTCAAGCTGACTGGCTTGAGACACGGCATCGGCAATCTGGATTTCTGGGTTGGGGGCGAGAAGACCGGAGACCCAAAAACTTTTGTCTCCAGGACCAGGGACTACGGCAACAGGGCCGTGGCAATTGGGAGAAGTAAGGGCGCCCGGGTACTGTTCAAAACACTGGTGAGGTTTGCCCTGCTCTTTTTGCTGATGGATACGCAGAGGTCAGCCGATACAATATTCCTGGCCAGGAAGAAAGCTAGCGCCTCCGTTTGATGTTGACGCTGGATTAATGACTCCATCATATTATTGCAGTCGAAAACCCCAGTTTCGATTCACTTTGTGAATCGAAACTGCCCCCTTTACGTAAAGGGGGTCCGAAGATGTCCCGATAGTTCGGGACTCATCAGGACTCTCCGATACAGTATGGCTACCTATCGGAGTCCGAGCGGAGTTCGGACCGTAAAGGTGAAGCACTTTCGGAGGGGCTTTCTCCATAGCACCTGCACGCAAATGAACAAGACGTAACGGACTTATATAACAAGTTGACACTGGACACCGAACCGGACAAAGGGTGGTGTACCTGCGGTTTCCTGGCCTTTCTGAATGTTTCACACGAGAGGACAGTTCCTTGAAATCAGCTTTGATAACAGGCGTAACAGGACAGGACGGCGCCTACCTGGCAAAGTTCTTGCTGGAGAAAGGTTACACCGTATACGGCACGTATCGCCGGCTGTCCACGCCCAATTTCTGGCGGCTGCAGTATCTGGATATTTTCGACCAGGTTAACCTGGCGCCGGCTGACCTGCTGGACTCATCCTCCATCGGAGAGGCCATTCGTGTATCTCAGCCGGATGAGATCTACCATCTGGCAGCGCAGAGCTTTGTGGGGGCCTCTTTTGAACAGCCGGTGGGGGCAGGTGAGATCACCGGGCTGGGAGTAACCCGTGTCCTGGAAGCAGTGCGCACCCTCAAGCCCGATGCGCGTGTCTACCAGGCATCTACCAGCGAGCTATTCGGCAATAGTCATACGGCCTGTCAGAATGAAGCCTCCGTTTTCGCCCCGTCCAGCCCGTACGCCGCCGCGAAGCTGTATGGCTACTGGTTGACCCGCATCTACAGGGAAGGCTACGGCCTGTTTGCCTGCAACGGCATTCTGTTTAACCATGAGTCCCCGCTGCGGGGCCTCGAGTTTGTTACGCGCAAGGTAACCAACGCGGTGGCCCAGATCGCTCTCGGCCTGAGCCAGAAGCTGGTGCTGGGCAACCTCGATGCAAGAAGGGACTGGGGGTATGCCCCGGAGTACGTGGAGTCCATGTGGCTTATTCTCCAGAAAGACAAGCCGGACGACTACGTGATAGCAACCGGGGAGGCCCATTCAGTGAGAGAGATGGTTGCCGAGGCGTTCCAGAGAGTGGACATGGACTGGGAGAAGTATGTTGAGGTGGACAAGAGGTTCGTGAGGCCATTAGACGTGGATTTACTTTGCGGCGATGCCTCCAAGTCAAAAAAGGAACTGGGCTGGCAGCCGCGGGTCAAGTTCAACAAGCTGGTTGACATAATGGTTGAGGCGGACCTGAAACGCTGGGAGCGCTGGCAAAAAGGCGAGCACTTTCCCTGGGATGCCCCGAACTACCCCAACGAGAATAAGATACTGTCCCGCCAGTTTAAGCTGGATAGATAGGCCATGCTAGAGACTATCGAAGCTCGCGGCCAGGTGTTTGCTCTCGTGATACGTTGCGGCCATAGGAGCCAGGGCGTTGAGTTTTACTCTCGACCCGAATACGCTTTGCAACTGGGCCTGTTGCAGCACCCCAAAGATGCGGAGATAAAGCCGCACATACACCATTCAGCTACCAGATCCATCAGTGAGGTGCAGGAGGTGCTGCACATCGAGCGAGGACGAATAGAGGCCGAATTCTTCACGTCCTCCGGCGAACCGGTCGCTTCATGCTTGCTCAACGAGGGAGATACGATACTGCTGGTGAGCGGCGGCCATGGCTTCCGCGTCCTGGACGAGGCCACGATCCTGGAGATCAAGCAAGGCCCGTACGAGGGCAGAGACACGGACAAGGAGCCCCTCAAGGTGAAAAACGGTGGCTGAAACAGCGCGGCGGCAGACGATTCCGGTGTGCGAGCCCCTCTTGCTGGGGCAGGAATCGGCGTACGTACAGGACTGCCTGAGAACAAACTGGATCTCCTCACGCGGCAAGTACATCCAGGAGTTCGAGAGCAAGTTTGCGGCCTATTGCGGCTGTTCTTATGGAGTCACCACAACCAACGGCACCACCGCCCTGCACCTGGCCCTGGCGTCCATAGGTATCGGAGAGGGCGATGAGGTGGTCCTTCCTACCTTCACCATGGCTGCGTGCGTGCTGGCCATTCTGTATACAGGAGCTACCCCTGTTCTGGTAGACAGCGACCCAGACACATGGAACATGGATGTCAGCCAGTTGGAGGCTAGGATTACGCCGCATACGAAAGCCATAATGCCCGTGCATATCTACGGCCATCCTTGCGACATGTCGCCCATTCTCGACGTCGCTTCCAAACACAGCCTGTGGGTGGTGGAGGATGCCGCCGAGGCCCACAGCGCCGAATACAAGGGCAAGCGGGTGGGAGGTATTGGCCAGTTGGGGTGTTTCAGCTTTTATGCCAACAAGATCATCACCACCGGCGAGGGTGGCATGGTGGTTACCAATGACCCGAAAATTGCTCAGCGGGCTAGAGCCTTGAAGGACCTGGCCCACTCGCCACAGCGGCGCTTCCTGCATACCGAGATCGGCTTCAACTACCGCATGACCAACCTTCAGGCGGCTATCGGACTGGCTCAACTGGAGCGTATCAATGAGCTTTCAGAGATGCGGCGGCGCAATGCCAGTCGCTACAACTCGCTGCTGGCTGGGGTGCCGGGGATAAGACTGCCTGTGGAGAGGGCGTGGGCTCGCAACGTCTACTGGATGTACTCTGTTGTGATCAAGGACGCGTTTGGAGCCAGCAGGGATGACCTGATGGCCCGGCTAACCCAGCGCGGCATTGAGACGCGCCCCATGTTCATACCCATGCACCAACAGCCGGCTTTTCTGCAGCGAGGCCTGTTCACGGGGGAGCGCTATCCGGTTGCCGAGGAACTGTCCGAAAGGGGGCTAAACCTACCGTCAAGCTCTGGCCTCGGAGACGCTGTGCATGCCGTATGCTCAGCTATCGGCGAAATAGCCGGGGGAGCATAGACGAGACGTTGCACATAGCCATTGATGGCTGGCCCCTTGGGGAAAGGATGAAGGGGGGAACGTCTGTATACACACTTAACCTGGTAAACTGGTTGCCCCGGGTGGACAGCTCCAACGAGTATACCGTGTATCAACCCTTGGGAGCGACATGGGGGGCGCGGCCAGGCGTCGCCAACCTTACTGTCAGGAGCCTCCCTTCCGGCATTGCGGGCTATTATGCGAGTCTCTATAGAGAAATCAAGCGCAAAAAACCGCGGATTCTCCTGTCCGGAGTTCTTCCGTTTACGCCGAAATCGGTAAGGCTCGCCCTGGTGGTATATACACTATCGCACATGGTCTACGGAAGATACGTCCCTCCGATTAGCAGGGCTGTGTGGTCGTCCCTTACGTCTCTGGGCATGCGCCGGGCCTCGCACGTCATTGCTCTGTCGCAGTCGGGCAAGAGAGACATAGAGCGTCTTTTCGGGGCTGGTCACCCGGTAAGCGTTGTCTATCCGGGGTGCGACGGTGAGACCTTCAGACCAGTTGAAAACAAGGGCGACATAGAACCGGTCAAGGAGAAATACGGGGTGGACGGACCCTACATCCTGTACGCAGGGGTTCTGGAGCCACGGAAAGACCTGGCTACACTGGTGAAGGCCGTGGCCACATTGCGTCGCGACCGCGGCGTCAACCACAAACTCGTGATTGGCGGCCGGAACGGCTGGCGCTGCCAGGACGTCTTTCGAGTGGCCCGGAAGTCTGGGCTTGGGAGTAACGTTGTCTTCACCGGCTACGTTCCCTATCCGGACTATCCTCGGCTGCTGGCCGGCGCGGACGTGTTCGTATACCCGTCCCTGCACGAAGGTTTCGGCCTGCCGGTGCTGGAGGCCATGTCCTGCGGCGTACCGGTTATCACATGCAATACGTCCTGTTTCCCGGAGGTGGTCGGGGATGCAGGGCTAATGGTGGAGCCGGGCAACGTGTCACAGATGGGGGAGGCCATCCTGAGAGTCATCTCCGACTCCACGCTGAGTCGCCAGATGGTAAATAAGGGTTTGCAGAGGGCGGCCCAGTTCACCTGGGAGCGGACAGCCCGGCAGACCCTGCAAGTATTTGGAAAGCTCATCGAGGAAAACTGATTGTTCAAGAGAGTTTTGTTTTGCGTCCCAGAATCGCCCAATATAGATAAGGATCCGCCTCAGATACCTCACATTGGCTTCGGGTATCTCATGGAGGTCCTTGACCAGCACCACATCGAAAACGACGTGATCGACATGAGGCTGGGATACAAGTTTGCCGATGTAAAGAAGAAACTGGACAGCTTCAAGCCGGACCTGGTGGGCGTCACCATGTGGACATACTACCACGAGCTGGCTTACGACCTCGTTAAGAAACTCAAGGCCGAGGGCTATACGGTGGTCGTGGGCGGCCCTCACGTATCAACCTTTGGCGGCGGCGTGCTCGAGGAATGTCAAGCGGACTTTGCCGTCAAGCATGAGGGCGAGTTTACCATCATGGACCTGTGCACCCGTAGCGATTGGGACAAGATTGAGGGCATCGCCTACCGCCGCGACGGGCATGTGATGGAGAACCCTGACCGGCCCCGCATCCACGACCTGGACAGCCTGCAATTTCCCAGGTATGCCAGGTTCGAGCTGCCCAGGTACGCCCGCAAGATGATCTCCATCGTGACGTCGAGGGGGTGCCCCTACAACTGCACCTTTTGCCCTATCAAGACCGTTCTGGGGAAGCTCTATGTGTTCCGCAGTGCGAAGAGTGTAGCCGAAGAGATAAATTACTGGTATGAACACGGCTACCGTGAACTGGACATCGTGGATGACAACTTTGCGGTGCGGCGAGAGCGGGTCTATGAGATATGCGATCTCCTGAAGGGAAAACATTTCAACTCCCTCAAGCTCGTTTGCTGCAATGGAATTCGGGCTGACCTGGTGGACGAGGACATCCTCAAGCGCATGTACGAGGTTGGCTTCAGAGAGATAGCCTTTGGCGTGGAATCGGGGAACTCCCAGGTCTTGAAAACGGTCAAGAAAGCCGAGGATGTTGCTCGCATAGAGAGAAGCATCGACGCTGCCTGCAAGCTGGGTTATGAAGTGACCCTGTTTTTCATCGTCGGCCTGCCGGGTGAGACGTTGGAGTCGCTGGAGGACTCGATAAAGCTGGCCTACAAATACCCCATAGCCAGGGCCAAATTCATGAACCTGGTGCCATTCCCGGCCACGGAACTGTTCGATTGGGCCGTAAAGAACAATTATCTTACAAAAGACCCCAAGGAGTATTTGAACCATATCGCCCATCACGAGTTCGAGCCTCTACTTTCCACTCCCGAGTACACTGTGGAGCAAAGGCGGAAGGGTCTGGCCCGAGCCAAGAAGGCGATGGCGGATATCAAGAAGCGGAGCGTGGCCCGGCAGCTCGGGAATAGCCCAGTTAGCCGGCTCATGGCCAGTTTGATTTACTCGGGTCCGATACACGGGTTCATATTTGCCGTACTGAATACCAGCCCGCCTCTGCGCCGGCTGACAAACAAGGTATTGAACAGACTGGGTCTGGTGTTCTATGAATAGTCGATCCTCATGGGAAAGGCTCATTGCAGAAAGACCGAACCGGGGGTGATCTCCTGTGAGCTATGAACACAACGAGACGGTGAGGCCATGTTCCCAGAGGTCATTGCACTGTGAATTGTGCTTGAAAGGGCAACGATGAAGGGCAGTTCAATAAAGAAAGTTCTACTAATTAATCCTCCGTGGTACAGAATATTCGGTGAAAGTATGTATAACAATCCTTTGGGGATATCCTATTTAGCTGGCGTGCTAGAGCAGAGTGGCATAGAGGTATCAATCTATAATCCGGACATTGTTACCAGAGGTAAGAAATCCACGGATGAGAGTCGTATTCCCAAATACCATACCTACATAAATACCCTGCGTAGTCTGGAGCATCCGTTGTGGAGCGAGGTTGAAACCGTAATTGCTCGACATCAGCCCGACCTTGTAGGTATCACTGTGATGACGGCCAGATACGGATCAGCATTGAACGTGAGCAAGATTGTGAAGAGGCTGTCTAAAGACGTGCCGGTTGTATGGGGCGGGATACACCCTACAATCATGGCAGATGACTGTTTGAAACACCCTGAAGTGGACGTAGTCGTAAGAGGCGAAGGGGAATACGTTTTCAAGAACCTAGTAGAACACTTCGGACAGTTCGGTAGTATGGCCGGAATCTCCTACAGAGATGGCACCAAGTTCGTGCACAATCCTCCAATGCCATTAATTCACAATCTGGACAGCCTGCCGTTCCCCGCCAAGCACCTCATTGTTGACAAAGAAAAAATGCCAAGGGAGAGTTTCGGGAACATATTGGGTGCTAGGGGCTGCCCTTTCGATTGCATATTCTGTGGAGCGCACCTCATCTGGTCCCACAAGGTAAGACATCGTTCCCCAGAGAATGTTGTCAGAGAAATAAGGGAGACGAAAAACAATTTCAGAACTAACTACTTTGTCTTTGAAGATGATACCTTTACCGTGAACAAGAAATATGTATTGGCGTTGTGTGACCTTCTGATAAAAGAGAGGATGCGTATACTGTGGAGTTGTAAGACGAGGGCTGACCTGATCAGTGATGATTTGATTGCTAAAATGAGGGAAGCGGGCTGCGATTCAATCGAAATCGGGATCGAATCAGGCAGTGACGAGACACTACAAAAGATGAAAAAGGGCATCACTACAGAACAGGTGGTTCTGGCAAAGGCGCTCTTGGAAAAATATAAGATAAAAATGGAGTCAGGCTTCATGTTTGGTTTCCCATGGGAAACCAAAGAAGACTTCCAAGAAACGACTGCCTTTATGAAAAAGGTGTCTCCATTGTGGCCTATGTACAGCATCGTTACACCCTACCCGGGTACTGAGCTTTACGACATGGCAGTTGCCCAGCGCCTCATCCCTGATAACCCGGATTGGAGCACGTTTTACCCTGAAAGAGAAGGCGGATACCTATCGAAGGGCGTACCACAGGATGAAGCAGAGAAAGTTTTCTCTCAGATTGAAAAGGAGTTCACCCAATATACAAGAAGGCAAAAGAGGAGAATCCTTCTTTCGCACCCCTGGTACGTCTTTCTAAGGACCAAGAATACGGGCTATTTTAACATACGCACCATATGGAGTTTCCTCAGGAAATACCTTTGGGTTAAGTAGCCGTAGGCAAGCCGTAGGACGTGCACGATGGGGCTAGGCCGGGGACGTGCCTGGTGGCGACTGGAAGGAAAGCAAACTAATGCTTAGTTGCGGAAACAAATCGCCAATGCTGCCGCCGACGGAACGAAGTCCATATACCCCAGGTTTAAACCTGGGGTATAGTGAGAATGAATGTCCAATGATTCTTGCAACTGAGGATTAGCCGTGGAGAGGGCGGCTCGTAACGAGCGCAAATGTTGGGCTGTGTCTTGATTCCAGATCAAGACGGTTAGGGAACTCTGAGTACCGACCGCTAACTTTTTCTTGCCCGCGCCGTTTTACCAGAGGTGGCGCCGGGCAAACGTACTAAAAGGAAAAGGACGTTGGAAAACAACATATGGCAGAAACGGGCTGGACTCTACGACAAGTTGGAGTGGGTCCGCAAGGATGATTTCCTGGATTTCTTCAAGCGATCTTGCAATGTAAGAGATTGCCACTCTGTCCTGGATATGGGCTGTGGCACCGGTATAGTAACTGAAATTCTAGCCGGACATGTGAAGCTGTTCATAGGTATCGACGACTCGATCGCGATGCTGCACGAAGCAACAGCCAAAAGCTCTCCGAATGGGAAGCGGGCGCACTATCTGCTTCAGGACGCGCAGGTCATGGCATTTCCGGATGACGTCTTCGATCTGGTAACCGCCCGCATGTCATGCCACCATATAAACGATGTGCAGCAGTCGGTACGCGAAGCCTACCGGGTACTGAGACCGGGAGGAAGGCTGCTGGTTTGCGAGGGGGTGCCGCCGGATGAGAGGGTGAGAGAAAGATACAAGCAGATATTCGCGTTGAAGGAGAAGAGGCACACTTTTCTGGAGGCCGACCTGGTTGACCACCTGTCGCGCGCCGGCTACAAGAACATAGCCGTGGCCCCTTACTTCATGCGGGGCGTCAGCCTCATGAACTGGCTGACCAATTCGGCGGTGAAGGATGGCGTGGCGCAGGAGATATTCCGTCTCCATCGCAATGCCGACAAGCATTTCAAGAAGGTCTACAATTTGCAGATACTGGACGGAGACATTATCATGGACTGGAAATTCGTCATCGTAACAGGGGATAAATGAAGTTCACCGGGCCTACCATAGTGGAACTGCGCGCTTCTTACCCTCCGGAGAAGCAGAGATTCGATAGCGGGAACCTGTGGGGCTTCCTGGTTATGCGCAGAACGTCATTCTACCCTACATGGCTACTGGTGCGGCTGGGCTTATCGGCCAACACTGTGACTGCCCTGAGTTTCGTTGTGGGGCTGGCCGGAGCCGCCTTACTGGTCGCCGCCTGGCGCGACGCGTTGCCCTTAGCCGGCGCGGTACTGGTGAACCTGTGGAACTGGCTCGACTACGTGGACGGGAACATAGCCAGATATAAGCGATCCGAAAGCAGCTACGGCCACTTGCTCGACCAGACCGTAGGCAGTGTCGTCGTGGTCTTGTTCGGTATCGCGGCGGGGCTAAGCGTCTACTACGACCGCGGTTCAGTGTTGGCGCCGTTTTTCAGGCACCTGGGGATACGCCGGTGGCTGTTTGTGGTATTGGCCCTGAGCGGGGTATGGTCATATACACTCCGTTTCTTGCTGAGGCAGTCGCGGGAGCAATTCGCGAACCTCTTCCCCCGGGCAGACGTTTCCAGTCGCCGACAGAGCGCAGTGGAAAGGGGCAGCGTAGTCTTTTCCTCGTGGGTCGACCATGCCATATCGCTGTTGCCGCCTTTGCTGCTCGTCGCGGCTATAATGGACGGCATGGCCGGGTTCGTCATTCTCTATGCGCTCCTCTTTGGCCTTAGCGCTATCATAGCTTTGGTGCAGTTCGGAGCGCTGGTGCAGAGCCATTTGCCAGGGAAGGCAAGTAATGTTAGACACGGCGGCAACACTGCGTTGAACCCCGGCCCCAACAGCCACAGAGAGGGCCACGGGCGAAGCCAACATGACTAAGCCAAATGTAGTGGGCATAGTGCCCGCCCGGGGCGGCTCTAAAGGCATACCCAGAAAGAACATCAGGCCTCTTTTGGGAAAGCCGCTGATACACTATACTCTTAGCGCGGCTCTACGATGTAAAGCTCTTGACAGGGTAGTGGTATCTACCGAAGATGAGGAGATAGCCAGAATAGCCAAAGCATGCGGCGCCGAGGTAGTTGCCAGGCCCGGAGAACTGGCTCAAGATGATACACCTTCGATCCCTGTGTTCCGCCACGTGGTCGAACACCTGAAGCGTGAAGAGGGCTACCTGGCGGACATCATCGTTGTTCTCCAGCCCACCTCGCCCTTGAGGAAAGCGGAGGACATCGAGGCCGGAATCAGAAAATACCAGGGCAATCCCTGCGACTCGGTGATCAGCGTCTGCCCGGTGGAGCACCCGCCGCAGTGGATGTACCGCCTGGAAGGTGATAGAATGGTAGCTTTGCTGGGCGAGGACAAGCGGGTGTTGCGCCGACAAGACGCACCGACGGTATACCGGCTCAACGGGGCAGTGTATGTAGTGGGCAGGGACTGGCTGATGGCCAAAGACTGGCTTATCGGAGACAATTCCTTGGCTTTCGTGATGGCCCCGGAGCGGTCGCTGGATATAGATACGGAGATGGACTTGGTCATAGCTGAGGCTTTTCTGAGAGGAAGGCCAGGCTAATACGAACGCGGCAGTGGGTGCAAGAACACTCTGGGTATTGTATATTTATCTTGAGCCAGAGCCATCACGGGGACGTTCAAGAAACTATCTGCACTGGACCGGTCTCGCTAGTGGAAGATTGCTTATTGGGGGATAGAGCCATATGGGGACGAGGTGGGGGAAAGTTAAAGTTGACATATCGCAGGTCTACGCGGAAGTAACAAGTTGCGCTTCGTCCTTCCCCGAGGTAGAGGCTGTGCTTCTCTTTGGTTCTCGCGCTCGCCAGGAGGAAACCCCTCTGAGTGATGTGGACCTGGCCTATCTCCTGGAAAAGGGGTTGGCGCCGTCTACCGAGGCAGAGATAGACACAAAGCTCTACAATGGGATAAGCCGAATCCTGGGCACTGATGAGATAACACTATTAGACCTCGGTAAAGCTCCTCTTTCCATAGCCTTCTCTGTGTTTCAGGAGGGGAGGGTGTTGTTCTCCCGGAATCCCCAAAGGTTGGCGGCTCTTCAGGAACGAACGTTGATTCTCTATCCTGAAATCCACCGGTTCAGGACTGAAACGCTCGCCGAGTTTGAGAGGAGCTTAAAGGGGGGGCAGATGGATGTCTCGCGGGAGAGAATCCTTTATTACTTGCGCTTCGTCAAAGAAGAGGTAACCAGATTGAAAGAACTGGCAAACCTAACCAAAGAGGAGTATCTCGCCAACAGCGATAGCCAGATAGTGGCCGAGAGAAGATTTCAGAGAGCCGTGGAAAGCTGTCTCAACATAGGCAATCATATTATCTCCAAACAGGGACTAAGGCTGGCTGAGGATTATGCATCCGTGTTTAGGGTCCTGGCTGAGTCTCACATCATATCCGGGAAACTTGCTGAGCGGATGTCTGATATGGCCAGGTTCAGGAATCTCCTGGTCCACGTCTACTGGAATATTGACCACGAAAAGATATATGAGCAGATGCCTGAAAGAATCAGCGCCCTGGACTCTTTCATAGATGAAATCCACACATTTATTACTTAGCGCAGCTAGAGTTTTGAAGATCGGGAACAGACGGTTGACGAAAGAGCGCTTTATTGAGGATAGCTCCCTGGCCCTGGTGCCAGTGGGAATATCACTGGACATAGATACGGAGATGGATATTCTCATGGCCGAAGTATTGCTCGCGGCGAGGAGGAAAGCAGGATGAAAGTGCTGCTCATCCAGCCCCCCCACGATTTTTGCGGCACGGGACGGCCCCCTGCCTTTTTCCCTTCGGGGCTTGGTTACATTGCTCAACAGATACTCAGCGCTGGCCACGAGGTGCAGGTACTTGAGATATGGGCCAATGGTCTCATCCAGGACCGAGTACTAGAAGAAATAGACAAGGCCAAGTATGACTTGGTTGGCATAAGCGCCCACTCCAGCCAGTATGCCTATGTGAAGTGGCTAAGTGCCGAACTCAAGAAGAGGAGCAGCAGCCCTGTAATATTGGGGGGTGCGCTAGCCACCCTGACCCCAGAGATTGTCCTCGAGCATTCCTGTGTGGATATTTGCGTGGTCAGCGAAGGTGAGGAAACCGTTACTGAATTGTTAGAAAAGCCGGACAGTCTGGATAAGACAGCAGGCATATATTTCAAGGATGCAGCGGGGAAGATTCGCAAGGGACCAGTCAGGGCCTATACTAAAGACCTGGATGCTACTCCTTTCCCCGCCTGGGATTTCTTCCCAATGGACGTATATCTGGCTAACTGCACAGTTCCCGGGCAGAGCCATTTGAAAGCGATTAATGTTATCGCTGGCCGGGGTTGCCCTTATAGCTGCCACTTCTGCTCTAAGACTTTTACTGGAGCCCGTTTTCGGTCAGTGGACAATATTATGAAAGAGGTCTTGGCGCTGAAGGAAAAGTATGGCATAAAGGGCCTCTTCTTCGCCGATGAGCTATTGCTTATCAATAAGAGGCGGGTATATGAGCTGTGTGAGGCTATAGAGCCCCTGGGGCTGAAGTGGTATTGTCAGGGACGGGTCAACCTGGTAGACTATGAACTTCTGAAACGCATGAAGAAAGCGGGCTGCGTTTCCGTAGGCTATGGCGTGGAATCAGGTAGCCAGACTATCCTGGATAACATGAAGAAGGAGACAACTGTCGAACAGGGTATCCAGGCGCTTAAGGTTACGGCCAAGGTAGGCCTTCGTGCAGTAGTACAGATGATGTATGCCTACCCCGGCGAGAATCAGCGGACTGTCCAGGAGACAGTAGATTTTTTCAAGAAAGCGCCGCACGCGGGTTGGATGGCTTTTTCGATTACCACCCCACTGCCTGGCACTCAATTGTGGCAAGATGCCATTGACAAAGGCATCATATCGAACGAAGAGAGTTTCCTGGAACGGATGGCGGGAGGCCACAATCCTCGGGCCGAACATGCCAACCTTAGCGATCTGACAGAGGATGAGTTCGCTCCTTTACTGCGGCGAGCGCAGAACCAGATCCTGGTCAACTCAATACTCAGACATCCTCTGCTTTCTATGAGATATACATTTTCGGACACTGTTCACTATGTACGTCGCTTTGGAGCTAAGAAAACATTGGGGGCAGTTTGGGACAGAATAACCATCTTGTTCCCCAAGTTGAGAATACGCCGCCGCGGAAGTGAAGAAAGCTGTAGCCTCCCTGTGCCTGTCAAAATCAAAGAGGATAACCGGTCGTAGAGGGACGTTTTTGGATACTGTCTCCTGCAATCTCTGCGGTGGTGTTGAGTCTGTTGTCATAGCTACCAAAGGTCGCTATGATAGTTCCTGCGTTTTTGTTCAGTGCCGGTCGTGCGGTCTAGTGTACATGAACCCGCGCCTTACGACGGACGAATTGGCTGATTTCTATAAGAGAGCCTATCGTGATTTGTATAACCCCGGCTGTACACCTGAAAGATTCGATCGCGACACATTGCCGACCGCTGTGGCCAATGTCAAATGGGTTGTGAAGTTCACCAAACCAGGTGGCCCAAAGACAATCTTAGATATTGGCTGTGCTACGGGAAACTTCCTGCGCCTCTTGTCAGAGGCTGGTTGGGAGAATTGGGGCGTTGAGCCTGACTCAGGTTATGCTTCTTACGGCCAGTCGAAAGGATTAAGCATCATTAATGGCACACTGGAGAATACGAGAATACCCGAATACTGCTTTGACGCGGTGACGATGTTTCATACGCTTGAACACCTGGTTAGTCCGTTAGAGTCGTTGCACAAGGTACGAAGTCTGCTCAAGCCCGAGGGCAAACTGTTTGTGGTCGTACCCAACCTGAACAATCTTAGCCTTAGAATACGAAAACGCTATGCAAACTACTACTTCCAGCCGGCGCACAATTATGAGTTTACCATTAGAACACTGAAGCGTATGTTGCAGAGAGCTGGTTTTTCAGTCGTGAGCTGCAAAACCAGGGGCATACAGATTGGTGTGCCTGGAGGTTTGGACAGGGTGGTAGAGACTTCGCAAGGTACCATGGCTACTTTTTTTCGGCGGTTGCTGGTAATGCCGTACAGGTTCACGAGGAACGTAGCCGGGGTCATAGTGGGACTGCCCGGGTGGGGTGAGGAGATACGCGTTGTCGCCAGGAAACAGCCAGAGGCGCATCCATGATACCCATCGCAGAACCCATTCTGGGCGAGGCCGAAATGGCCAACGTAGTCCAGGCGGTGAAGAGCACCTGGATAAGCTCCAAGGGGGAGTTCATCCCTCTTTTTGAGAAGCAGTTTGCCGGCTATTGCGGAGCAAAACACGGGGTCGCGGTGAGCAACGGCACGGTGGCCCTGCATCTGGCCTTGAAGGCCATGGACATAAAAGAGGGTGACGAGGTGATCGTGCCCACGCTCACGTTCATAGCTACGGCTAACGCCGTGCGCTATGTGGGCGCAACCCCCGTCTTTGTGGACTCTCATCCTGAGTACTGGTGTATAGACCCCTCCCGAATCAGAGGCAGGATAACTAAGCGAACGAGGGTTATAATCCCGGTGCACCTTTATGGACACCCTTGCGATATGGACGCCATAAACACCCTGGCTAAAGAATTTGGCCTCCGGGTAATAGAGGATGCCGCTGAGGCTCATGGGGCGCTCTATAAAGGCAAGAAGGTGGGAGGGCTAAGCCACATATCCTGTTTCAGCTTCTATGGCAACAAGCTCATCACCACCGGCGAGGGTGGCATGTGTCTTACCAGTGACAGGCTCCTGGCTGAAAGGATGCAAGCGCTTAGAGACCACAGCATGAACCCGGTAAAGCGCTACTGGCATGATGAGGTTGGCTTCAATTACCGGATGACTAATATCCAGGCAGCTATCGGTGTGGCCCAGTTGCAAAGGCTGGACGAGTTTATTGAGCAGAAGCGCCGACTGGTCGGCTGGTACAATTCTCGCCTGGGGGAAGTATCCGGAGTAACTTGCCCTCCGCAGATGCCCTGGGCCAGAAGTGTCTACTGGATTTACAGCGTGCTGCTCAGTGGGTGTTCCGAGGAGAGACGGGACCGCGTGATGGCGGGGTTGATGAAAGATGGCATTGAAACAAGGCCAATCTTCTACCCTATTCATATCCAACCCCCGTACTCAAGCGGGGAACGGTACCCCGAGGCGGAGAGGATTGGGGCCTGCGGCATCAGTCTGCCCTCAGCGCTGACACTTACTGAAGACAATGTGGATTATGTCTGCCAACGCCTCGTGGCCAGGTTACGGAGTTAGATGTGACGGGCTTCCATATAACATGAAAACTGTCGGCATGAGCGAAGATCGCTATTTCAGTTTATTAGATGAGCTTTAAGACTAATGAGAATAGAAATTAGGAAAAAGCTGCTTGGGGATGGGGATCCCTGCTTCATTATTGCTGAAGCTGGGGTAAACCACAACGGCGATTTTGAGGTGGCCAAGAAGCTGGTAGATGCCGCTTTCGAGGCTGGAGCTAACGCTGTCAAGTTTCAGACCTTCTCGACGGAGAAGCTGGTGACTCAAACCGCTCCCAAACCTGAATATCAAAAGAGGGGAACCCCGGCAAGGGAGTCCCAATTTAGTATGCTCAAGAGCCTGGAGCTTCCCTTAAAGCAACAGCGGGAACTGAAACTATACGCTGATAGAACAGGCATCATTTTTCTTTCGACCCCGTATGATGAAGAAAGCGTGGACTTTCTGGTGGAGATAGGTGCGCCTGCCCTGAAAATCAGCTCCGCCGACATAACGAACTTGCCTCTTTTGGCCTACGCAGCCTCCAAGGGGATTCCCATAATCCTATCTACAGGAATGTCCACTCTCGGGGAGGTGGAGGAGGCGGTTGGCGCCATTAGAGATGCAGGCTCACCGCCCCTAGCGTTGTTGCACTGCAATTTCAACTATCCGGCCGCGTACGAGGACGTTAACCTGCGGGCAATGGGCACGTTAAGGCAGGCATTCCAGGTGCCTGTTGGATACTCCGACCATACCCCTGGGTACGAGGTGTGTCTGGCCGCAGTGGCCCTGGGAGCAGTCATCATCGAGAAGCACTTTACTCTGGACAGGGGGCTGCCGGGGCCGGACCACAAGGCATCTATCGAGCCCGGCGAAATGAGGGAGCTAGTCGCCGGTATCAGGAAGGTTGAGAAGGCCCTCGGTTCGCCTGTAAAGCGGCCAAGTGGGGGCGAGATCCCCAACCGGGCCATCTCCCGCAGAAGCATTGTGGCAGCGGTAGACATTGCGGCCGGCGCGACGATCTCACGGGAAATGCTCACGGCAAAGCGGCCGGGTAGCGGGCTGCAACCTGCGCATATTGCCGATCTGGTGGGGCGGAAGGCCAGGTATAGCATGAGCAAGGACGAGCTAATAGACTGGGAGAAGGTAGAGTAATGAAGGTCATCATCGTTGGGGCGGGCGGCCAGGCAAGGGTTGTCTACGAGATACTGAGTCTTGATCGGCGCGTGGAAGTCGTGGCCTTTGTTGACAACGTATTCCACGG
The DNA here is from genome assembly GCA_016210545.1 of Chloroflexota bacterium. Lineage (GTDB taxonomy): Bacteria > Chloroflexota > Dehalococcoidia > JACVQG01 > JACVQG01 > JACVQG01. Next base: position 44,126 of record JACQTY010000103.1, read on the forward strand.
AGCCGACGAAAGGATCATGGGCGTGCCTGTGCTGGGAGACCATTTGGTAGTCGTCAAGCTTATAAAAAACGGGGTCAAAGGAGCCATTATCGCTATAGGAGATAACAAGATAAGGGCCGAGCGCTTCGCGGAGTGCAGCGAGATGGGCCTGGAAATGATAAACGCTATCGCGCCCACTGCCCACATCGCCCACAGCGCCAGGATTGGGAAGGGGGTGGTACTTGCTACCAGCGCCATCGTCTCCACGGGCGCCCACATTGGCAACAACGTAATCATAAACACGGGTGCGATAGTGGAACATGAGGACATTCTTGAAGACCACGTCCATATTGGCCCGGGGACGGTGCTTGCTGGCAGGGTCACCGTAAAGAGAGGAGCTTTTGTCGGCCTGAGATCCGTGGTGAAGGAAAATATTACCATCGGCGAGAATGTCACCGTGGGGGCCGGCTCTGTAGTGCTGGAAAATATTCCCGATAACGCGGTCGTGGCGGGTTCCCCGGCGAGACTGTTGCACTATAGCCAGTAAGAGGGCGCAAATTGGATGTCTATGTCTCTACAGGTTGCCTCAAGGATGGAAAGGATGTCATTCGCGTTCTGGATGGCTACCGCTCGGCAAGTTTCCGTTACATCGAGTTGGGAGCGTCCCACGAATACTCTGCGGATATAGTCGGCTGTCTGGAAAAACAGCCAGCCCGTTTCTTGGTCCACCATTACTTCCCGCCACCGCCCAATGCTTTCGTTCTTAACCTGGCCTCAGCCAGCCCGGAAATCCTGTACCGCTCCTTGCAGCAGATCGATCGATCTCTCGATTTGTGCCGCAAACTAGGTTCGCCGTTACTGTCGGTCCACGCCGGATTTACCGCCGACCCGAGCCCGGGGCTGACATTTGTTGGACACGAGCCGCAACCCTATGAGAAGGCTTTTGACATCTTTGTGGACTCCATAAAGAGAATAGACGCCTCGGCAAGGGAATACGGGGTCAGGCTGGCGATTGAGAATAATGTGCTAGCCAAATACAATATGGTGAACGGTACAAATCCCTACCTCTTGCTCTGTCGGGCTGAGGAGTTCGAGGAGTTTTTCAGAAGAGTGCCCTCTGATAACGTAGGCATCTTGCTGGACCTCGGCCATCTCCAGGTTAGCTCGCATAATCTGGGCTTCAACAAAGATGGATTTATAGATAAACTGGAGGATAAGGTCTTTGCCCTCCATATTCATGACAATAATGGAGAAAAGGATGAGCATCTGGGCTTGAGACCCGGCTCATGGGTATGTCGGGTTCTCAAAACAAGAAGCTTCGCCGCGCTCCCCTGGATACTGGAGAGCGCAAACCTAACTATCGCTGAAATTCGACAAAACCTGGAACTCCTCGATGGTCAGCGATCGCAGATGACACCACTCGGCAACTGTTCGCAAATGAACCGTCCCATTTGACAGCGAGTCCACCGTGCCAATAATCGCAATAATAGGAATTGACGGCAGCGGCAAGACGACGCAGGCCAGACTCCTGACGCAAAGGCTAACTGAGGCCGGCCTCGCCGCCAGATATATCCGTCCCGACTACGTCCTCGTCGAGCTTTTGTCGCGACTGAAGTTGCCCCTAGACCGTCTCCTCCCCTCCCCCCGCCAGAGGCGCGCCGGGCCGCAGTCTGATTCCCCGATCGATCAAAGCAAACGGAACGTAACCGGTCTCGTCATGGGCATAGCCGGCTTCTTCTACGTCTGGATGAGCTACCTTGTCCTCGCCTGGTATGGCCTCGGCGGTAAGACAGCCGTCTGCGACCGTTACTTCTACCAGTTCTTTTACGACCTCTATGGCAGCCGCGGCAGCCGGAGAGCGGCCCGGTTCTTCCCCCGGCCTGGAAGGGCGTACTTTCTGGACGGCAGCCTGGAGCTATTCCGGAGCAGGATGACGAACCCCTTTGACAGGAAGGCCTCGTCGGACTACTACGCCCAGGTGCATTCATTACTCAGCGAGATGGCCAGCCGGTACCACTTTACCACAGCGGATGCCGGTCAAGATGCCAGCATTATCAGCGATTTCATCTTCGCCGACTGCAGCCGGAAGCTCTACGGCCTGGGGCGGAGCGAGGCTTGACGGTGGACACAGAAGCGTTGCGGTTGCTCCTCTCCCTGGCAGCTCCCGAGGACTACGGTTCCACCGCAAGGGTCCCGTACGCCTTGGAAAAGGGCCTGGTGAAGCGTGTAGTCCGGCTGGCCAAAGCCAATGGCCTATTCTACTGCGTAGCCCGGGGCATCAATACGCAGGAACAAGACCTATCGTTCCTGAAAGAGGCGCTGGCCCAGGAAGAGAGAAAGCGTCAGGCATACCTGGAGACCATCCGCCTGCTGAACGACATCGAGGCCAGGCACGGCATCAGATTCATGCTGATCAAGGCATGTACATCGGTGCCACACGTCCCAAGGGATATCGATATCTTCGTATCCCCCATGGAAAAGTCCAGCTTCAGCCAAGCCCTCAAAGACTCCGGTTTCAAATGCGTCTACGACAGCCCGGCAGAGTCCTCCTACGCCAGCCCCGGCCATATGGAACTGGACATCTACACCAGCATCATCTACGCCCACAAGACGTTCTTCGACGAAGACTTCCTGTGGCAGGCCAAGACTATCGAAGAAAAGGACGGACTCAAGTACCCGGCGCTCCAGCCATATGCCAATTACCCGCTCATCCTAGTGCACAGTCTCTTCGGTCACCGGGTCATGTCCCTCTTGGACTTCCTCCAGCTCCAGTACTTGCGCCGCAGCATGCAACCCGATGCCAGCAGGGACTACGCCTACCTGATGGGGTGGGGCAAGGTATTTGACATAGCAGTCGAAAGGTTAGACGTCATCGAGAAGATGGTCAGCGCTCGGTCGCCGGGGATCTCGTTTCCCTTGCTGTTCGACCAGCGCTTCGTTATGGCGTGCTTCGCTAAACTGGGGGACGGCGGAGAGGACGAGTTCCATGCCTCACTGTCGCTACGGCTCTCACTATTCATAGACCGGCTGGTCCACGAGCTAAGAAAGTCGCCTTTTTATGAGCCTCTGGAGCGGCTCAAGTTCCCAGGAAGGGTTGCCACCAACCTGGGCCTCATCGTGCGAAGGTTGAGGGGCGACCGCAAGGCGTAGGCCTACACACCGCACGCCCTGTTCAATTCGTCCACCAGCTTGTCGGCGTCCAGGCCGTGGATCTGAGTCGCCTGGGATATGGTCACCGCCCTGGCCATAGTCTTTCGCGCCAGGGGATTGGCCAAAGGCGCAAAACCGTTCCGGAGGAATACCTCCAGCGCCTTGGGATACTTCTCCAGGACGCTGCCCACTATCATATCCTTGGTTATCTTTGCTGAAGCCATTGTTGCCACCTCTCCTCGTCAATTTGTCCCGAACGCACCTACAAGGGACGCCAGAGCCCTGATAGGGGTTCCCCCCCCCGGTCACCGGCTGATGCCCAATATCTTCTTCCCCTCGGGCGAGATGCGCTCTGCAGTCCATCGCGGCTCCCACACCATGTCCACCTGGGCATCCTTCACGCCCTTGAGGGAGAGCACCCGCTTCTTAACGTCATTTGAAATCGTCGAGTGCAGGGGGCACCCCGGGGCCGTGAGCGTCATCTGCACCCTCACCCTTTCCTCCGACACGTCCACCCCGTAAACGAGACCCAGGTCAACTATGTTCAACGGGATCTCGGGGTCGTAGCACTCCTTCAGGACTTCCAGTACCGACTCCTTCGTTACCATGAAAGGACCTCCTCCATCGCTTATCTAAGCCTGTCCGCCGTCTACTGACGGCCGGTCAGGCGGACGTCTCCACCATCTGTATCCTGGCCACTACCTCTTGCATGGCGCCGGGATCGAGAGCCTCCTCTGCCAGAGGAAACAGGACATTGTCTTCCTTCTGAATATGGGAGCGCAGGAACCCCGCTATGTGGTTGGCTATTTGCTGCGCCGCCTGCACCTGCTTCGAGTCCTCAGACCCGCTAGACTCTTTTATCTGGCCTACCTTCTCCTGGAAGGCATCCCACGCCCTCCACAAGCTCTGATGCTCATCCAGCATGGCCGCGATCGGCCCCTCCCGGCCGACTACCCTGGCCAGATAAGGGAACAGTACCTCCTCTTCATGCTGGAAATGTACCTTGAGTTCACTATCAAAGAACCTGGATACTCTATCCAGATCAGCCCCAACGGGGGATCCATTGCAGCTCAATGCCCGGGCGCTGCGCTCCAGTAGATCAAGTTCGGCCAAGGCGCCGCGGTGGGCGGACCTCAACATATCCAATGGTCTGCTCGACATAACTAATGCCCCCCCTACTTTTTCACTCTCTTGATGCTGGCCACCCACTCGCGGGCGGACTTCTCCTCGGACTTCCATTCGAACTGGCCCTCGCGCTCCATCATGAACTGATAGTGTAACGGACGCGGATCGTGGTCATTGATTATGACCAGCGACTCCCCCGGCTCCAGCGAGTCGAAGATGTCGAAGATCTTGGGGTGCCGCTCCCACGGCGGGATGGTCCTTACGTCCAGAGTCACAGTCTTGGTCTGAGTCATCTAACTCCCTCCACGTACAAAATTCGAGAAAACAACCTCGGCCAGCCGTCTCAACTCCCCACACCTCTCAGCGAGGTCGTCAGGCAACAGTACCCCCGCAACCGGACGGCCTGGAGACTCAATCTCCACCTTATTGGCCCTCGCCCAGTCCCGGACCATGGCCGGGGTTACCTCCAGGTGGAACTGCACAGCGTAGGCAGCCCGGCCGTAGACGAAGGCCTGATTGGGGCAATCCTGCGACTCCGCCAGCTTGACCGCTCCTTCCGGTATCGAAAAGGTGTCGCCATGCCACTGAAAGACCGGCAGCCTCGTCCCCAGACCTTTGAACAGGCCATCCTTCGCTGCGTCCGGGGTTAGCTGGACGTGACTAAATCCGATTTCCTTGACCGGATTGGCTGCCACTTTCGCTCCCAGGGCCTTGGCCAGGAGCTGCGCCCCAAGGCAGATGCCGAGATAAGGCTTGCCCTGCCGCACCACGTCCTTGATCACCAGATTCTCCTCGGCCAGGAAAGGGTACCTGTCTTCCTCGTAGACATTCATCGGACCGCCCAGGACCAACAAGGCATCGTAGTCTGACAACAACGGGACGGAATCTCTCCGATAGAAAGCAACGATGTCGAAGGGAATGCCCCACCGCTTCAGGAACTCGCCGAACAGTCCCGGCCCCTCACTCTCGACCTGTTGAAAAATCAGAGTCTTCATCGCCGCCTTACAACAAATATTCTATATGGGTTCCATACGTGTGTATGCGACTTTTGTCTCAGGGCATTCTGAGCCGCCTCCGGGGAGACCCGGCACATATCCCATAGCCAGTGCACACCGACCGTCGGCCCCGCAGGCCGCCATCGCTTGACGGTGCGCCGGACGGCTGCTAGAATCCGACCGACTGGACCTCGGCGGGCCAGGCTTGAGTATCTCGGTCTGCCCCGACGAAGTCGGCGAGATGGCGCCGACCCAGTGCGCCAAATCCAGAGGGCGCCATCTTCTCATTTGGCCGCATCCAGCGCCGCGCTGTGGACAGTTGCGCTGCGCCTTCCATCTCTTTGGCTATTGAGGAGGCGACTTGAAACTGGTGTTTCTCGGCACAGGCACCCCCATTCCCTCCCCCGAGAGGGCGGGCACCGGGGCGGCCATCGTCTCGGACAAAGAGGTCCTGATGATAGACTGCGGGCCCGGCTCCGCCTTCCGTTTCACCCAGGCACGGCTTGCCTACCGCAAGCTCAGCCACCTTTTTCTCACCCACCACCACTTCGACCACACAGTAAGCTATGGCTATGTGGCTCTGGAGAGCTGGATAACGGGTAGAAAGCGCCCCTTGCAGGTGTTCGGGCCACAGGGGACCGTTCGCATGTCGCGACTTCTTTTCGATGAAGTCTACGCCGAGGAAATCAGGAGCCGCATTTCCCTGGGTGGACAGGGGCCTCTGGGAATGGAGGCCCCAGCAGAAGCGGACAGCGGCATGGCCTTACTGGGAGTAGCGCCCCAGGACATCGACGAGGGTTTCTCCTTGCAAACGGACGACTGGCGCATGAGAGCGATTCGCGTCGACCATAACTGCCCGCCGTACACCCTCGGCTACCGGCTGGACTGGGGGGAAAAGGCTATTGTGTTTTCCGCTGATACTATCCCCTGCCCCAATCTGGTAGAGATGGCCCGTGAGGTGGACGTACTGGTCCATGAAGTGTTCTGGCCAAAGGCCGAAGGGGCGTGGAAGAGCCTTTTGAGCCAGGCCAGCGCCCAGGAATGGGCGCGTCGCTGGGGGCACACTACGCCGGAAGAAGTCGGCAAGCTGGCACGAGAAGCCCGAGTGAAGACTCTGGTGCTCACGCATCTTACGCCCTATGAAGATGAGGCGGCCCTCACCGACATGGTGCGCCGTAACTATTCCGGCGAACTGGTGGTGGCGCAAGACCTGATGGAGATCGAATGGAAGTAGCCGGGCTAGGCCCTTATCTCCTGCCTCATGAAACGGACGTAGCCGATAGCGAATACCACCAGAGTCAGGGCCACAATTGTAGTCAATTGCGGCCATACCAGATTCAGGCTCTGACTCAAGCGGAGAGGGGTCGGGATGAGCCCCTGCACCTGCTGCACCAGTACCGGGCCGAGCGTACGCACGCCAGGGCTGACGATGGTGCCAATGGCCTCGTCATAAAGCGTGGTAGGGGACATGCGCATTATGCCCTGACGCAGATTCGCGTTTCTCACCAACAACTCCGGCGGCGACCCCTCATTGACAGGAATCGCGGCGTCAGCTGCAGCGCCGGCAATCATGACCATAAAAAACGAGAGGAAGACCCACAGGGCAATCGCCCCCAGCGCTGAAGTAGCGGTCCTGCGGAACAGGATGGAGAACAGGATCGCCAGACCCAGCCAGAAAGCGATGTATATGATACTTGTCATCACAAAAAGCAGCAGCCGGAGCATCTCCTCCTGAGTCGGCGGCACGCCAATTAGCTGTAGACCCAGGCCGGAGACGATCAGTATCAAGCTCAGCAACATCACAGTTATGGTAGCTACGCCGGCCAGGAATTTACCGTTGATAACGGAGTCACGGTACAGCGGCTGAGAAAGTACCCGGCTCATGGTGCCTTCGGACATCTCCCGGTTGATGGCGTCGAAACCCAGGGCCAGCCCCACCAGCGGGCCGAAGAAACCAATGAAAGACACAAAAGGCGGCAACAGTCCACTGGATGATGTGAAAACCCGCAGGAACACGAAACGCGAATCGGGGTTCGAGGCCAACTCAGAACGTATGGACTGGGCTGCTACATACGTGGCCCACAAGCCAGCCAGGCCAATGATGGCGAACAGAATGAGAAAACGCCGGCTCCCCATATGGTCCGACACTTCTTTCCAGAAAACTGCCAGCATCCCGCGCATCAGTGGGCCTCCCGGAAATACCGCAGGTAAATTTCCTCCAGCGTGTAGTCCTGCAGCCGCATCTGAAGCAGAGCGCTCCTGGTCTGGGTAACGGCTTTGGCCACCAGGGAACGCACCTCTTTGTCCGCAGCTATGGTCAACAGGTCACCGGACTTCTCCACGTTAAGGACTCCCGGTATCCGCTTGATGGAATCCACAAGCTCCGGAGTCGCCGGCGAAGCCTCAACGTCCAGGGTCGTTTTCCCTGCCTCCAGCTTCTTCCCAAGTTGGTCGACGCTGCCCAAAGCCACCATCTTGCCCTTCACCAGTATGCCCACCCGGCTGCAAATGCGCTGGACCTGGTATAGCATATGGGATGACAACATGATCGTCATCTTTCGCCTGTGGCTCAGGTCCACAATCAGGTCAAGTATCCTCGCCGAACCATCGGGGTCAATTCCCAGAGTGGGCTCGTCCAGAATGATTACCTTAGGGTCCTTTATCAGCACATCGGCAATCCCCAGGCGCTGTTTCATGCCTCTGGAAAACTCCGCGACCTTCTTGTCGCCAACGTCTGGCAGTCCGACCACCTCCATCATTTCCGAGACCCTGGAGACCGCCAGCTTCTCCGGCACGGCGTTGAGGCGGGCTGTGTACATCAGGTTCTGCCGTGCAGTCAACTCGCCGTAAAAGCCGACGTTCTCGGGGAGGTAGCCTGTCAGTCGCTTTACTTTCAGCGGCTCTCTGGCCGAGTTGTAACCGCAGACCCTGGCCGCCCCCGTTGTGGGTTCGGTAAGGCCCAGAAGCATGAGAATAGTGGTGGTCTTCCCAGCGCCGTTCGGCCCCAGGAAACCGAAAATCTCACCCTCCTGCACCTGCAGGTTCAGACGGTTGACAGCGACAAGCTCGCCGTAAACCTTGCTCAGATTCGTAGCATCGATGATAGCCTGGTCTGCCACGCTTACCGCCTGCCTAAACGCACGAATATCCCGGCCAGCCCAGCTACCACCACCACCACGATGCCAATACCTACCGCTCCCCACTTGGTTGGCGTGCTGACAGTGACCCGGATGTCCTTGGTGCTGGAACTCCGCTGCCCCAGGGCGTTCAGACTTATCGCGTAATCGCCGGCGATCGTCTTGTCCGGCGCCTTTATCTTGACGCTTACCTCTCGTATCTCCGCGGCAGCCAGGGTATCGATCTTCTCCGGTTCAAACTTGATGTCCCAGCCGTCAGGCTTCGTCGAAGAGAAGGATATGCCCTTTACCTCGGCTGTTCCGATGTTGGCCACCACCAGCGCCATGACGCTCTCCTGACCGGCCACGGCATCGGCGTTGAGACGGCCAGTTGGCGTGGTCACAAGTATGTCATAGCTACCCGTCACCCCCACCTTGAGGTTCAACGTCTCCTGGACAGACCCCGATCGGGCGGTGAAGCTGACAGGAAAGTCGCCCGGCGCCTGCCGTTCGTTAGGCGTTAGGATAAGGTTTACACCCTTAGTCTCGCCGGCTTTGAGGCTGATGGTGGATATCTGCTTCTTCTCGAAGGCAGGCTCCACAGATGTTGTCCATTGCTGCGGCGCCCCTTTGACCACCAACTCGAAAGTGCGGTCCGTCCGCCCCTGGTTGGTCAGGTCAATGTTGAACTGAATGCTGGCCCCGGCAGGGGTGCTTACCTCCGGGTACAAAGTTACCATCTGCACCTTCTCGGCGGTGGCCCCCTGGGCCTGTATTCCGATGGTAATCCTGAGGGTGTCCTGGACCTGCTTGTCTCGCGTGATAGCCTTCAGGTCAAAGGTGTAGTCGGAGACTGCCGCGTCAGCCGGCGGTTTCGCCCTGAACGTTACCTCCTGCTCTTTCCCCGCGGCCACATAGACGCCGCGAAGTCCGAAACTGAAGTCGCTGAAACGAGCTTCCCAACCGCTCGGCGGCGAAACAATCTCCAGGTCAACGAATTCCCCGTCCTTACCGGTATTGGCAACCCGGACGGTGAGGCGTGCGTCATCCTCCCTGCCGATCACTATACTCGTGAACTCGGGAAGGAGCCGAATGCCCCTCGCAGGCTGGGCAGTCGCCAGAGCCGGAAACACCATGAGAGTGACCAACACACCAACCGCAAGCAAAGCCAGACTGCGGGCCAGGCAAGACTTCAGAAGCATAGGGACGAACCTCCTGGTTTTCAGTAGTTCTCAGTTAGCCAAAGCCGCCGAAAAGCAGTGTTTTCAGCGGCTTTCGACATATGCACTATTGCCTACAATTTTAGCATGTACCGCTGGAATGTCAAATCGATTGTCTACGCATCCCCCACCCCCGACCTGGCTAGCGCATGACCGGTTTACGCGGCAAGTGTCCTCTCGTAGAGCATGCGCAGTATGATAGCCAGCAGCACAATTACGGCTCCCAGACCACCCGTGAACCAGCTTGACGAAACGAGACCCCCGGCAGACGCCGCGCCACGCTTTACGCCGGTCACAGCACGCAGGGCAAGCAGGGCCATCAGGACTGCCAGCGCCACCTTGACCCCCAGAACAATCGCATAGGCCGCCCCAATGTTCGGCTGTGTCAGCCTGTTCACGGACAGAAGGGCGCCGCTAATAATGAGCACAAAGGCTGCTATCTCCTGGAACTCGCGCCACTCGCCGGCCGCAGACTGCCCAAGGGTCCAGCCCCGATCGGACGACGGAGCTTGCCCGGCACTTGGTGTCTCCCTCCCCATGCCAGGGCCCACAACGGCGGCATAGAACAGGGCGCTGCCAACCCAGCCGGCAGCCGCAATGGCATGCAGCCAGCGCAGAGCTAGCCACAGAATGTCAGCGCCGCTCATCGCTCTGCACCCGAGATAGTTTTCGTCCGAGTCCTCGATGCTGGCCTTCACTGCGCCTCACGAGCCGGTTCCGGCGGCAGGCCCGCCCTGATTAGCCAGAGGTAGCAGTAGTAGCCGCCAGCTTGTAATTGGTGCTGAAAAGATTGAAGTCCGGCCCCGTGATCGTGAATGAAAACGGCGTGCTCTGGCCCGGCGGTAAGGACGATATTAAAGGCGTCCCTTTGCCGGACCCCAGTACTGTCCCATCTATCTTGTAAAGCGTGGCTACAACGACCAGGGGCGTAGCCACGATTTTCCCGTTGTTCACCACCTCCCCCGTTATGGTTATGGTCTTCCTGTCCGCGCTCAGTTGGTAGCTGTGGTTCACTATTCCCAGGTCTACCGTTGGCGTAAGTGTGGGAGCCTGCGTAGGAATTGGAATGGGGGTCGGGGCGGCGCGCTTGTCCAGTTGTTGCACCTGCTTCTCCAGCGTATCCACGCGCTTCTCCAGGGCTGTCACAGCCACGGCGGAAGCCACTGGCGTTGACGCCGGCGTGGGGCTGGGCGAGGCTGGGGTACCCGGGCCGGAAGCCGGCCTCCCCGTGGGCGTCGGCGTCGGTTCCAGAGCTTTCACCCTCTTGTCCAGCCTCTCAAGCTGGGCCTTCTCATCCGGGGATAGCCCACCGGGCATAGGCCGAGTTTCCAGCAAGTTAAGCCGGAGCCTCAGGTCGTCGAGGTCTCTCCTCAGATCGACCATCTGCTTCGATGCCGGTTGAGACGCCGCATCCTCCAGCGCTTTCAAACGTTTCTCCAGGTCCCCCACGCGCTGGTTGAACTGCTGCACGGAAACGCCCTGCTGGGCCGGGGTCTCCTTGGGAGAAAGAGACGCGCAGGACGCAGAAGCCACGACAAATACGCAAGCTAGAATGAGAAGGCTGGTCCTGAACAAAGGCGCTCCACCTGTATTTCTTTTCACCTATTGTGCCGTTTGTTGCCATATTTTGCAAGGGGTGGCCGCAACCGAAATCCGCCGCCCATTCAATCTCACGAAACAGAACGATTCTTCGCCTGGCTGGTGCAGCAACTTGGTCCGGGCGCAGCTTGCGGCAAATAGGCGGCCAACCCACCTCTCCCTTTCGAAAATCCCGATGAATCGGGATGAGCCGAGCGAAAGCGAGTCCTGAGCCTGTCGAAGGATCTCCGAAGGGGAGCTTGAGCGGGATTTGATGGCGGATTCAGGGCCGCAACACAATGCAGTTTCCTCTATAATGTAGCAGTAACCTGACGCGCCGGATACATGGCGGGTCACCGGCTGGCGAAATTCGACATCGGGGGGACTAGCATGGGTCGGATAATCACCAATGACGGCCCTTCCAACATAAGACCCTTCCTCGAGCCAGACTCAATCGCCCTTGTGGGCGTACCCCGCCGGACGGGTCGGGCGTCGTTCAATATCCTGGAGACCCTCCTGACCTGCGGCTTCCCCGGGAAACTGTACCCCGTAAACCCAAACGCCGATTCGCTGCTGGGGGTGAAGGTCTATCCTGATACCGATTCCCTTCCCCACGGAATCGAGCTGGCTGTAATCATGGTCCCAAGGGACATGGTGCTGGGGGCTGTCAGAGGCTGCGCCCGCCGGGGCATCAAAGCCGCCATCATAGTCAGTGAGGGTTTCGCCGAAGCCGGAAAAGACGGCCAGTCCCTTCAGGTAGAGGTGGTAGAGGCCGCCCGCGCAACGGGAATGCGGCTCGTGGGACCTAACTCGCTCGGCTCGATGAACAACTTCCTGCCCTTCAGCTCTTCTTTCCTACCGCCACCGCCCGTAAAGGCCCCGGTAGCCCTTGTCTCTCAGTCGGGCGGCTTCCTGGAGGGGTTTTCCGATTTCGTGGCTGGAAAAGCCATTGACCTGGGCAACACCTGCGACGTAGACTTCGTTGACTGCCTGGAATACCTCGAAACTGACCCTGATATCAGGCTCATAGTGTTGCACATCGAGGGTATGAAGCGGGGGCGTCGTTTCCTGGACATCGCCAGGCGTGTGAGTAGACAGAAGCCGATCCTAGCCCTGAAGACAGGCCGCACCGGCGCCGCGGCCCGTGTCATAGCCTCCCATAGCGGCTCGTTGGCCGGGCAGGATAGGGTCTACGACACCGCGTTCGCCTGCGCGGGGATCATGCGGGTGAAAGATGGTGACGAGCTAAGCGACGTAACCAGGGCCCTTCTCCACCTGTCGCCTCTGAAGGGCAATCGGATTGGAATAGTCACCCCAACCGGCGGCTGCGCCATCATGGCTGTGGATGCCCTGGTCCAGGAAGGACTCGAGTTGGCCCAGCTTTCCACGCAGACCGTCGAGCAATTGCGGGAATATTTCTCCAAATGGGCGCCCCCGAAGAACCCCCTCGACATGCTGTCGGCGGGCATGTCTTTCGGATACAAGAAGGTCTACACCGCCTGCCTACAGGGGCTGCTCGATGATCCGGAAGTCGATGCCGTCATATGTATCGCTGGTTGGCCAACCGTAAAGACCATCCAGGAGACGGCCCACGGCAAGTCAAAACCGGTTGTCACCTGGGTACAGGGGCGCTGGACCGGAGAGGTGTCTGCCCGGCTGGAGGACACCGGCTACAAGACCGCCTACCCGACGCCGGAGCGCGCCGCCCGGGCCCTCTCGGCTCTCCGGCAATACAGTAGTTGGAAGAACAGATACAAGTAGGGGGCGATTCGCTAATTCGCTAATCGCCCCCTGCAATACGTCGAACACGCCTTGAACTGCTGTCTCAGGCCACGTGGCCGATCTTGGGCGGGGGTGGGGTCGGCCCTTTCCAATCAGGAGAGTTCTCCGACTGTATCTTAAGGTTGCCCGAGGCGTCAAAGAAAGGCCAGAAGATAAAGGCAAGCCACTGCGATGCTTTGTCCGGGTCCAGGTTGAAGTGCTGGTGCTCGCAGCCGCCTGGCTTCATAGGCAGCACGATCAGATCGTCTTTTTCCCAATCATATCTCACTCCGTCAACCACGGAATAGCCCTTGCCCTCCAGTACGAATAGCCCCAGGCCGCCCTGGTGCGTATGACGGCCCCCCTGCTTCTTGATATGGTGCACGAAGAGGGCCCAGTGGGGTACGGCCAGGTTCGGCCAGTTCTTGGGATGCGTGTAGAACTTTATGAGGCCCTGCCGGTTCTGCTCCCAGGGCACGTCTTTCCCTTTGATGACCACCGTCCCCTTTTCCCCCTGCTCCCTGCGGACACGGTAGAACTCCTGCATGTACTCGAAGATAAGTTCCTCGGGTTCGGGTTCTCTGCGCCGTTCGATGACTTTCTCGGTCACGCTTCCTTCCTTTCTACTCTACGCTGGCCAACAACGCCCCGGCTTTGTCCACGTACTCCTTCCTGGAAGACAGTACGCACCCCAAACCTACCTGTTCCACAACTTGACCAGGTACTTGTCGGCGAACAGCTTCGCCTGCTCGTTCATCATGTCATCCGTCAGCGTTAGCAGCTTCGTATCCACTTTGGCCGCTGGCGGCGTGAAATTCGGTACATCTTTCCTCACCGAGCTGCTGGCCTTGGCCTCGGCGTTCACTTGTTGTCCCTCTTGAGTGAACAACCAGTTCAGGAACACTCTGGTCGCATTGGGGTGGGGGTTGTCCTTCACCTGCCCGATGCCCATCACCAGGGCTACCACACCCTCTTTCATGGAAACCGCCTTTATCGGCGCGCCGGCTTTTACCAGAGATGCCGCATCCGAGTCGACCATGAAAAGAGACAGGGCGCGCTGCCCCTGGGCCAGCAACTGGGTCTCCTGCTGCACACCCGTGGTAAACCTGATATCCTGATTCGCGAACTGGCGCAACGCGTCTTCGGTGAAAACCCCGTACCTGACATAACCCACCAAACGGTAAGCGCCGGTGCTGATGGCGGGGTCGGTGGCCATCATCTGGCCCTTCCATTTCGGCTGAAGGAGGTCCGCCCAGCTCTTGGGCTCGTCACCCGGCTTGACCATGTTGGTATTGATGTAAGGAGGACCCACCAGAGGCATGAATGCCAGTATGACCCCATCCTTGTCCTGGGACAGCGGCTCCACCGCCCAGACCCCCTTTTCCCCTAATGCCGGCAAACCCTTGGCGCTCGCCGTCATGGTCTCGGCCACCCGGGCGTTGGTCAAATGAGTCACGGACCCCTCGAACACGTCCGCCGTCATGGCGCCCATCCTCTTCTCGGTCTTCATCCGTTCGACGAATTCCGCGCCGCGGCCCGTTATTATGTCCAGGTCAATCCCATACCGGCTCTTGAAGGCCCTCGACATCGCCACACCGGTATCTCCGACCCAGGTATAGCCGTAGACAGTTACCTTGCCTTCCTTTTTCCCGGCCTGGACCACCTTGTCCCAGGCAGCCTGCTCCGGAGAAGTCTGGGGGGCGCTGACAGGCGCGGCCGCAGTCCTTGCCGGCGCCGGCACGGCAGGAGCGGGAGCCGGCGGGGGCGCGCAGGCAGCAAGCATCAGAGCGACCAAGGTGGACACAATACCGAGCAGAGCCAATAACTTCTTCATCTTTCGCCTCAATTCTTGTCTCGCCTGCCCGGAGACTGTCGCTAACCCGGACCCGGCTGACTAAAAGTAATTGCACTCATTCTATCATTTCTCGGCGTTTTGTAAAGCCCGACCATGGCGCTCGTTTGGGTGCAGCCCCACGGCCAACTGCAAGACAGGGCAAGAGACGCCGAGACAAGGGGGTCCAGACATCGTGTACTCAGGGCCGAGAAACCCGGGGATGGGGCAAGTCGGGGTTCTGTCGCCGCCTGGGCCAGAAGTGGCCCCGCTGCAGTGGGGCCACTTCTGGCCAGTAGCATGTAACGTTTGCTGTTGATACTGGTGGCACCCCGACTTGTCGGGGCCTGTGCGGTAGCGACAAAGATGCTGCTACAAGGTATTAGGCGTATAGCCTTCTCAACCGACGTGAGGCGGGACAGGCGGCGGTTCGTTGGGGCCTTTCCAGTCGGGGGAAGTCTCCGATTGCACCTTCAGGTTACCCGTGGCATCCCAGAACGGATTGAATATGAAAGCGAGCCACTCCGACGGCTTGTCCGATAGGTTGAAGTGCTGGTGCTCGCAGCCACCAGGCTTCATGGGCAGCAGGATCAGGTCGTCCTTCTCCCAGTCAAACCGGACTCCGTCCACTACCGAGTAGCCCTTGCCCTCCAGCACGAACAGGCCGAGACCACCCTGATGGGTGTGCCTGCCCCCTTGTTTCTTGATATAGTGGACGAACAAGGACCAACCGGGGGCCGCCAGGCTGCGCCAGTTCTTAGGATGGGTGTAGAAGTGGATCAGCCCCTGCCGGTTCTGCTCCCAGGGAACATCCTTTCCCTTCACTACGATAGTGCCCTTCTCCCCTTGCTCCCTTCTTACCCGGTAGTACTCCTGCAGGTATTCGAATACGAGTTCCTGAGGTTCGGGCTCTTTGCGACGTTCGACAACTCTTTCAGTCACAATTCCTCCTACTATCTGTTTGCAAGGCCAACGGCTTGACGGTTCCACAGCTTGACCAGGTACTTGGCGCTGAACAACGTGGCGTACTCGTTCAGCATGTCGGCGGTGAGCACCAACAGTTTGGTCTGCACCTGAGCAGCGGGTAGGCTCATTTCCTCTCATATCGAGTAATCGCGATAACCTGGCCTCTTGACCCTCTCGGCTCAGGAGGCCAGGTTGCCCCTATTATAAAGGCGCAGTCTCCGGCTTGGCAATAGGGAGAACGTCCAAAATCCACCACCCGTTGAATCTTGGCAAAACAGCATCTTTTTCACCAAATTGGTGCAGCAACTGTCTTGGAGAGGCCGCTATGACCTCTCCCTTTGGAAAAGGGAGACTGAGAGGGATAATGATGGCGGATTAAGAACGTACTGTCACACGCGGGTTATGGGGGATTACGAAGAGGCTGGCAAGTCGTTGGAACCACTACGTAGAGACGCGCAGGCCAGATCAATGCGCGGTTCAGCCCTGCGGACCGGGCAAGGCCGTCCTATGACGGTCACTGAGCAGATATAGTGGAGCTGCCATCCGACAAAACAGGAAGTCCAGGCCCAATAAATTGGGCCTGGACTTCCTAAATCTCTGTTCTGCGCGTTACCCACGGCGACGGACAAGACCGGTTCTCCTGGGTACCGTCTTTACATACCGAACAGACGCATCGTGTTCTTGTAGAATACCTTCTCCCTGGCCTCGTCGCGCATGGGGAACTTCATGAAAGCATCGAGCATAGCCTTCATCGAGTGCACCGGGTACGCCGAGGCATAAAGCAAGGAGTCCTCGAGAGCGTTATTGGCCGCTTCCAGGTAGAGATTGCCGTTGGGCAGAAAGATGTAGATGTCGGGCATAATGAAAACGTTGTTGTAGCGGAAGCCCAGGGCTATCATCTCCATCACCCAGGGGTAGCCCCCGTGCACCACAGCGATATTGAGTTTGGGGAAGTCCTTGGCAACCTGCTCGATGGTCCGGGGATGGCCCCATTCGATGCCCTCTCCGATGAAAGGAGTATCCAGAAGAAATACCGGGACCCGAAGCTCCTGGCACTTATCGTACATTGGGTAGAGGCGCGGGGCATTGAACTGCATGGGAGGACGGACGACCCCCGGCTCCATGCACACGCCCTTGAGCCCCAGGACTTTGATGGACCGCTCGATCTCCGGCAGCGCCTTGTGCAAGGTGTTCGAAGGGTCTATCCCGGCCACTCCTATGAGTTTGTCAGGATATTTATTGACCAGGTCCGCAATGTGATCGTTGGAGACCTGGGCGCCGGGGACGCCCGGCGTGTTGCGGTGGCAGACGACAGCCTTGCTGAGTCCCGCCTCATCGAACTCCTTCCACCACATGTTCAGGTCGTGGGTCAGCATCGACTTAGGCTGCTCCCAGCGGGCCACCCGCGCCGAGATCACCTTCTTGTACCACCCCGATTCGAACATCCCCGTGGACTCCGGCGTCGGCGGCCGGTTCCTGGCATCTATTATCATCATGGCTCAGATACTCCTTTCAAACTTTACTCGGCTGTCCGCCTTCATTGGAACTAAGGCATTGTCTGGACCGGTCGGGATTCATTGCCCGCCGAACAATTTGTCCAGTTCTCTCTCGCGCTGCACGCGTGCTGTCTCCAATTGGTCGCTCAGGTCCATATCTATGACCTTCTTCGGCTTCACGACAGCGTCCTGTGGGACGAACTGAGGAACGTCGGAGCGCACGGGGATGAGGCTCTTCGCCTCGCCGTATACCCGCTGGCCCGGGTTGGAGAGCACCCAGTTGGCGAAGAGCCGGGCAGCGTTGGGGTGGGGGGCGTTCTTCACTATGCTTATCCCCGAGGACAGGCTGGAGACGAGACCCTCCTCCATGTATAGCGCCCGCACCGGCGCTCCCTTTGAGATCGTGTCGCCGAAAACTGTGGCCGAAAGCTCGGGGGCGATAGCCCGTTCGCCAATGGAGACAATCTGAATAGAGTCTCTAATGCTGGGCGCTATCTTAAGATCGTTGGCCGCCAGCCGGCGGAACCAGTTATCATCCAGTCCTAGCTGGCTGCGCTTGACATACAAGTATATTATGTTCGGGGTTGTTGCGGGAGCGGCGACGACTGCCTTCCCCTTCCACTTAGGCTCTATCAGTTCCTTGAAGGTGCGGGGCTCCTCCCCGGGCTTGATGAGTTTGGAGTTTATGAACGGCGTGCTCAGGGACACCGACCAGGCAAAGACGTGCCCCTCCACATCCACACGGGGAAAAGAATACCAGACGTTGCTTTCAGCCAGGACCGGCAGGTTACCCGCGGCCTCAGTAAGTCCGGCCGCCTTGGCCTGTATCAGGATAGACACAGCGGTATCGAACGTATCAGCTATGTCCTTCTTGGCGGCTTTCTCGCTTTTTAGCCTCTCCAGCAACTGGGACCCCAGCCCGGTCACGAATTCCAGGCGGATGCCGTATGCATCCTCAAAAGCCCTGGCCACCTTCTGCCCCGGGTCCCCCGGCAAATTGAAGGTGTACATAGTCAGGCGGCCCTCCCGCTTTGCGGCGGCTACGGTCCTGGCCCAGGCGTCGTCCTGAGCAGTCGAACGAACAGCCTCGGGGGACGGTGATGCCGCCGGAGAAGACGGCGTTACGGCGGGAGGCGGCGGAGGGGCAGCCGCGGGGGCGCAGGCCACTAGCGCCAGCATAAGGACCGGGAGGATGAACCAGGCGGACTTGCGCATAGAGTCAGACCCCCTCCTCACTTGTTCATGAGGGCAATTGCAAAGCGGGTAAAGCCTGTTTGTAAGGAAATAAGATGGCCCGATTATAGCACAGTTTTGGGTGTTGTAAAGCGCGCCGAGAGAGAAAAATCTGCGGGACACTTAGCAGGTGGCAAAATGCCCCGTGTCAAATCGTTCAACAAGTAACCCAACGGCTTCCGGAGGGCGAATATCGTTACGACGGAATAGAGCATCCCTACCCTTTAGTGTGGGCTAAAAGCAGTTTTCCCTATACTTTTGGGCATGCTAATCTCGCTCTTTATTGTAGTGTTGAAAACCACCCCCAGGCATATGGCACATACACCACCATAGTGGCAAAATAGTAGTAGGCGAGGCGCTTAATCAAACTCGGAGGTAAGAGAATCGTGATTAAAAGGCATAAACTGGTATTCATGGTGCTGGCAATATTAGCAGTCGGGGTATTCCTGTTGAGCGCTTGCCAGGGGGCTGTAGGTCCAGCGGGGCCTCCCGGAGCACAAGGGCCAGCTGGGCCATCTGGCGCCCCTGGAAAAGCTGGTGTTGCCGGAGAACGCGGCCCGGCGGGGCCAGCCGGTCCTGCCGGCCCGGCGGGTCCTGCCGGAGCAGCGGGGAAAGCCGGGGAAAGGGGACCTGCAGGACCAGCCCCAACCCCGGCTGCGCCCGCTGTTTCCATGCCTATGACAGGCGCCATGCCTGCCGGCGGCGCGATGCCATCCGCGGCCTTAATAGCCGAGGGCAAAGCTGCGTATGCCAAGAGTTGCGCCGCATGCCACGGAGCCAACGGTGAAGGCACGGCTATAGCGCCTATGGTGGCTGGCCACAGTATCACAGCGGTAAAAATCCAGGTGAGAACCCCTATAGGAAAGATGCCAGCATTTCCGCAAGCCCAACTTAGCGATACGGATTTGGATAAAGTAGCAACCTTTATTCGCAGCCTGGGACCGGCCGCAAGCCCTGTTCTGGCCTGGGAGAAGGCCGCTCCGGAAACCATGCATCTATGGATGTTTCTACTCGCCATCAAAACTAATGAAATTGCCGATGCGAAGCAGCACCTTCAGGATGCCCTGACTTTAATTAAGGAGCCACAACATAAGACCGAGATGGATAAAGCGTTGGACTTGCTGAATAAAGGCAACCTTCACGATGCAGAGCACGAGATTGAGGAAATGGCTGGATCTGAAGCCCCGTCCGGTGTGACTTTGCAGCGGTTTCATCTCACCCTGGCGATGAACGCTAACGACGCCAAGAGCGCGGCGGAGGTCAAGAAACATCTGGAGCGGTTTGCATTGAAGGCTACCGATAAGCAGAAAGCCATTGTGGAGGAGACCCTGGAGCTAATCGCCAAAAATGATTTCCACGAGGCCGAGCATGAGATTGAGGAGCTGCTACAAAGTTAGCTTCCGATTATATGAAATGACCCGATGCGGGCCGAGAGTTACTAACCGAGCGTGACACGGCAAACGGGCTGCCACCAGGTATTGTGGGCTGGCCCGTTTTTCCTTTGTCGAAGGACATAACGATAGGGGGTTATGCTACAATTTTCCCTCAGGATCCCCTGAGAGAGGACTGCATACACCTATTACCGTTGCGTTTTGCGGGCCACAATATTTTGAGTTAAAATGAATGTCAATAACATGCCTGGTTGGATAATCAATATGAAAAGTACAAACATAAGTCTTAAGGTACTGAAAATCATAACCATAGTAGCTCCAGGCATCTTCCTGGGGATCTTTGAGCTAACCAGGCATTTCCTGTTTGTTGAGACCTATCCTA
The DNA here is from genome assembly GCA_016210545.1 of Chloroflexota bacterium. Taxonomy (GTDB): domain Bacteria; phylum Chloroflexota; class Dehalococcoidia; order JACVQG01; family JACVQG01; genus JACVQG01. The sequence goes on from JACQTY010000103.1 coordinate 64,349, forward strand.
TGGTTGTGGGCAACCTGGTAGTCCTCATTGCAGCCTTGATCGCTGCTTTCATCTTTTCCCGGTTTATATTCAGAATCATGGAAAGAATGCAGGGAGAGATCGTACGGAAGAATCAAGAACTGGCAGCCCTGAACAGCGTGGCTGCGGCGGTAAGTGAATCGCTAAGCCTGGATGTGGTCCTCTATCGTGCTCTGGACAGGGTGCTACAGGTTACCGGGGCCGATGCCGGAGAGCTTTTCCTTCTCGACCAGACGACACAAGAATTAGTATTGCGTGCCCAGACTGGCCCCTGTGCTAAGGCTTTCCGGGAAAAGACCAGGTTTCGCTTAGGTGAAGGGTTGATCGGGAGCGTCGCTCAATCCGGGGAACCCTCAGTGGTCAAAGACCCTTCCAAAGACCCGAGAATTCTCAGGGGAGGTCTGAGGGAAAGTGGTTTTCGGTGTCTGGCCTGTATGCCATTGAAACTAAAGGACACAGTAATTGGAGTGTTCGATATAGCCACTCTGAGCAACCGTTGCTTCTGCGACGATGACCTCCGCCTGCTGGTCAGCATGGGTAACCAGATCGCCCTGGCTATCGAGAACGCCCGCCTTCACGAGAAAGTCCAGAGCGCTGCCACTATTGAGGAGCGAGAGAGAATAGCACGCGAAATGCATGACAGTCTGGCTCAGGTACTGAGCTATATAAACATCAAGACTCAGGCGGTAAGGAGCTTCCTGGCCAAAGGCAACTTAGACCAGGCTCAAAGCCATCTCTCGGAACTCGAGGAGAGCGCCAGAGGCCTGTATACAGAAGTCCGCGAGGCTATCCTCGGCCTGAGAGTGGCGGCGCCCCTTCAGCAAGGGCTGGTGCCTGCCCTGAAGGAATATGTCTTCCGTTTCAGCCAGTTGAGCAACCTGAAAGCAGAGTTGAACATCAACGAAGACAGGCTAGCGCCTTTGTCACTGGCCACAGAGGTGCAGGTCATCCGCATAATACAGGAGGCATTGACGAATGTCAGGAAGCTCGCCAGAGCCAGTCA
>JACQTY010000104.1 GCA_016210545.1 Chloroflexota bacterium
CAGGAGTACATGTGGTGGAACAACGTCGAAACCAAGCCCTACGGAGGCTACCCGCAGTTCTATGACGTTAAGACCCTGTCTCTCCTGGAGAAAGCCAATCCTGGAGGACAGGTGTGGGACGCCTCGGCGAAAAGGCCCGATGCCCCGTACGGGAGGTACGAAGGGGCGACGGTCTTCGAGGCCGCTCACAATGACAAGCAGAAAGAAGAGGTCGCGGCAGGCTACATCCCCGCTGATGAGGAATGGCGGGCCCCCAACATCTACGAGGATACCGCCACAGGTTCCGACGGGGCCCCCGGGGTCTGGCCCAAGGGCACTCAACTCCCGGTGCACGACCAGTGGTTCTTCTACCTGCAAAGGCTGTGCAATCATTGTAGCTACCCCGCCTGCCTCTCGGCCTGCCCTCGCAAGGCCATATACAAGAGGCCGGAGGACGGGATCGTCCTCATCGACCAGAAACGGTGCCGTGGATACCGCAAATGTGTCGAGCAGTGCCCCTATAAGCGCCCTATGTTCAATACAACAACCGGCGTCTCCGAGAAGTGCATCGCCTGCTACCCCAGGGTCGAAGGCAAGGACCCCCTTTCTGAGGGGCAGCCCATGGAGACGCGATGCATGACCGCTTGCGTCGGTAAGATCAGAATGCAGGGACTGGTGAAGAAAAACGAAGAGGGGAACTGGGCCGAGGACAGGTACAACCCGCTCTATTACCTGGTGAAAGTGGAGAAAGTTGCTTTGCCGCTGTATCCCCAGTTTGGCACCGAGCCTAACGGCTATTACATACCGCCGCGTTGGGTATACCGTCCCTATTTGAAGCAGATGTTCGGCCCGGGTGTGGATGACGCCATTGCCAGGTATATGGCCCCATCCAGGGAACTGCTGGCAGTCCTTCAACTCTTCCGCACTACTCAGAAGATAATCTTCCGATATGAGATCAAAGAAGGGCCAAAGATATACGAGGCCGCCATCAACGGTCAGAATTGGGAAATGTACGATGATACCGTCATCGGGTACGACGCTGCCGGCAAAGAGGCTACCCGCGTGAAGGTGCAAGAGGACGTTTATGTCAGAGACCCCCAGTACCTCAACTCTATCTAGACAGGCCGAGTTGGCCCTTTCCAGGAGCCAGGTGTATTCCTTCCTGGCCCGGGCTTTTCTCTATCCCAGGGAGGCTTTGCTGGAGCAACTACTCTCGGCGCACGAGTCGTTGCTTAGCCTCGGGCTGGCTGAACTGGCGACCGCCCTTAACCCTTTGAAGGATGTGGGGCACTCCGTGGAGGAGCGACAGTCCGACTATCTCCAGGCTTTCGGCCACACCGTGAGCCCGGATTCTCCTCCGTACGAGGCGGAGTACGGCAATACAAGCATCTATCAGCAGGCCACGCGGCTCGGCGATGTGGCGGCTTTCTACAGGAGCAGCGGGCTGGAATCCACCTCGGAGGAGCGGCTGGACCACATTGGGGTCGAGATGGAGTTCATGTACTTCCTGACTTTCAAAGAGGCATTTGCCTGGGAGCGGTACGGGGCAGAGAAGGCTGGCCTTTGCCGGGAAATGCAGAAGACGTTTCTGGAAGGCCACCTTGGCTGCTGGGCGCCGCTGTTCCTGAGACTGCTGGAACGGAAGACGACGGGCCGCTTTTACCAGGTGGTAGCCAGCGTAGGCCGTCAATTCCTGGCTACCGACGCCCAACTTATGGGGGCCCAGCCGAAATTGCTGGCGGAAACGGACCTCAGTTCCAGGGCATTGCAACTGAAAAGCGGACCGGCCTGGGAGGTAAAGGACTGCGGTGAAGACTGTATTTGAGCCAGCTCTGGCGGATGAGGTCATCCAGCTTGCCAGCGGCGGTTACCCCGAGCGGCTGGAGCGGTGGCGATCCCTCCAGGACAAGGTCTACGAGCAACCCGTGGAGAAGCGCCAGGATGGGTTCTACCTCGTCCAGGTAAGCCTGATGGAAGAATGGCGATTGGACGCGCCAGTGACCAGCGTGACCAGCGAGTTCCGCGTCCTGGATGGGGAGATATCGGAGTTCCTGGTAGCCAGGGCCCGTTCCAGGAGGGAGGAGGGCGCCGATCTGAGCTGGGATGGCCAGCGGGTGGGCGTCAAGTTATGCCCGGAACGGTTCCTGGATCCCCACTCGCTTGAGGTGTTCCTGAGACACGAGTTCATGCATATCAGCGACATGCTCGACCGGGCCTTTGACTACCGCCTGGAGCCACTGGACTTGACGCCCAGTCAGGAGGCCGCTGCCCGCGAACGCTACGGCTTTCTGTGGGACATTTCCATTGAAAGCCGTCTGGCCCGGTGCGGCAAAGAGACTACGGCTGACCGGGACATCTGGCAGCGGCGTTTCGCGACATTGTTCGCTGCCTTGCCGGAGGAACGGAGAGAGGCTGTGTTCCAGCGGCTCTGGGATGAGCCTCTGTTACGTCATCAGGACATTATGGAGAAGGCTGTGGGGCCGGAAAAGTTTCTGGGGACGGAAGCGGTCCCCACCCCTCGCACGCCCGGCGCCAAGTGCCCGTTGTGCCACTTCCCCACTTTCCAGTGGGTGGATCCGCCCACGGCAGCGCTGGCCGTTGTGCTGGCGGAGTTTCCGCGCTGGAAGGTTGAGGAAGGGATGTGCCCCCGGTGCAGCGAATACTACGCCATTCAAGTGGGCGTCTGGTAGAAAGGTATCGTAGATGAAGCTTAGCAGGCGAGACTTGCTCAGGGCAACGGTGGGGACCACCGTCGGGGTTGCCGCGGCTATCCTGGGTGGACATGAGCTGAAGTTGCAGGCCCTCCAGGCCCCGACCGAAGTAGGGAACCCTCTGGAGTTCTACCCCGACCGGGACTGGGAGAAGGTCTACAGAGACCAGTACCGTTACGATAGCCGGTTCTTCTTCGTCTGCTCGCCGAACGATACCCACCACTGCCGGGTATCTGCCTTCGTGCGCAACGGCGTGGTCATGCGCTGCGAACAGGGCTACGAGAACCAGAACTACAAGGACCTGTTTGGCAACCCGTGCACCCGGCACTGGAACCCCCGCATGTGCCTCAAAGGATACACGCTTGTAAGGCGCATCTATGGGCCCTACCGGCTGAAATACCCCATGCTGCGCAAAGGCTGGAAGCAATGGGCCGATGACGGCTTCCCGGAGCTGACTCCTCAGAACCGGACAAAGTATAAGTTCGACTCCCGGGGATCGGACGAGTTCCTGCGGATGTCCTGGGATGACATCTTCACCTATGTAGGAAAAGGTATGATAAATATTGCCCGGACCTACAGCGGCGAGGAAGGCAAGAAGCGACTGCTAGCCGACGGCTATACCCCGGAAATGGTGGAGGACACGCATGGGGCCGGAGTGGCCACCATGAAGCTCAGAGGTGGAATGGGGCTGACCGGTGTGATCGGCAAATACGGTCTCTACCGTTTTAGCAATATGTTGGCCATCATGGACACCCAGGTTAGAGGCGTCTCTCCGCAGAATGCCGTGGGCGGCAAGATCTGGTCGAACTACACCTGGCACGGCGACCAGGCCCCGGGGCAGCCGTTCGTCCATGGCCTCCAGGGCTCCGACGTTGACTTCAACGAGCTAAGGTTTACCAAGTTGCACATCCAGATGGGGAAGAACCTGGTGGAAAACAAGATGCCCGAGTCCCATTTCTTCATCGAAGTGATGGAGCGGGGGGGCAAGATCGTTGTCGTCGCCCCGGAATATAGCCCGCCGGCCACCAAGGCCGACTACTGGATACCCATCCGACCGCAGACCGATACCGCCTTGCTACTCGGGATATCGAAGGTACTGATCGATGAAAAGCTTTATGATGCGGACTTCGTCAAGAAGTTCAGCGACCTGCCCTTGTTGGTGAGGACCGATAACCTTAAGCGGCTTCAGCCCAAGGACGTATTCCCTGGCTACAAGAACCAGGACATTTCCACTGGCCCCAGCTTCAAAATCCAGGGCCTGACCCCGGAGCAAAGGGAGGTAATCGGCGACTTCGTTGTCTGGGACGCCAAGACCAATTCCCCAAAGGCCATCTCCCGGGACGACGTCGGTGACAAGATGACAGCGAAGGGCATTGACCCGGCCCTGGAGGGCAAGTTCACGGTCAAACTGGTGGACGGCAAAGAGCTGGAGGTCATACCGCTCTTCGAGATGTACAAGATACATCTGAAGGACTATGACCTGGACACGGTGGTGGAAATTACCCATTCGCCAAAGGAGCTGATCCAGCGTCTGGCTCACGATATAGCCACCATTAAGCCCGCCGCCATCCATATCGGAGAGGGTCTCAACCACTGGTTCCACGCTACGGAGATGAACAGGGCCAACTACTTGCCCCTCATCCTGACCGGCAACGTGGGCAAGCTCGGCTCGGGCTGCCACACCTGGGCGGGCAACTACAAGGCAGCCCTCTTCCAGGGATCATCCTGGACCGGGCCGGGCTTTGCCGGCTGGATCGCCGAGGACCCCTTCAGTCCTAACCTGGACTCCAATGCTTCAGGGAGCGAGATCAAGGTCCGCAAGCTATCGCACGATGAAGAGGTGGGGTACTGGGCCCACGGCGACAAGCCTTTGATCGTGGACACCCCCAAATACGGGCGCAAGGTGTTTACCGGCAAGAGCCACATGCCCACGCCCACCAAGCTCATCTGGACTACCAACGTCAACCTGATAAACAATGCCAAGTGGGCCTACGAGATGATAAAGAATGTAGACCCCAAGATAGACCTTATCATCACTTCGGACATAGAGATGACGTCCTCAGTGGAGTACTCCGACGCCGTGTTTCCGGCCAATTCGTGGATGGAGTTCCAGGACCTGGAGGTGACCGCCTCTTGCTCCAACCCCTTCCTTCAGATATGGAAGGGTGGCATCAAGCCGCTGTATGACACCAAAGACGACACTATGATCATGGCCGGGCTCGCCAAAAAACTGACCGAGCTCACCGGCGCCAGCGGGTATGCCGATTACTGGAAGTTCGCCCTGGAGGGCAAGAGCGAGGTCTACATACAGAGGCTTCTGGACTCGTCGACGACTACCAAGGGTTACAAGGTATCGGACATAATGGCGGGCAAATACGGCGTGCCGGGCGGCGCCCTGATGCTTTTCCGCACCTATCCCCGCGAGCCTTTCTGGGAGCAGATCAAGGAGAGCGTTCCTTTCTATACGCCCACGGGAAGGCTGCAAGCCTATAACGATGAAAAAGAGGTCCTCGAATATGGGGAAAACTTCATAGTCCATCGCGAAGGGCCGGAGGCCACTATCTACCTGCCCAATGTGATTGTCAGCGGCAACCCATATATCCGGCCCGACGATTATGGCATACCGCCTGACCATCTGGGATGGGAAGAGCGCACAGTGCGCAACATCAAGCTGCCGTGGTCAGAGGTGAAGAAAACCAAGAACCCCCTGGTCGAAAAGGGCTATCGCTTCTTCTGCGTTACCCCTAAAACAAGGCATCGTGTCCACTCGTCGTGGAGCGTGGCGGACTGGAACCTCATATGGGATAGCAACTTTGGGGACCCGTACCGGATGGACAAACGTTCGCCGGGCGTGGGCGAGCACCAACTCCACATGAACCCCAAAGCAGCCAGGGATATGGGGATAAATGACGGCGACTATGTCTACGTGGATGCAAATGCCGCTGATCGCCCGTATATCGGCTGGAGGCCCGACGACCCCTTCTATAAGGTGGCCCGGCTCATGCTACGGGTCAGGTACAACCCGGCATATCCCTATGACTTCGTGATGATGAAGCACGCCACCTTTATCGCTACCGAGAAGACAGTCAAGGCGCACGAGACACGGCCCGATGGCCGAGCCGTGTCGGCGGACACCGGCTATCAATCTAACCTCCGCTACGGCGGCCAGCAGTCCATCACTCGCTCCTGGCTCATGCCCATGCACCAGACAGACACCTTGTTCCACAAGAGCAAGGCCAGGATGGGCTTTGTCTTTGGCTTCGAGGGCGACAATCACGGCATTAACAGCGTTCCCAAAGAGACGATGGTCAAGATCACTAAGGCAGAGGACGGAGGCATGGGTGGCAAGGGTGTGTGGGCGCCGGCCACCACCGGTTTCTCGCCCGGCAACGAGTCAGATGCTATGAAGAAGTACCTCAGCGGCGATCTGACCAGGGTGAAGTGAGGCAAAGTATGGCAAACGCGGTCCAGGCGGCTGTGGCGCCGCGCAGACATTTCCTTCAGAAGGCCGGGGCTGCGCTTGGGGCGGCGGCCCTTGTAGCCCTATTACGGTCCAAGGGGGCTTCCGCCCAGGGAAAAGCCACGTTCATAGCCCGGAGGGTGAGCCAGGTGCCCTTGGACCCCGAAGCTCCCGCGTGGCAACAGGCCGAAGCGCTGACGGTATCGCTAGCGCCGCAGGCTGTGGTGAAACCCCGGACCTACGATAACGGCGTCAAGGACATAACCGCTCGCGCCCTCTATGATGACAGCCAGGTTGGCCTCCTCCTCGAATGGGGGGACAAGACGTCTAATACGAACATCGGCCGGATGCTCAACTTCCGCGACGCGGCGGCTGTCCAGTTCCCCGCCGACCCGTCAAAGAAAGTCCCCTACTTTGCGATGGGCGAGCCAAACAACCCTGTCAGCATCTATCACTGGAAAGCTGACTGGCAGTACAGCCCGGCCTATGACGCGGCAGCGGAGTTCAAGGGCATGGTGGCCGATTTCTATCCTAATTCGGGGAAAGGTCCCGGACAGATACCGGCATCAGCCGATTACGGCAAAGCCGGCCCTCTGCCCAACGACAAGGTGTACGTGGCCGGCTGGGGCGCGGGCAACCCAATTTCCGACCCTGAACTCAGGGCTAAGACGCCTGTCGAGAAGCTGACCGCCGCTGGCTTCGGTTCGCTGACTACCGATTCCGACCAGGACGGCCAGGGAAAGGCGGTATGGAAAGACGGCCGATGGCAATTAGCCCTCTCCATCCCCCGAAAGCAGGGGCAGTTCGAGTTCGCGCCGGGGCAGACCATCCCCATTAACTTTGCCGCCTGGGACGGCGGCAAGAACGAGAGGGGCGGCGAGAAGGGCGTTTCTACCTGGTACTTCCTGTCCCTTGAGAAACCCGCTGGTTCATCTGTATTCGTCTTGCCGTTGGTGGCTGTCGCGGTGGTAGGGCTTCTGGAATGGCTGGCGATACGCGGGTTGCGGAAACGACGCGAGTCGCAGAAGAGCTGAAGAGCAAGTATTTTATGTATTCAGGGATACTGGTTGCCATTGATAATTCGCCCTACTCTTCGCTGTGTTCCGACGCGGCGGTTTCCCTGGCGCGAGCCTTCAACAGCTCCGTCACGGGCTTCCACGTCTTCGCTGCCCAGTTGCACCAAGAGCGTTTCCGAGAGATGGAAACCACCTTGCCTCCCCAGTTTCGAGAGCCGTCACGCCTAGACCAGCAGCGGGAGAAGCACCGGTCGCTCATCCACAAAGGGCTGGAGATGATATCTTACTCTTATCTGGAACCCCTCGCGCAGCGGTGCCGTTCCCTGGGCGTACCCTACAGTTCCAGGGTGGCGGAAGGCAAGAACTACCTCGAGGTCGTGAGGGAGGCCAGTGAAGGAGATTACGATCTGCTGGTACTGGGGGCGCAGGGGCTGGGCGCCAGGGATGATGGCCAGCTTGGCAGCGTGTGCGAACGAGTAGCGAGACGGCTGAGGAAAGACGTACTGGTAGTCAAACGGGGCGCGTTTCCTGGCGGCGCGGTCCTTTCAGGCGTGGATGGAAGCGTGTCCTCGCAGAGGGCCTTCCAGACGGCGGCCACACTGGGAGACACCTTTCACACGCCCATCGAACTTGTCTCAGTATATGACCCGGAATTGCACCGCATGGCTTTCAGCAGCCTGGCATCCACGTTGTCCGGCGACATGAAGAGGATGTTTTCCATGGATGGCCAGGGCAAGCTCCACGATGAAGCCATTGACTCCGGCCTGGCTGGGATCTACCGGGGTTATTTGGAGGCGGCGCAGCGACAGGTTGAAGGGGCCGGGCGTGCGGTGCGGGCTACCCTGCTTGCCGGCAAACCTTCCAGCAGCATCCTCCAGCATTTGAGAGCCTCGGGAGTTTCTCTCGTAGTGTTGGGCAGATTTGGAAGGCATTGTGTCGGAGACCTCGATATCGGGAGCGCCACCGAACATGTTCTTCGCCAGGCCCCCTGCCACGTCCTCATCACCTCGAACTGAGCCGCGCCGCTTGGCCACTCCCGGCGCGAAATCGAAGGTTGGTTGGGCAATGGAATTCAGACCGTCCCTCATATCCTGGAACCTCACTGAGCGCTGCAACCTTGCCTGTGGCCATTGCTACCTGGATGCATCCCCTATGCCGGCAAGAGCCGAGCTATCTGAAAACGAGTGCTATCGAACAGTCGATGAGATAGCGCAACTCTGTCCTGGGGCCATGCTGGTGCTCAGCGGGGGGGAACCTCTGCTCCGTCCTGATTTCCTGTCCATCGTCAGACGCGCTGCTGACCGCGGCCTGGTCACGGTGGTTGGCACCAACGGGACGCTCCTCACTGCGGAGTTGGCCAGGCGAATGGCTGGCTACGGGGTGATGGGAGCAGGCGTTAGCCTGGACTCGGCGACGCCGCGGCTTCACGACAGGATCAGGGGCATGCCCGGCGCCTGGCAGCTGGCCGCGTCAGGGATAGCGGCAGCTCAACAGGCAGGGCTACAGGTCCAGGTGCAGGCGACAGTGATGCAGGCGAATCGCGCCGAGGTGCCATAATTGGTGGAGATGGCCTCCCGGC